>NZ_DBMACH010000013.1:0-86407 GCF_057861365.1 Enterocloster sp.
TTCTGAATTTTCTCAAATCCTAAGGTCTAAACCAAACCTTTTGAATTGTTAGAATTTTCAGGGTTTTACATACTGTTTAATCTTCAATTTTCAAGGAACTTCTTTGTTGTTTGACTTTTCGTCCGAAACGGTTATTTATTATAACCGATTGTTTTTCATTTGTCAACAACTTTTTTAAATTTATTTTGACATTTTTTAATGTCGTTTCTTTTGTGTTTCTGTCGTTCCCGACAGCGAAGATTATCTTACCAGATGTATCGCCAAATGTCAACAGTTTTTTTAAGTTTTTTCAAAATTCTTGTAACAGTTCAGCCATGCGAAGCTTCAGGCAGAAAAAAGCGTTGAAAGCTTGCTTTCATAAGAATTTTTCTGCCTGAAGCTTCATAGGACGGACGCCCGATGCTTCTTGTCCGCTGTAAGTGGGCAAGAAGATGCAATGCTGAACTGTTACAAAATTCTTTATCTTCAGATTATCATCCGGATATCCGGATATAAAACCTGCCGTTCCATTATAAATCAGTACAGATATCCTGCATAATCTGCAATGTTTTCGACATATATTTATTTTTATGTCTAATAAAATGAAAATCTCTGATTATATGAATATCCTCTACAGGCACTATAATCAAACTTCCCTCTACTGCTTCTTTTTCAATCATTCGTTTTGAAAATATTGCGATTCCTCTGCCATGTACTACTGCATTTTTTATTGCCTCCGTATTTGTACTGCAGAAAATTCGTTTCAGCCTAATTCCTTTTTGTTCTAAGAACTGCTCATACTGATTCCGCTCTGTACTTCCGCTTTCTCTGCTGACGTAGTTTTGTCCCTCTAACGCCTTTAGAGAAATACTTTCTTTCTTTGCAAACGGATGTGCTTTTCCGCACACAATGACAAGTTCATCTTTACACATGGGAGCCGCTATTAAATTTTCATCTGAAACAACTCCCTCAATCATACCAATATCAATCTGATTCGTTAATAATGCCTGCTCAATTTCCGATGAATTTGTAACCTTCACTTGAAATTCACATTTCGGAAGAACCCTTTCAGCCTTATCTAAAATACGGTTAATAAGACACGTCCCCACAGAAACACTGCAGCCTATTTGTATCTGTGTTTTTTCCACCGCCTGATTCATCACTTCTTCCATTTGTTTATAGGAATCTAAAATATGGCGTGAAAAGGAAAGCAACAGCTCTCCTTCTTTTGTCAGATATAATCTTTGCGAAAGACGTTCAAACAATTTCACGCCATAATGCTGCTCCAGCTCTGCGATAGCCTGACTGATATTCGGCTGAGAAAGATGCAGTGTTTTTGCGGCCTTATTCATCCCGCCTTCATCTACAACTGCAGTGAAAATCATTAAGTGTCGTAAGGTCATAAAAATCCTTTCCTTTTAAACAGCGCCTAATAATACATATATCAACGTACCTATCATACCACTTCCCAGAATAATTGCAATGGCGCTTGTTTTATACCTTCGCAGTATAAATAAGGAACCGGCGAAAATCGAAAATTCTATAAAACGAAAATTATTGAACTCAACATTATAAAGTTCTGCCTGAAAAAGCCCCAGCATTAAGATTGAAGCTCCGGCAGAAGCAATCAGCGCAACTACTGCCGGCCGCATGGAGCCTAACACAACCTGTACCCCGTCTACATTTCTATATTTATAATAAAAATGGGCTAATAGTAAGCAAATACAAAATGATGGAATGATACATCCAATCGTACACAGCAGCACACCCGGAATTCCTGCAATCCGCATACCTACAAAAGTTGCGGAATTGATGGAAATCGGACCCGGAGTCATTTCTGCAACTGTAATAAGATCTGAAAACTCACTTAAGGTCATCAATCCATAAATATTTACAATCTGCTCCTGAATCAACGGAATTGCAGCATAACCGCCTCCCACACTGAATAAACCAACCTGAATAAACGCAATAAACAGTTTAGCCAATAACATTTCTCATTTCTCCCTTTTTGTTTTTTGTTGTTTGAATCATCAGATCAATCAGTCCAATTCCAAGACATGTAAGAATGATAATCATAGCGCTGACATCCAATACATATGTTGCAATAAACGCAATCATCATCATGCCTATATACAGGCTGCGTCTTGTATGGACAACATTTGCCGCTAAGTTGATCACAACATCAAATATGACAGCTGCAACTCCGGCCCTCATGACCTGTAATGCAGTATTGATATATGGATTCGTACGAAATTGCTCATAGAATAAAGAAATAACAGAAATGATGATCATAGGCGGAAGGATGGTTCCTAAAATCGCTGTCAAAGAACCTATAATGCCTGCAATCCGATATCCGATTATGACAGATGCATTTACCGGCAAAGGACCGGGAGCGGATTGTGTAATTGCAGTTACATCTAACATCTCATCTTCTTCTAACCATTTTAATTCTTCAACATATCTTTTCTTCATTAAAGAAACAATAACAAATCCTCCGCCAAAGGTACATGCACTCAATGCAAACATTGACTTAAATAAAACCCACAGCTTACTGTAATCTTTTTTCATTATATTTCCTCCTTTTGTTTGACACTTGGATTGTATCATCGAATTAATTATATGTAAAATACATAGTTTTTATAAAACTTATATATAAAATATATAACTAGGAAATATGCTGTGTTTTTCTGTTCCATTTTAGTTCCGCCCACAAAAAAAGGAGCCGTGAAACCTTTGATTTTTCAGGTTTCACGGCTCCTTTTTATTTTATTCCCACTCGCCGAGTTAAATCCATTTCTAAACTTTTTTGTATAGCAGATTTGATTCGTCGTGGTTTTATTTGATACAGATTATCCTTATCCTAAGGTCTATTCGGACTTTTGCTATCAAAAATCTATCCAAGCCATCCTATCACGGGTTTTGCTTGAGATGCACGATTGGGTGGCTTAGGTGTATTATAGCACGATTCGACGTTTTCTTCAAATTATTTCTTGCCACTTCAGCAGTCACATCTATTCCTCACTGTTGTTTACGACCCAAATCTTTTTGAGTGGGATCAGTTCTTTGATTTCATCATCCATTTGATCGTAGTATCGCAGGAACTCCTCGATAATTTCTTTGTGGGTCCAAAGCCGGATTTCAAAGAACTGTTTAGCCGTCTCATTGATGACCGAAGATTTGAACCCACTCCATGACACTAACAGGCCATATTCGGCACCAAAGTTTTTCATCACGCCGCCCAATTGATCCAAAACAATCCGATCCACTGGCGCGTCTGTGGACTTAACCTGAACACAGATTTTGGGGCTTCCAAAACCAAGTGTGCCCGCTGAAGCCAGAATATCCACACCTTTATCCGGTCCGGCCGGGCTAACGTATGTAGTGAATCCCTTTGCCCGAAGAATGGCATCTACAATTTTTGCTAAACCATGCCCTTTAGTCTTTTGGATTATCAGGTTTGTGATAACCCCCAAGGCTTCATTTTCAATATCTCGTGCTTCTTCATCATCCTGTGGCTCTTGCGGAGTAATTTGGGGCGCTTTCTTTCCCTGCTTCTGGGCATGGATCACTGCTTTTATGCGATCTTCCTGCTTAATACGGCAAATGGTCATAAATGCCCCAAAGGAATATAAGATGTCCTGGTCAAAAGCTGTACGTGGGATATCACAGGCAAACCAGTCAACTTGATGCGCGTGATAATAAGGATTATCGTTATTAGGTAAGAATTCATAATCCCCCGTGATTTTGCCAAAATGAATCACAGGCTTAATCTTGCTGGGTAGGACAACGATCTCTCCCTTTTTCATCTCATGGGCAAACGGCCATACCTGGCTTGCCCAGTTCATCGCTGTTTTTACCTTTACATCTGGGTTATTGTCCACAAAGTATTGCTGTAAGTCCTGCTTGGTGTGGAACTGCATGATTGATTCGGTGAGATTGTCCCAGGTGCAATATACCCTATTATCTTCAAGAAATTTATTTTCAAACTCGCCATATCGTCCGGCGCGACATAACCACATCGGCATTATTTTTCCTCCCTATCGTTCATAGCCAAAATGTTGCGCTACGATCTAAAACTGTTTTGCGTTCTTTCCAATCAGGCATTAGCATGGCCAAAAAACTATAAAAATGCTTTGAATGATTTGGATGGATAAAATGACAGAACTCATGCATTACGACATATTCGATACAGTTTCGGGGGGCTTCCAATAAACGCTTGTTCAGTGTAATAACCCCTTTTTTTGCCAAGCAAGATCCCCACCGTGTCTCCATATCACGAATCCGTAATGTCGGCATAGGCACTCCATATTTTTGGAATACTGGATAGATTTCTGAAATAATCTCTCCAAAAACAGTTCGACATTGCTCATCCAGGTAACGGCTTACCATCTTTTGCTTTTTCCTAAAATCCTCCGTGTCTTTCACACGAAGATGAAGATATATCCCGTCAGAGAAAATGGAATCTTGCACATTTTTCTCCACTTTCAGGCGGACGCCTCTGCCCAGCAGATAAAAAGTCTCTCCGCTGACATATTTCTTAGGTTGAGGGGCATATTGTGCCATCTCACGAAACTTTCTTTGCGCTGAACAGATATAGGCTCCTTTGCTCACTACAAAATCGTCAACTTTTTCAGTAGGGACATCTGAATTAGCCGAAACATAAACCTTACAATCCTTATGAACCCGCAAATTCAGATTTTTCACCGGCTTCTGTTCTAGAAGATAGTGAATCTCGTTATTTTCGTATAAAACAGTTCTTTCCTGTACCATTGCTGTCAAAACCTCCGAAGCGCCACTGTTTTGACATTTTCAATGATTTTATCGATGGTGTCAAAAGACAGTTTTAATCCCCGCTCTTTCTCGTAGTCATAAAAAAGATCATCAATATCCTGCGAGATTCGGTCGTGGATTGTTTTGTTGTTGGTCCAGTCTACCTGACTGTGGTCGGCCACAATTTTTGTAATTTCTTCCGCAATCTCTGCAACAAAATCAGGAGAAACTTCCGCTTCTTTTGCTTCGTCAAACACCGCAGAAAGAACACCGTAAAATGCCTGGGCATGAACATTATTCTTAATGGATTCCGGATAGGTTACACTGCTCTTTCCGGCGTGATAATCTTCCATGATGGTACGCATCTTTGCCAGATATTCCGCCTCGGAGATCACCTTTTCCTTGTACTGATCCAATGCATCCTTAATCCGCTTGGAGAAGCTGTCGTAATAGGAAGGATTCTCTTGATACTTTTCGCTGATGCTGCGGGTCAATTTGCTGGTAATAGCATCTGCCTTCGCTCGAAGAGATCCCAATTCCTCCAATTCCCGTTCAAAGTCATCCTTGTTCAGAATATCGATGGGGTTAGTAATTTGTTTCAGGCCAGCTACTGAAAGGTGTGTATCAAGAAGATTTTGCATCAGCGGCTCATATTCCCGGTTATCAATGGCATCACAGTAACGGATTTTCACGCTGCGGCGCACCCTAGAAAAAAAGATAAAAGTATTTTGATACTGCTTCAATTCATCTTTCGGAACGGCTGCATACGTCTGTTCCGCATTCAGCACTATATTCAACGCTTTGCCAAGAGCACAGAGGAGATTATAAAAGTTCTCTCGCTTCTTGTCGTCAGCAAGAAACACCTCCACTTCTTCGGTGTCGCGTGCATTTTTCAAGTCCGCAAACAATTCTGTCAACCGAGTATAGGCTTCACGGAGGCCAGCCACAGACGACATGACATCCACCACGACACCCTTCAGGTCTCCACTGTCAAAGTTCTCCAGCCCGGCGCCAATGTACAGATCCATAGCGGTATCTAGCTTTTCAATCAGTCCACGGTAGTCCACAATAAGGCCGTAGTCCTTGCCTTCATACAGACGGTTGGTACGGGCAATAGCCTGGAGCAGACCGTGTTCTTTCAACTCTTTGTCGATGTAGAGAACCTGGCAGATGGGGGCGTCAAAACCGGTAAGCAGCTTACTGCACACGATAAGAATATCGATGTCCCCTGCGCAGAACTGGTTCTTCATTGCCTCTTCGTAGGCATCTGCGTCACCGTAGCGGTTCATCATTTTATTCCAGTAGGCAATGACCTTATCGTCGGCACCTTCGTCTATATCGTCTACACTTTCCCGGAGATCAGGTGGTGAAATCACCACGGCACAGTTCAAATCCCCAAATTGCTCAAAACACTCCAGATACCGAATCGCATCCCGCTTGTAGTTAGTAGCCAGCATAGCCTTAAAACCGGTATCTTTGTATCCATCAATGAAGTGCTCATTGATATCCAGAGCGATCCGCTTGATACGGGCATCGGTGGAGGTCAGGCGGCGAATACTGCTCCATTTCCGGGAAAGGTCATCTCGCTGCGCTTCCGTGAGCCGTTTGGTGGTCTGTTTAAACCAGAGGTCGATATTTGCCTCGTCCACATTCTGTTCCACAAAGCGGCCTTCGTAAATGAGCGGCACAATGGCTCCGTCATCCACACCATCCTTGATGGTATATTTATGGATCAGCTTTCCGAACTTCGCCATAGTGTTCTTCTCTTTTTTCATCAAAGGCGTTCCGGTAAATCCAATATAACAGGCATTGGGAAACACCGCCCTCATTTTAGTGGCCAGCAGGCCATAGTTGGAACGATGGCTCTCATCCACCAGCAGAAACACATCCCGCGAAAAATTCTTGTGCTCCATTTTTTCAGCGGTGTTGAACTTATTGATGATTGTAGTGACTACATCCGCCTTGCCGCTATTCAGCAGTTCTACCAGATTCCGTCCACTGGTGGCTCTGGCTGGATTGAGGTGGGTATGAGCAAAGGTGGCGGCGATCTGGCGATCCAATTCCTTACGATCAGTAACAACAACCACTTTCGGATTGCAGGCGGACAGTTCCATTAAGATATACTTTGCCAACATAACCATAGTCAGGCTCTTACCGCTGCCCTGGGTATGCCAGATAACGCCGCTTTGTCGGTTTCCCTTTTTATCCTGCTGTTGAATGGTCTTGATAATCTCTTTGATGGCGAAATACTGCTGATACCGGCAGATTTTCTTTACATTGGCGTCAAATAGCACAAAGTACCGGATCAGTTCCATAACTCGTTCTTTGCTGAACAGAGAAATTAAATTCCGGTCCTGCTCAGTGGGGGTACGGTCAGTCACATGCTGGGCCAGTGTATCTTCCAGAAAAGCGGTGTCTTGTTCTTTCCACACATTCCAAAATTTTTTAGGTGTGCCGGTGGTGGCATACTTCACAGCGTTTTTATTGGTCGCCATCACAATCTGGGCAAACTTGTAGAGCTGAGGAATGTATTCCTTTTGTTGGTTGCGGATGTTCTGCTCCACGGCCTGTTCTACACTGACCTGCGGGGCTTTACACTCAATGACGGCAAAGGGGATACCGTTGATAAACAGCACGATATCCGGTCTGGCATTATGAAGCTTATCCCGACTGTCTACTGCAAACTCCTCAGTAACATAGAACAGGTTGTTCTCCGGATGCTCCCAGTCGATGTATTTCAGGTTGAAACTGAGAGTTTTACCCTCACCTACAGTCTCTGGATAGCTTTTGCCCAGCAACAAAGCATCATATATTTTTTCACTGGAGCGGACCAGGCCATCAGTTAACGGCTCGTCCAGATCTTCCATAGCCCGCTCGATGTTGGCGGCGGAGAACTCGTTTTCCGCGCCGGCAAAGGCATAGCGGTTGAGCCGCCGCAGCTGGCCTCGAAGAATGTCTTTCAGCAACACATGGTATCGGCTGCCTCTCTGCGCCTCGCAGTCCTCCGGTGATATGTAGGTATAGCCCATGGACCGCAGCAGATCAATGGCCGGCTGCTGGCTGATATTCTTTTCTAAGTACACGGATTTGTCCATGGTTTACATCCTTTCATACACATTATATTTTCTGAGGCTTTTCCCATGAAAGCTCCCATGCTCTACTTTTGAATTCTGCCCGTCCGGAAACCCTCCATTTGCGTTGAATAGTATCTTCAAAATACAACGTAAATGACGCATAATCCATTTGATTAACTGATGGTAAATTGATAAAATAATATGCATCAGGAAATTGTGCTGCAGGCGGCAGACGATAAGGCGAAATAACTCGCTCTACGCCATTAAACACATATCTTTCAAGAGATAAAGGTGTGGCGCTAATATTTCGTATTTCTATCTGCGCAGCAATCATTTTAGATGGATCATCTTTATCCATTAAATATCTTGTACGCAAATAAATATCAACACCATCTTGAATTGAAAGCATCCTTCTATTGATTCTATTTTGAATAACACCAATGTAAAGTGCCACTATTAAGGCTCCGCAAGAAAGCAAACTGGAAATAATATCTGCCAATGTCATTGTCATATCAATGCTCATATTTTGACCCTCACAATTCCCGTCAGCAATAGCTGCATCAGAGCTTTTTTCTTTTGTTTTTCCTGTTCTATGTCCTGCCGAAGCAGTTCAATTTCCCGGTCAGCAGCCGAAAGGACTTCGGCAATAGCGGTTTGTTCCTCCAGTGAAGGAAGTAGAATTTTCGAATTAAAAAAATCGTCAATCGCAATATTTAGTAAACCATGGTTTCGAGCCCCTTCCTGAGCAAATGCCTGTATCTCATGGCTCATAAGCCCTGCTTCAAAATACTGCTCCAAATATTCTCCAGAAACACTTCCTTCTTTTATTCGAAAACAAATATAGAGCGGAGATACTATTCCCACTTCATACCGTGTTAACCGCTTAATAGCCCCGAAGGGATAGCCGTTAGAATAGCTCTTATTGTAGGCAAAGTCACCCTTTTCAAGAAGGAAATAGTTGCTCTTGTCATCGCTCGCAACCGCTTTGTTGAAAAATTCAGCCTGATTGATTAGCCCGTACTGTGCAGAAATAGTAAGCACATTGGTATTTCCTATGGTATTTCTTTTTGTATGTCGCATTGCAATGTTGCGGAGGCGATTTGCTTTCCACTCCCCACTAAACCCCGGAAGACGCTTTTTGCCGGTCAGAAGCTGCTGCATGAGATACTTTTTCTGTCGCTGCTTTTCGGCAAGACGCTTTTCTTTCAGCTCAATCACCCTATCTTGGGTGGTAAGGATAGCGGCAATTTTTTTTTGTTCTTCAATAGGAGGCAGTACAATTTTACTTTTCAAAAAGCGCTCCTGTCCCAGTGTTTTGTTTCGCCCTGCTCCTCCAGGAGATGCTGCCTCCAGAATATCGGTTCCCCGCTTTGTCAAAAAATAAGAAATCAGGTAATCGATATCAACTCTATCATTTACAGGACGGTACATCGGAAAACGGTGAGATCCAATCATTCCTACTTCAGATTGTGTGGTCTTTCCGATTGCCTGTTCCCATGCGAAAACAATATTCACTATAAAGCAGTCCGGTTCAATCCAAAAGACGGACTTATTACCTAGCGCTGCACCTGTAACGGGTTCTTTATAAAAGATACCCTTTCCATGAGAACGGATACCAATTTGAGTGTACAATTCGTTAGGCTTAACCTCCACCGGTCTCTCTACACGGCTGAGGCATTCTCCAAGCATGTGCACATCCCAATCAGCAGGGAGAATGCCTGCTTTTGTTTTTTTATATCCATCTGGAACATTTCCTCGCTGGATCTGTTCAATTATATCTCTCGTTCCTAATATCATCTCTGCTCACCATTCTCTTGGTTCAATTTAACAATAGTTTCTGCAATACTGTCTTCTTGCTTCTGATGCTTTCCCTTTCTCATTTTATAAAACCAATCTGGAATAAGAAAACCCACTTCTCGTCTTTCTCGAATCTTATATTGCAAATCAATCAATTCTTGTTTAACAGATACAACGTTATCTCCTGATAACTTATTTTCAATTTGATCGCAAAAACTATTAATTTTTCGCAAAATTGAAATGCTCTCGAAGACATCTTTACAGACGGAATATGTATATTCTGCAAGTGGCGTTAACCATGATAAAATGCATATCAGCTTTATAAAGTCAGGATTAACGATGAACATAGTTATAATCATAGCAACGACTGCAGCCAACAATATGCCAAGCTGAAGGCAGATATAAGATTTATGCAAACCGTAGTCCCATCTTACATTTTCTCGTTGACAATGAAAAATCTGAGCTTCACCTGGCAAAGAGGAGTAATCACTATACCAGTTTTTCATATCAGAGGTATCTTCACCTGAAAATTCACTTATCGCTTCTGCAAGGTCGGTCTTATTCGGTAATTCGCCCCACTCAGACTTAGTTCCTCCTATAGCCGAAGCAAAAAGCGTCACATCAATATACTGTTGTATGGAAGCTGCGTGTTTTTTGTGAGCGGAAATATGTCCATCTGAGTATTTGTTAAACACAACCAATCCTACGGCAAATAAGCTGGATATGGCAGACAGTGTATCACAATCTACAATAGACGCAACGATAGAACAGATCGTGAATATAAGAGTTGCCGTCGACTTTATCCGACTGGCTCTTTTTGCATGAGAATACTCATTTCTTTGAGCTAACTGGCATTTGAGTAAGAATTCTTCATTCTGACAAGTAAAAATACTATTATCCGTATGTCGGGAAGTCGCTTCCAAGAATTTCACCCCACTTTTTAATAGCCTCTTTATGGTTACCAGCCTGTTCTTGTTGCCAAGCTTCACATGCCTTATTGTAATCAGTCCATGCCTTTTGCTGAAGACGCAATTTATCATCTATGCCAAGATTGTTGATATCGCCTTGAATTCCTTTCATATCATATACCGGATTCAAAATATGTCCTGCTATATAACTCAACGCATCTCGAAAACGAAGATCTATGTACTCATTTAGTACTGCTTGAGAATCCGCAAAATTTATAATCATCGTTTCAAGCATATATGACGGCAGTGTTTTGGCGTTCTTTACTTTATTCCATTTTTTGCAAAGGCGAATTAACTCCAACACACGTCCATCTTTACTTTGGTTTGTGCTTGTAACATGCCCTTTGTCTTTATCGGGTGCAGTCTTTTTCCAATTCCCATTTCCGTTTGGAATTAAATAGTATGATCTACCATCGCTTTCTTCTACCGTATGGAAACAAGGTACAATATCAAAAGACCATTCCTTTGATTTAAGATTTAAAATAATCGCTTCGCCGTTTCTACGAATCTCAGAACGCGAATATTCTCTCACTGATTCTAACTTTTTCTTGAATTTATTAGATACCTGGGTACTGTTAAGTGTTCCATCTTCGCATGTGCACTCTTTCTGTGCTGCATTGGTTGTACTTGCAGTTATTCTGACCTCGTCCCATGGGTCATCGGAATAATATGTTGCACCGTTAGCAGCAATACCGATCATCAAATCCACATCATCAAGATCACGGCATTTAGTCTTTCTCGCAAATGAGCCAAAATGTACATTAAAGCTATCACATAAATCAAAGAAGCCGTCCTTGTTATCAAATTCGGCGATATTATCAAACAGGTTGTCTCGACTCGTTCTTGCTTCGGATACAACATCCGGGTCAAGATTGACAATATCCCTCATAAATTCAGCAAATGCATTATTAACGGTTGTAGCCAACTCTCCTACCTCCTTAGATTCCAAGTTCATCCATGTATTTTTTCATTTGTGCTTGTACTTGAGCCAATTCTGCCTCGATATCAGCAATGTTTCGCTGCACCTCATCGATATCCACCAGTTCTTCTTCCTCAAAGGTATCCACATACCGGGGGATATTCAAGTTGAAGTCATTCTCCTTGATCTCGTCGAAGGAGGCCACATAGCTATATTTATCCTCGTTCTGTCGTGCTTGATAGGTATTGACAATGCGTTCAATATCGCTGTCCCGCAGGATATTTTGATTCTTACTCTTTTCAAAGTTCCCGTCCCCAGAGGCGTCGATGAACAGCACATCCCTGTATGTCCGGTTCTTCTTGAATACCAGAATACAGGCAGGGATACCGGTGCCGTAAAACAGGTTAGCAGGGAGGCCAATGACTGCATCCAGCAGATTCATTTCCACCAGCTGACGGCGAATTTTTCCCTCGCTGGCTCCACGGAACAGAACACCATGGGGCAGCACCACTGCCATGCGGCCGTTTTCCGCATCCAAGCTGGAGAGCATGTGCAGCACAAAGGCGTAGTCGCCTTTGGAAGTAGGAGGCACACCCCAATCGAAACGGTGGTATTGATCCAGTTCAGCAGACATTTTCTTCTTTCCCTTGCTGTCCGCTTCGGCCTCTGAGAGGAATCCACTGTCCCACTTATCCAGACTGAACGGCGGATTTGCCACCACAACCTGGAACTTCATCAAATTATCATCCTCAACATTCTGAGGATTGGAGAGGGTATCGCCCTGCCAAATTCTAGCATCATCCACACCGTGCAGGAACATATTCATAGTGCAGAGAGCCCAAGTCTGAGCGTTGAGCTCCTGGCCATAGATAGCCACCTTGCCACTGGGTACTTTTTTATAGGCTTTCAGCAACAAACCTCCGCTACCGCAGGTAGGGTCGTAGATCCGGTCGTTCTCCTTGGGCTGCACCAGAGAGGCCACCAACTCAGAGACCTGGCTTGGGGTGAAGAACTCGCCGCCCTTCTTTCCGGCATCAGAGGCAAACATGGCAATCATGTACTCGTAGGCATCTCCGATGATATCGGCAGAACCTAGCTGACTGGGGCGTAGGTCCAGACTGTTGAAATCCTCTAGCAAGTTACGCAGGGTAGCGTTCTTCTCTTTGGGTTCACCAAAATCCACTTGGGAGTTAAAGTCAATGGCCCGGAATACATTGCGTAGCTTTCCGCTGTTATGTTCCTCAATATGGTTCAGCGCCACATTGATTTTCTGACCGATTTCAGCATCGTTCCGCTTGGCATAGAGATAATCGAATGTGGACTGCTCGTCCATTGCAAATCTCTCACGGCTCATAGCCCGTTCCACCCGACGTATATCGCCGTCATACTGTTTGATGTACTCCTCGCGCCTCTCTTTAGAAACATCGCTGAGGTACTTCACAAACAACATGGAGAGAATATAGTCTTTATAGCGAGAACTGTCGATCTTGCCGCGGAAACTATCACAGGCGTTCCACAAAACCTGCTCAATATCTTTTCTTGTTGTCATCTTTATTTCCCTTTCTTTGCTCTTTTGTACGCCCGATTTAGTACGCCTGTATAATACTTTTCTTTTTCATCTGCCAAAGCCCTAAGTAATTGGCGTTCTCTTTTGGACAACAGATTAAACTGGGAGATTTTGCGCTGATCCTCCACTGAAAGAAGGGCCAATTCAAAGTCAGCTAAAAATCTCGCGTTAACTGCGCCAAGCATATTGCTGGTTGCATTCTCGTAAATTTTTCGTTTTATCTTTTCTGTATTCAGCAACCAAAAAAGATACTCTGGCAATAGGCACTTATCTTCAACTCGAATTACTACAAAATTTGAGGAAATCACCATTCCAGATGTAGTCTCATCAATCAGAACTGCTGTATAGGGAGCTGTAAGACGGACAATGATATCTCCGCTTTGCGATAGGTATTCTTCTTTCAGTGGTTCTTTTGCTTCATAGATATCCGCCTCATTCAATTGAATCGTCCCGTCCTGCTGGACACACCGCAGATTAATCAAAGGATATCGATACTCACTTGACTCTTTGGCCTGTTTTCTTGACAAGACTAGGCCGCTGCGAACACTCGCAAGGTCATGCAATTTCATTCTTTCACCTCGTTTGTCATGGTCTATAAATAACAAGTTTATTTTAAAAAAATTTCTCTCTCGAGTTACTCTCATTATATGCTAACCAGTCGAATTTGTCAACAATAAAAATTGTCATGGTCACAAAATAACAATTCCCTGATGTGCTTGACTTCTGTCGTTCACATAGCTGACGCTTTTTAGGTAGTTGGCGATGTCGCCATCCAAAATCAGCTCCGCATTGGCCAGCGGATCATTATAGATCAGTCAGTCCAATTCTGACCGCTGGTACATGCTGTTTGCCACCTCATTTTCCACAGCGACGCAGTCAATGGAAAGCATCGTCCCGTCCTCCATGTACATCTCCACGCAGGCAGTGTCCGGGTTGAACTCACAGGACAAAATCTTTCTCATAGTCGTTGCCTCCTAATGCTTAAATTTCGGTTAGTTTTTCGCAACGGCACAAGGCCCGTTTCGTTAATTTTAGAATCTGGCAAGCAATGCGTGTGGCTATCCACACACAAATCCGGCAAGCAATGCGAGTGTTAATACACACTCACATTTCCTGCCGTCTGCTTGTTGAGGGCAGCGCCCCCAAGCCCCTTGAACACAGAATTTCATTCTGTGGCTGCGCGTTCTGCGAACGCTTTGAAAGGGTACGCCAAAGCACCTTCCCTTTAAGATGCCCAGGAACAAATCGTTCCCCCCCCTTATTGCCTGATGGCTGCCGTAAAACACAGTAGCCATCGCTTGATGTGTAGGCAAAATGCCTACCTATCGTTCTCTTTTACTCCGCATCCTGTGTTCTGCTTTTTTGCATGGTGTGTCGTGAAACGCGACATACTATGGTGATTTTGGGGTACCCTAAAATGGGGTACCTTTTGGGATAATGGGGTGGCAAAACACCACCTCATCAGAGATGCTTTTTAGCGGAATTTCTTTGCCCAAACTGCCGTCAGCCATTCTTTTTGCCTGAAAAAAACAGGAGCGTGCCACGCTCCTGTCCTTACAAATATAGAGAAAACTTTTGTGCTAATCTCATCGGTGAAATTAGTCCAAACGGAAACTTATCTCACCACCGAAAATCTGGGAATACTCCACGCTTATCCAGGTATGCCTGCCGGGCCTGCTCCCGTTCTTCTGCGGTGGGCGCAGTCTTATATTTTGCATACAGTTCATGCCGCACCATCGCATCCAACTTTTGCTCCAACCCCTGATGAATTTCCTCGGCATAATCATTGTCACAGGCCAGATGATACTCCACCAAAGCTACAAAAAGGTCATAGGTAATTTGTACACTTTTCATATTCATTTCCTTTCCGCGACGGTTGCGACGATAGCGACGGTGTTTTTGACGGTATCATTTTCATCGTCGCGACCGTCGCTATCGTCGCGCCCCTTATTCTTCGGTTACTTCACAGGCGGTTGATTCCATCAGCATATAGGTCAATTTCACTTGCCGACCGGAGTGTTTGGCCTTATTTTCATAGCCAACATGATATTCCTCCAGCAGCCTGCCTGCCTTGACATTCAGGTGCTTAGTGAGGGCGTTGGAGGCCATTCCCGTTTGGAGAGCTTCAGCCAGTTCGGATGGAGAGCCGATCCACTCCCGGCACTCGGCGGAAACCAACTTTGCAACCGCATCCAGCACTGGGTCCGGCGGTTCTTTATACAGCTCGTTTTCCATGCGTTCCAGATTCCAGATCTGGGTCTGCGGGTCCTTTTTCAAGTAAAGGATCTGATCCGGCTGATCCCGCCCCACCACCTTGATGGTGGCGTCCAACTCCGTGCGTTTTTTCTTCTGCATCAGCAGCGAACCATCCGCACAGCCCAGCAGCCCAGTGGTGCCGGAAATCGTCTCAAAGGAATCGTCTGCCTGCTGCTTTCGGGTGTGATGGACGGTCAGAACACAGATACCGTGCTGATCAGCAAATTGCTTGATTCTGCCGATGATTTCATAGTCGCTGGCATAACTGTACGCTTCACCGCCTACCTCACGGATCTTCTGCATAGTGTCAATGATGATGAGATTGGTGTCCGGGTGCTCCTGCACGAAATTCTTCAGCTGTTCATCCAACCCATTCCCAATCTTTCCGGCGGCGGTGGCGAAGTGGAGGTTGGGGGTATCGTTCACACCGTACATCATAAACATCCGGCTTTGAATACGCTGAAAATCATCTTCCAGCGCAAGGTAAAGTACCGTCCCCTGATGGACTTTATATCCCCACAAATCCTGCCCGGTACTGACATGGTAGGCAATCTGAGCCACCAGGAAGGACTTGCCGATTTTGGGCGCTCCGGCAAGGATATATGCCCCTGCGTAAAGCAGGCCTTCCACCACCGGAGGCCTACTCTTATAGGTGGTTTGGAACAGCTCTGTCATTGTGAGTGTATGCAGGTATCGGGGGTCTGTCATGCGCTGCATCCTGCGATACATTTCTTCCAGACTGTCCTGGGAGTTTACAATTTCATCGTTGCTTTTTTGCCCGGAAGTGGGTATACTATTTTCGTAAGTTTTGGAGATTGACTGCCCATCATCTGCGCCAACAGATGAGCCCTGGGCGGTCATTTTCTTTTTTTCATCGATCATAGGCGAATTCCTCCTGCATCCCGTTCATAATGGTTGTGAGCATTTGGATCGTGTCAAGCAGCTCGTCTCTTACGCTTTGCCCGGCTTCAATCCGGCGCAGTTCGTCCAGCACGGCAGACAACTGATCCCGCAGGGCTTTGTAAACCTTGGGATTTCCCTGCACCACCACATCTCGTTCCAATAGCCGCCGGATAATGTAATCCTGCTTGGTCAGGCCGGTGAGTTTCACCAGGGTTTCCAGTTGGAGATCCTCTTCCGCCGATACTCGAAAAGCCACCGTCTTGTTTCTCCAGCGGTTGTGGTTGCCATAGTTCTTCTTGGACATCTTCTTACACCCCCTTCTCATTTTTCAGTGAATCCAACTTGTCAGCCATCTCCACCTGTCGGGTGGGGAATAGATGGGCATAGCGGTAGGTGATGTCGATACTCTCATGCCCCACACGCTCTGCAATAGCCAGGGCAGTAAAGCCCATGTCGATCAACAAACTGATGTGGCTGTGCCTCAAATCGTGTATGCGAATCCTTTTCACCCCAGTTTGCTTACAGCCACGGTCCATTTCCCGGTGGAGATAGCTTTTGCTGATGGGGAACATCCGGCTGTCCGGCTCCACTCCATAGAACTGCTTGAGGTAGTCCTGCAACTCATCACAGAGGAACTGCGGCATCTGGATCACGCGGTTACTCTTGGGTGTTTTGGGGGTAGTGACCACATCCTGCTTATTGAGCCGCTGGTAAGACTTATTGATGGTGACAGTGCGCTTTTCAAAGTCAAAATCTGCCGGGGTCAGGGCCAGCAGCTCTCCCTCACGGACACCGCACCAGTACAATACCTCGAAGGCGTAGAAGGACAACGGCTTGTCCATCATGGCCTCAGAAAAGCGGGTGTACTCCTCTCGGGTCCAGAACAGCATCTCCTTTCGTTCCTCCGCTCCCATGTTTCCTGCCTGCCGGGCTGGGTTGATATTCAGACCGTAAAATCGGGCAGCATGGTTGAAAATGGCGCTAAGCTGATTGTGAACTGTCTTCAGGTAGGTTTTAGACAGTGGTTTACCGTGGCAGTCCCGCAACTCTCGGATTTCATTTTGCCAACGGATAATGTCCTTTGCCGTGATCTCCGAGAGTTTTCGATTCGCAAAATAGGGGAGGATCTTTTTCTTGATGATACTCTCCTTGGTGAGCCAGGTATTGAGTTTCAGTTTGGGTTTAATGTCCTTCTCATAGAGAGCAACAAAACTCTCAAAGGTCATGTTCACATCAGCCTGTTTTTCCATCAGGAACTCCCGTTCCCATTCCAGCGCTTCTCGCTTAGTGGCAAAGCCGCGCTTGAGCTTCTGCTGGCGTTCACCCTTCCAATCGGTGTAGCGGAATTGAACATACCAGGTGCCATTGTCCTTGTTTTTGAACGCTGCCATAATTATTTCTCCTTCCTTTCTGTCTCAGATCTTGTACCATAGAATTTCTCGTGGAAAAACTTTCGGTCAATTCGCCCGGCAATGGTGATGCAGCCGGTTTTAGCCAGTTCTTCATTCATCTGTCGAATGATCCTATAGGCAAAGGGGATGGAGATCCCCAACTCCTCCGCCACTTCGTTGACACGCATAAAAATCTGATTTGCCATAGTAAATACCTTCCTTTCTTTGTTGATCGTTTCTGCCTGCTAATTTTGCTTTTCATAAAGACCTCCTTACTCTCTACTGCCACTTTTTTCTCAGTTGTATAACTAAAAAGCTGGCGTAATATTTTTTGCGCTTCGTTATCCAAGCTTATTTGCTTAGTGCTCTTATGATACTATACATATAAGTTTAGTTCAAGTGTTTTGAAAGAAATATTATTAAATAAATTTGCTTAGACTACCTTGACAAAACTAAACAAATATGCTATGTTTCGAATACGAACAATCATAGACTGGAGTTGATGATATGGCGATTGGTGAACGAATTCACTTTTTCCGTCTCCTGCGGGGGATGACACAGAAATATCTCGGCATGTCACTGGGCTTCCCGGAGAAGTCTGCTGATGTGCGCCTTGCACAGTACGAAACAGGATCAAGAACCCCTAAGGCAGACCTGACCGCTGCCTTAGCTGAGGTGCTGGATGTCTCGCCCCATGCGCTCTCTGTCCCGGACATAGACTCCTATGTAGGGCTGATGCACACGCTGTTTACCCTGGAGGACAACTACGGGCTGAAGGTCACGGAGCAGGACGGTGAGCTTTCCTTGCAGGTGGATTTTCGCAAAAACAAGGACGCTGCCCAGCTGCACGAGATGCTCTGGACCTGGCGGGAACAGGCCGCCAAGTTGGAGGCCGGAGAGATCTCTCAGGAGGAGTACGACAGCTGGCGCTACCACTACCCGGAGTACGACAGCAGCCAGATCCGCGCCAAGGTGCCGCCGGAGGGGCCAATCTAATCCTCTCACTTGTAGGCCACGGGAAAGGCCGGTTGTTGCACAAAATCAGATAATTCAGATAAATGAGAGCAAAATAAAAAAGGTCTAACTGATCAACAAAAATCAGTTAGACCTTTTACTTATGAATAAAAAGATGAGGATTTTTAGGCTACTCGCAAGCCACCCGATTTTTCTTTTCAAACTCAATAAATCGGGATTTGACGAGTGCTATCAATCTGCTATCAAATGGGGAATTTGAAAATCAAAAACCCAGTGTTTATGCGCCTTTTCGGGCCCTCACATCCACTTTTTGCTTATTCCCACTCAATCGTAGCCGTAGGCTTCGGGCTCAAATCATAGCAGACACGGTTTACATTTTTCACTTCTTTCAAAATGCGGTCTGTAATCTTTAAGAGTACCGGCCACTCCAGCTGCTCGATGGTGGCGCTCATGGCGTCTATGGTGTTGACAGCACGGATGATCACAGGATACTCGAAGCTTCTTGCATTGTCGCGGACTCCGACAGACTTGAAATCCGGCACTACGGTAAAGTACTGCCATACCTTCTTGTCCAGTCCGGCATTGTGGAATTCTTCACGTAAAATAGCGTCGGATTCTCGGACAGCCTCCAGACGTTCTCTTGTAATTGCTCCCAGACAGCGTACACCCAGACCAGGACCCGGGAATGGCTGACGGAACACCATCTCATCAGGAAGTCCCAGCTCCAGACCACACTGACGAACCTCGTCCTTAAAAAGCTGGCGCAGAGGCTCAACCAGCTTAAACTGCAGATCCTCCGGGAGTCCTCCTACGTTGTGGTGGGACTTTACAACCTTGGCAGTCTTGGTTCCGCTCTCTACGATATCCGGGTAAATGGTTCCCTGACCCAGAAATTCGATTCCCTCCAGCTTTCTTGCTTCTTCCTCAAAAATACGGATAAACTCGGCGCCGATGATCTTTCTCTTCTGTTCCGGATCGGCTACGCCCTCCAGCTTTGTGAGATAACGCTCTGTCGCATCTACATAGATCAGGTTTGCATCCATCTGATTTTTAAATACCTCGATCACACTCTCTGACTCGCCTTTTCTCATCAGGCCGTGATTTACATGCACGCAGACAAGCTGCTTGCCGATAGCTCTGATCAAAAGAGCTGCCACAACAGAACTGTCAACACCGCCTGAAAGAGCTAAAAGAACCTTCTTGTCACCTACCTGACGGCGGATCAATTCAATCTGATCCTCTACGAAGTTCTTCATATTCCAATTTGCCTCTGCATGACAGGTATCAAACACAAAGGCCCTCAGGTGAGGAAGAGCTTCTTCCCAGGTGCCATAAGCTTCCTGACACTTTGCAGGCTCATGGTCAATGGACATAACCGGATAACCGGCGCTGTAGATTTCCTCATTTACATCAATGCGTACGCCGTCTACGATATGGTTTGGTCCTCCGTAGATCACAACACCTTTTACATTTGGAAGTGCCTTTAACTCTTCTGCCGTAATGTCATGGGGATAAATCTCGCTGTATACACCCATGGCACGAATTTCTCTGGCAAGCACAGTATTCTCTGTACTTCCCAGATCCAAAATGACAATCATGTCCTGTTTCATAAATCTTCCTCCTGTGTCATCACATGATTTAAAATTTCTATAACTACAGCATACAGGATTCCATGCTGTTATACAAGTAAAACTTTGACGAAATACGCAAATAATGCTTCTCTGTTTTTCACAAGATTCCTGCTACAGGCTGCAGTCTAAGGTAAACCAGAACTCTACGCCTTCCTCTGCATTTCTGACCCCGCAGGCCTTATGGTGGGAATCCATAATGGCTTTCACAATGGAAAGGCCAATGCCGCTCCCTCCATATTCTCTGGTATGGGCTTTATCAACCTTATAAAATTTTGTCCAGAGCTTATCCAGATCCTCCTCTGGAATGTGGTTTCCTGTATTAAAGACAAAGACAGTCACTTCATTTTCATGCTTTTCCAAACGGATTTTTATCTTTCGTTTTCCATTCAAATGATTCATGGCATTATTCAGATAATTGGTTATGACTTCTTCAATCTTAAATTCATCCGCCCATACCATCACCGGCCCTGAAGGCTCAAACTCCACCTCTGCCTCTTTTTGCTGAAGCAGAATGGATGCGGAGGAAAGCACTCCATGAATCAGCCCTGTAAGGTCAAACTGCTCGATGACGGGCTTGTCATTTCCAAACTCCAGGGCGGTCAGGGTAAGAAGCTGCTTTACCATCTTGTTCATTTTCCCGGCCTCATCCATGATCACCTCGCAGTAATAATCACGACTCTCCGGGTCCTCTGCCATGCCTTCTGTAAGGCCCTCCGCATATCCCTGAATCAATGCAATAGGCGTCTTAAGCTCATGGGATACATTGGCAATAAAATCCCTGCGTGCCTCGTCAATCCGTATCTTTTCCTCAATGTCCTGCTGAAGCTCATTATTGGCTGTTTTTAAAGCCCCTATGGTTTCCTTCAGCTTTTCCGAAAGGGTATTCATACTCCGGCCCAGCACACCGATCTCATCCTGAGAATCCGCCGTATATCTGGCATCAAAATCCAGCTCGGACATCCGTTCAGATAAGGCTGCAAGGGACAAAATAGGCGAAGTAATCCTTTTTCCCGCAAAATACATAAATACGGCTCCCAGCACAAGGGCTGCGCTTCCCACATAGATCATAAAACGATTCGACAGGGCCACACTCTCATGGATACTGGCAATAGGCATGGACATAATAAAAATGGTTCTGTTGTCATCAAAAAAGCCCCAGTTCTGCAGATAATATCCATTGTTATGTTTATCATATCTTTTTTCTATTTTATAATTTTCCTCAGAAATAATGGCTTCTGTATCCGGCATTGATCTGCCTAAAATATACTGACGGACCAGATCGGATAAAAGCCTGTTATCCCAGAATGTGGGAAAGGTACGGTCATTTAAGCTGTCAATCAGCACCACCGTTGTATTGTACTGTTCATTCATAACACGCAGCATCCGGCTTACCTCGGTCTGTTCTCCGTCCTTGGAATAGAAACTTGGCAGGTCATCAATAATATTTCTCCCTTCCAGCGCCTGCTCTACCGCACAGTCATTGAGCTGTTCATAGGCATCCTGAAGGATTTTCACCTTATCATTGATATAGTACTGCTCCAGAAAAAAGCTGTTGATCACCCAGATTGCAAGCAGGACGGCTGCCAGCATCCCGATAAACAGCGTCGTAAAACGAAAACGGATGGAACGCTTCATTGTCCGCTCACCTCAAATTTATATCCCATTCCCCAGATGGTCTTGATATAATCGCCTTTATCGCCCATCTTGCTGCGAAGCTTTTTCACATGGGTATCAATGGTTCTGGCATCACCAAAATAGTCATAATTCCACACATTATTTAAAATCTTCTCTCTGGAAAGAGCAATTCCCTGATTTTCTACAAAATAGGAAAGAAGCTCAAACTCCTTAAAGCTTAACTCCACCTCTTTGCCGTCTATCGTTACTTGATGGGCCGCCTTATCAATCAGAATACCTCCAACGCTCAAAGCATCTCCTCCGGAGGCATTGGATCTGCGCAGAATCGCCTCCACGCGGGCCACCAGGATTTTAGGACTGAATGGCTTTGAAATGTATTCGTCCACGCCCAGAGAAAAGCCCTGAAGCTCATCCCGTTCCTCGCTTCTGGCTGTGAGCATGATAACCGGAACCTGGGAATATTTGCGTATGGTCTTTAATACCTCCCAGCCGTCCATTTTCGGCATCATTACATCTAAAAGCACCAAAGCAATATCCTTCTGGGCAAAAAATTTATCAACGGCCTCTTCCCCGTCTCCTGCTTCTTCCACATAAAACCCCTTGTTCGCAAGAAAGTCTTTTACAAGCTTGCGCATTCTGGCCTCGTCATCTACTACCAGTATTTTTAATCCGTTCATGGCCGGCTCCTCCTGTTTCCATATCTGATGATGATACCATTTTAGCAGAAAAAACAGGGCATTTCTACGTTTTCACATAAGTTTCACAGGTTCAGACAGCCATTTTCCTCATCACCATAACAAAAAAGACTGTCCGGCCGTTTTGTTCAGCCAGGACAGTCTTTTAAATCCGTTGCTATGAAACTTTAACTTCAGGAAAGGAGCCTATTCTACCTCGTCCTCTCCTACCAGCTCATCGTACTCCTGATCGTCTAACATCTCGTCAAAAGCATCTGCTACGATCTCGTACTCATCATCGTCCTCGATGTTGTCCAGAACAGGAGTTCCGTCCTCTGTCTCGCTGTAGCGGTACAGGTATACTTCGCCTTCCTCAGAGTCCTCTCCCTCCATAGGAAGAAGAGCAATATAATCCCTCTCGCCTGCTGTAAAAATTGTAAGAACGACACATTCCACTTCGGTGTCATCATCCAGAGTAAGGGTAACTGTCATTTCCTCTTCTTCATTTAAATTCTTCTCGTCTGCCATATTGGGTTTCCTTTCTCAGATATGATCTGTTTACCACTTACAATGTATCAGAGTCTGGGAAAAATTGCAAGGGGTTCTTAAGCGGAGAGCGCGCATTTTACAGCGCTCTTTTGTGTCTGGTGCTCAGGGTTCCGGTTTCCGGCTATAAGAAAACCTAAGGGTCTAAAATTTTTCTAAAAGCAAGAGCCATATCGAAAACTCGCTGCGCTCAGACAAGTTTGATATGGCTCTTAACGAAAAATTTGATCCCCAAAGGTTTTCTAATAGCCTCCAAAGTCGCCCTGAGCACCAGACACAAAGGCACACTAAAATGCGCGCTCTACGGTTCCTAATATTCTATCCCCTCCCGCGCCCCGATTCCTCTTTCATAGGGATGGCGGCGGAGGGTCATTTCTGTTACATAGTCGGCTGCATTTAAAAGTGCTTCTGAGGGGCCGCGTCCTGTGAGGATGACCTCCAAAGAGGCTGGACGGGTTCTCAAAAGCTCCAAGAGGCGTTCTTCGCAGATAAAGCCCTGGTGGCAGGCGCCGATGGCTTCGTCCATTACCAGAAGGTCAAAGGCAGGTGTTCCGTTTTCATCCGTTTCCAGGGCCATTTTCCAGGCATTTTCCATCTGTTCGGAATAATAGACAGCCGCTTTCTCTTTCTGCTCCGGCGTCATGTTCCATGAAAAGCCGAAGGAGCGCACACAGGGAAGCACATGGATTTCGGGAATGTTCTGAAGGGCATTTACCTCCCCGGAGTCATTTGTCTTTAACAGGCGCAGCACCAGTACGCGAAAGCCTCTGCCCGCAGCCCGGATGGCGGCTCCTATGGCGGCTGTGGTCTTTCCTTTTCCATCGCCGCAGTAAATATGGATCAAACCGGTTCTCTCATTTTTATTTTCCATTCAAATCCTCGTTTCTGGTTTCTTTCCTTCTCCGCTTCCCGTCTCGTCTCAGAATGTGTATCCAGAAGCCCTGTTTCCTCCACAAACCGCGATACAGTCTGCTTTTTATGAAACCTCTCGTTTACATAAAAGATATGAAGCCGGTCCTTTGCACGGGTCATAGCTACATAGAACATTCTCCGTTCTTCTTCCAGATCCGCATCCAGCACTGCCTTGTGATGGGGCGTAACGCCTTCATTTGCGTCCAGAATATACACAACCTTAAATTCCAGTCCCTTAGAGCTGTGCATAGTCATTAGGCTGACTCCCTCGCCCCTGGCTTCTCGGTCTGCTGCCTGACGGAGCAGTTCTTCTTTATATTCTTCCATGTGAGCAGACCAGGCGTCCCATGTCTTAAAGCCTCCGGCGCTTTCCTGAAGGGCGTCCAGCACTTCAAAGAATTCCTCTGGTTTTAACCGCCGCTCCTGAGCATATTCACGGATATAATCATCGTATCCAATGGCCTTGCGTATATAGTTTACCGCACCGGCCGGCGCCATATCCGCAAGCATGGAAAGATCGTATTCCAGCTGTTCAATCCGGTCCAGCATCCAGTTTTTATCCTGATAAAAAGATTTTACCTGCTCCCAGCTGATCCTGCTGCCGTCCAGCGCATCCCTGCTGATATACCGGGCCGGGCGGTTGATAAAGGTCATCACGTTGGCACGGCTCAAATCGCCCCTGGCTGCTTTTATGTAGGAAAACAGGTTCTTTGCAATCCAGTGTTCGTAGAGATTGGGGACTGTATCCCGCATATGAAAAGGGATATTGTACTCCATGAGCTTTTCGATCAGAAGTCTTGGCCCCAGGTTGGTGCGGTACAAAACGGCAATCTCTTCGTATGGAATCCCCATTTGGGCATAATCCCGCAGCTGGGACACGATTGCCAGCGTTTCATTTACCGGATCCGGCCACAGGCGGATGTCCACCGGCCGCCCTGTTCCTCTGAGCGCGCAGATTTCCTTTGGAAAACGGGTCTTATTATTGCTGATAACCTTTCCGGCGCTTTCCGTAATCGTGCTGACTGAGCGGTAATTGATATCTAAAAGGATCCGCTCCGCTTCGGGATAATCCTTCTCAAAGCCCAGCATCAGCTCCGGCCTTGCACCCCGGAAGCGGTAGATCGACTGATCGTCATCTCCTACAATAAAGAGGTTATTCTGAGGAAGAGCCAGCATTTTTACGATTTCGTACTGAACGCGGTTGATGTCCTGAAACTCATCAATGAGAATATACTGATACTTCTTCTGCCAGGCAGTAAGGATATCCGGCCGGGCCTTAAAAAGCTCATAGCACATGGACAGCATATCGTCAAAATCCAGGAGCTTTTCCCGCCGCATCTGATCCTCATAGCCCTCATACAGTGCCTTAAAAACCTCTTCGGAACAGCTTTTGGGATAATAATGTGCAAGAGGCATCATTTCCCCCTTTACCATGCTGATCTCGCTTAAAACGGATGCCGTAAATTCTGCCGGATCCTCCAGATCCAGCTGCATACGCTCTGCCTGCTCTCTAATAAAACGGATCCTCTGCTCTTCCCTTACGATATTTGAAGCCTGATACCCGTAAGCCAGCTTTAAAATCAGGAAAAACACGGAATGAAAGGTGCCAAAGGCCACTCTGGAACCCTGGCCCGTCATTTTCTCATACCGTTCCTTCATTTCTCTGGCGGCTGCCCTGGTAAAGGTAATCACCAGAATGCTCCCAGCCTGGACGCCGTATTTTTCCGTTAAATAACGGACCCGGTTGGTGATGACCGTAGTCTTCCCCGAACCGGGTCCTGCAAGTACAAGAGCCGGTCCGTCTTTGTGGCGGATGGCCCTTTTCTGTGCTTCGCTGAATGACATTTTATGCCTCCAGCAGTTCAATGCCCCTGCGGATGCGGGCTAATGACTCCTCTTTGCCAAGAACCTCCATAATCTCGGTGGCTCCTGCAGGCGTCATCTGCTTTCCGGATACAGCAGTGCGGATAGGCCACATAACAAAGCCTGTCTTTACGCCTGCATCGCTGACATATTTGGACAAAAGCTCGTAAAGCCCGTCATTGGAGTAGTCCTCCTGTGCCTCTAAAAGGGGAAGAACGTCCTTTAATACCTGAAGGGATGTTTCGCTGTTTGTCTTCATCTTCTTATGAGTATACATAGCTGTGTCATACTCAGGAAGAGTTTCAAAGAAATCAATATGGCCTTCGATATCGGGGAATACCTCGATTCTTGTCTTTACCATGGCAGCGATCTTTTTCAGATCCAGATCCTTTTTGATCACTCTGCGGATATAGGGCTCTGCCATCTCATAGAAACGATCAAAGTCCATGGACTTAATGTATTCGCCGTTCATCCAGCGCAGCTTTGTCATATCAAATACAGCCGGTGACTTGCTCATACGGCGGTAATCGAACTCCCGGATCATATCCTCCAGGGAGAAAATCTCCTGATTTCCCTCAGGGGACCAGCCAAGCAGAGCTACATAGTTTACCACAGCCTCTGATACAAAGCCCTGATCGATGAGATCCTCAAAGGAGGAATGGCCGCTGCGCTTGCTGAGTTTATGATGGTTCTCATCCGTGATCAACGGACAGTGAACGTATACCGGAACCTCCCAGCCAAAAGCGTCATAGAGACGGTTGTACTTTGGTGAGGAGGAAAGGTACTCATTTCCGCGGACTACATGGGTAATTCCCATCAAATGATCGTCTACTACATTGGCAAAATTGTAGGTGGGATAGCCATCGGACTTGATCAAAACCATATCATCCAGCTCTGAGTTATCTACAGTAATATCTCCGTAAATCTCATCATGGAAGGTGGTTGTTCCTGTGGTAGGATTGTTCTGGCGGATTACAAATGGCTTTCCGACTGCCAGATTGGCCTCGATCTCCTCTTTGGACAGGTGAAGGCAATGCTTGTCATAAGACATGATCTCCTCGCCGTTTACATTCGTTCTCAGAGATTCCAGACGCTCCGGAGTACAGAAGCAGTAATAAGCCTCTCCCTTTTCAACCAGCTTCTTTGCATACTCCATATAGATGCCGGAGGCCTGGCGCTCACTCTGTACATAAGGGCCGCAGCCGCCGTCCTTGTCGGGACCTTCATCGTGGATCAGGCCGGTTTCTGCCATGGTGCGGTAGATAATGTCTACAGCTCCTTCTACATAGCGTTCCTGGTCTGTATCTTCAATTCTTAAAAGAAAATCTCCGCCCTCATGCTTTGCGATCAGATAGGCGTAAAGCGCTGTTCTCAAATTTCCTACATGCATACGGCCTGTAGGGCTGGGTGCATACCTTGTTCTTACTTTCATGGTCTGTTCCTCCCGTTATTTTATTAGCAATCATTCATTTTTCTGCAAAAGGCAATGCCTCCGGGAAGCACTGCCTTTTTACGGTCCATCTTTATTCTGCCAGATCGCTTGGTCTCATGGTCAGGTTAATACGGCCCATTTTATCTACTTCTGTTACCTTTACAGTAACCTCGTCTCCGATATTTACCACATCTTCAACCTTGCCCACTCTCTTATCGGACAGCTTGGAAATGTGCACCATACCGTCCTTATTGGGAGCCAGCTGTACAAAGGCGCCGAAGTTCATGATACGTACAACCTTGCCTGTAAATACCATACCGGCCTCAATGTCCGTTACAATGCTGGTGATGATAGCAATGGCACGGTCGATCATAGCCTCATCCGTACCGCATACATTTACAGAACCCTCATCGGAAATGTCAATCTTAACGCCGGTTTCCTCGATGATCTTGTTGATTACCTTGCCCTGCTTTCCTACCACATCACCGATCTTCTGAGGATCAATGGTGATCTGCTTGATCTTTGGAGCATATGGGCTTAAATGCTTTCTCGGCTCAGAAATCACAGGCTTCATCACTTCCTCCAGAATGTACATTCTGGCCTGTCTTGTTCTGGCAATGGCCTCCTCGATAATGGGGCGTGTAAGGCCGTGGATCTTAATATCCATCTGGATGGCTGTGATACCGTTCTTTGTACCGCCTACCTTAAAGTCCATATCGCCGAAGAAGTCCTCCAGACCCTGGATATCGGTGAGAACGATATAATCATCATCGGTCTCGCCTGTTACCAGACCGCAGGAAATACCCGCTACCATCTCCTTAATCGGTACGCCTGCTGCCATTAAGGACAGAGTAGACGCACAGATACTTGCCTGAGAGGTGGAACCATTGGACTCCATGGTCTCAGATACGGTACGGATCGCATATGGGAACTCTTCCTCGCTTGGAAGCACAGGAACCAGTGCCTTCTCAGCCAGAGCGCCGTGTCCGATTTCTCTTCTGCCCGGTCCTCTGCTTGGCTTTGTCTCACCTACAGAAAAGGAGGGGAAGTTATAATGATGCATATAACGCTTGCTTGTCTCATTTACATCCATGCCGTCAATCTTCTGAGCCTCAGATAAAGGCGCCAGGGTGCAGGCATTTAAGATCTGAGTCTGACCGCGGGTGAACATACCGGAACCGTGTACTCTGGGCAGAAGATCGATCTCAGCTGCCAGCGGACGGATCTGATCGATGGCACGGCCGTCGGGACGCTTGTGATCCTTTAAGATCATCTTGCGGACGGTCTTTTTCTCATACTGGTAAATGGCGTCTCCTACTAAAGGCAGCCACTCTTCATTTTCTGCAAATGCCTCTTCCAGACGGGCTGTGATGGCATCCATGTTCTTGTCACGGGTCTGCTTGTCATCCGTAAATACAGCCTCTTCCATCTCCTGAGGCGGAACCAGCTCGCGGATGGCAGCAAAAAGCTCCTCCGGTACGGCACAGCTCTCGTATGTGTGCTTTTCCTTTCCGCACTCTGCCACAATGGTATCGATAAAGCGGATAATCTCCTGATTTACCTCATGAGCCTTGAAAATAGCGTCGATCACTGTCTGCTCGGGAACCTCATTGGCGCCGGCCTCGATCATGATCACCTTTTCTCTGGTAGATGCTACGGTCAGAGCCAGGTCGGATACGCGCTTCTGGTCAGCAGTTGGGTTAATGATAAATTCGCCGTCGATCAAGCCTACCTGAGTCGTTGCGCAGGGGCCGTCAAAGGGAATATCGGAAATGCTGGTTGCAATGGCAGAACCCAGCATGGCAGTCAGCTCAGGGCTGCACTCCGGATCTACAGACATAACTACGTTGTCCAGAGTTACGTCATTGCGGTAGTCCTTCGGAAACAGAGGACGCATGGGGCGGTCGATCACACGGGAGGTCAGAATGGCATTTTCAGAAGCCTTTCCCTCTCTCTTATTAAATCCACCCGGAATTTTGCCTACTGCGTAAAGCTTCTCCTCATATTCTACGCTTAAAGGGAAGAAATCAATGCCCTCTCTGGGCTTTGAGGATGCCGTTGCGGTAGAAAGAACAACGGTATCGCCGTAATGCATAAATGCAGCGCCGTTTGCCTGAGCTGCTACTCTGCCGATCTCTACGGTCAGCTTACGGCCGGCCAGGTCCATACTGAAACTTTTAAACATGGTTTGTCTCCTTTTCTTTTTTAATGCCAACGCCAGGTCTTATCACAGGTGCAGAAAGACGCCGAAACTACTGATCTGGGCCAAAGAATCCTTTGGAACACATCAGCAATCCCGGAGTGAACCTTCTGCGTCCAATCCTGTTTTCTGGTGTAAAACAGGGTGGAACTTGCGCTCCACCCTGATGTTTCATGAATTACTTTCTGATGCCCAGCTTCTCGATCAGTGCACGATAGCCTTCCAGATCTGTCTTCTTTAAGTAGTCCAGAAGACCTCTTCTCTGACCAACCATCATCAGCAGACCGCGTCTGGAATGATGATCCTTTGGATTCTGCTGCAGATGTGCTGTCAGCTCTGTGATTCTCTCTGTGAGGATAGCGATCTGAACCTCTGGTGAACCTGTGTCTCCAGCCTTACGGCCGTACTCTGCGATAATCTGTGCCTTCTTTTCCTTAGAAATCATGGTAATTTCCTCCTGTTAAAATAATTTTACTGAATCTAACCGTAAACCAGGCTGCCGGCTGGAGTCACCGGACAACGGGGCATCGGCGTCTGTTCATACCGATTTAGTATAGCATAGGGTGCGGGGATTGTAAACTCTTTTTATTTGAATTTTTTCTCAAAAAATCCCGCCGCAGCCTCCTTATCCCGGCTGATCTGCCCCTTTAGTTCTTCCAGAGAATCAAATTTTCGTTCTCCTCTGATAAAATCCAAAAGCTGCACTTCTATGGTGCTTCCGTAAATATCCCGGTCCAGACCCATGATATATGTCTCGGCTCCGGGGGGATTGTCGCCCTCTACCGTGGGCTTTTTCCCAATATTTGTAACTCCCTGATAATAGACACCATCAACCAGAACTCTCGAAACGTAAACGCCGTACCTGGGAAGGCGCTTAATGGCGGGAGGGATCAGATTGGCGGTTGGAAATCCCAGGACCGCGCCTCCGATATGATTCCCGTGAACCACCTTCCCATGGATGGCATAGGGTTCTCCCAAAAGCTCATTGGCCTTGGCTACGTTTCCGCAGGCCAGCTCCTCCCGGATGTAGGTGCTGCTTATATCCCTGTGCCGGTCTTCATCCTGCTCTTTTTCAATGACATAAAGACTGTAGCCGCAGGAGGCTGCCAGCTTTCTTAAAAGCTCTGCATTCCCTGCTCCCTGATAGCCGAAGCTGCAGTCCGGACCTACTACAATGGCAGCCGCCTTCATCCGGCCGGACAGGATCTGAACAACAAAATCCTCCGGGGCCATTCGCCGCACCTGATCGTCAAATGGATATTCCACCAGATAATCAATATCCATCTTTTCCATGTTTCGTCGGCGCTCCAGGCTGGTAGTGATCACCGTTTCCGGCTCTCCCTTCATCACAGCTGCAGGTGCAATGGAAAAAGTGAAAATGGCTGTAGCCCAGCCTGTTTTGCCTTTTAAATCCTTCATGGCACGCAGAAGCTTCTGATGACCCCGGTGCCTGCCGTCAAATTTCCCCAGTGTTACGATGGTAGGTTCTGTGATCTGAAACTCTGTGGTATCTGCGATATATTTCATGGTCTGGCTGCCCCCTTAAAGGTATCCGGATCCAGGTCAAACATTTTCCAGGGCTTCCACCAATGTTTTTCTTCCTGATACTGATAAACTCCCTTGAATCTGCCTTCGCTGTTGTAAAACCGGAACCGATCCCCATCTTCCCAGATTTCCGGCGCGCCGTCTCTTAAAAGATCCAGCTGCTGCCTAAAGCAGGGATTTCCGTTTTTGAGATTTTTATCTCCTTCCGGCAGAGTGTAGACCGCCGGATAAGCCTCCAACGCCTCCTCCACCGTGTAAATTTTCTCCTCAAGGCCATCCATGTCTCTCAGCTGTTCGATCTCATCCAGCTTCAGACTGTCCTCCACTAAAAAACGATCCACTCTTGTCCTGAGAAGATGCTCCATACATCCCCCTGTGCCCAGTTCTCTTCCGATATCGTCGCACAAGGTCCGTATGTAGGTGCCTTTGGAGCAGGTAACCCGGATGGATACTCTGGGAAGCTCCATATTTAAGATGGAAATCTCCAGAATCTGTACTCTTCTGGCCTTCCGCTCCACTTCCTTTCCTGCACGGGCCAGGTCGCAGAGCTTTTTCCCGTCCACCTTTAAGGCGGAATACATGGGGGGGATCTGGTCATAATCTCCCTTAAATCCCAGAATCACTTTCTCTGCCGTCTCCGGATCCAGAGCCAGGGCTTTTTCCCGGTTCTCTGTAAGGATCGTTCCTGTAGTATCCTGCGTATCTGTGGAGCAGCCTAAAAGAAGCACTGCCTCGTAGGTCTTTGTCCGGTCTGCCAGCATATCGCACAGTCTTGTGCCCATTCCTAAACATACCGGAAGCACACCTTCTGCCGCCGGATCCAGCGTTCCGGTGTGGCCGATTTTTTTCTGCTTTAAAATCCCTCTGAGCCGGGCCACCACATCGTGGGATGTGTAGCCCGGCTCCTTATATACATTGATAATCCCGTGGTACATTTATTCCTCCTGAGGGCCGGCTGCATCTAACTGCTTGGCGATGTGGAGCGACAGATTATTGACTACGTCATGGATTCTTCCAGACATGGTACAGCCCGCTGCACGCACATGGCCGCCGCCGCCGAAGTAGGATGCGATCCTGCTTACATCTACCGCATTCTGGGAACGGAGGCTTACCTTAAATTCCTGAGGGCCGGTCTGGTACATGAAAATGGCTACCTCCACGCCTTCGGTAAGACGCAGCTGGTCAATAATGCCGTCCATATCCTTTCCATTTACCCCATAAAACTCCATTTCCGACTGACGCAGAGCACTGAAAATGCATTTTCCGTCCAAAAAGGTAATGCTTTCCAGAAGAGCACGGCCCAGAATCTGGTTCTGGACATAGGTCTTTTTATAAAAGCTGTTATCGATAATAGAGCCGAAGTCAATCCCTTTTGCCATCAGCTTTCCCGCGATTTCCATGGTACGGGCGCTGGTACAGGAGTATTTAAATACTCCTGTATCATGGATCAGGCCTGTATACAGGCACTCGGCCGCAGCTTTATCAATCTTTTCCTCATCCAGCTGTTCAAACAGGACCTCGCAGGTAGAGCTTGCATTTTCAGATACCAGATTTACCTCGCAGAAGCGGGTATTGGTAATATGGTGATCCAGACACAGACTCTTTGACGCATTGGCAAGAAAAACGCCAAAGGATCCCAGCCGTTCTTCATCTCCACAGTCCAGACAGATGCAAAGCTCATAGCGTTCCTCATCTGTTTCATGGAGGATCGCATCATAGCCTGCGAGATATCCAAACTTCGGTGAGCTTTCTTCCAGATATACCGCTGCCCGGATGGCCGGATAATTGGTCTGAATGTAGTGATAAAGTCCCAGAGTCGAACCCAGACAGTCGCCGTCCGGCCTTACATGGCCTAAAATAACGACCGATCCGGTTTGCTCCAGCATCTGTTCCAGAACCGTCATTTACAGTCCCTCCTCATCCTCGTCATGGAGATCCTTTGTCACTTCATCAATCAGTTTTGACATATTTACGCCATATTCAATGGACTGGTCCAGAATAAATTTGATTTCCGGCGTATTGCGCAGGTTCACTCTTCTTGCAAGCTCTCTGCGCACATAGGAAGAGGCGCTGCGAAGGCCCTCAACGGTCGCCTTCGCTGCTTCCTCGTCGCCCAGAACACTGATATATGCCTTGCAGTATTTTAAATCAGGGGTCACTTCCACGGCAACCACACTGGTCATGGGATGGATGCGCGGATCCTTAATTCCGGAGCGGATGATCTCGCTTAATTCCCTCTGAACCTCCATGTTAATCCTTGTGTTCTTGATGCTGTTTTTACGCATTTATATTTCCTTTCCGGTATGCATTACCCGAAACGGCTCTTACCTTGGCACCTCTACCATGGTGTAAGCCTCGATTACGTCATCTTCCTTAAGGTCGTTGAATTTTTCAAATACAAGACCGCACTCATAGCCTGCCGCTACTTCCTTAACGTCATCCTTGAAACGCTTTAAGGATGCTAACGGTCCTTCGTAAATCTGCTCTCCCTCGCGGGTAATACGGCAGCTGCAGCCTCTCTGGAACTTTCCGTCCAGCACATAGGAGCCCGCGATGGTTCCCACGCCGGAAGCCTTGAACAGCTGGCGGATTACCGCATGGCCGATGACCTTTTCTTCAAATACAGGGTCTAACATACCCTTCATAGCTGCCTCTACGTCCTCAATGGCCTGGTAGATAACCCTGTAGAGACGAAGATCTACCTTTTCACGCTCTGCAATGGATTTAGCTGTGGCATCAGGCCGCACATTGAAGCCAATGATGATCGCATTGGAAGCAGATGCCAGAGTTACGTCGGACTCGTTGATCGCACCTACGCCGCCATGGATTACCTTTACCACTACCTCTTCGTTTGAGAGTCTTGTAAGGCTCTGCTTTACAGCTTCTACGGAACCCTGTACGTCTGCCTTGATGATCAGAGGCAGTTCCTTTACGTTTCCTGCCTTGATCTGGCTGAACAGATCGTCCAGAGACAGCTTCGCCTTCGTATCCTCGATGAGCTTGTTCTTGCCCTCGGAAATGAAGGTCTCTGCAAAGCTTCTTGCCTCTTTTTCATTTTCAGTTGCAACAAATACTTCTCCGGCCTGAGGAACGTCATTTAAACCGAGGATCTCAACCGGTGTGGAAGGCCCTGCTTCCTTTACACGGCGTCCTCTGTCGTCCATCATGGCACGGATCTTTCCGTAACAGGAACCGGCGGCAATGGTCTCGCCTACACGAAGGGTTCCCTTCTGTACCAGCACCGTAGCAACAGGACCCTTGCCCTTATCCAGCTCCGCCTCGATCACAAGGCCTCTTCCCTTACGGTTTGGATTTGCCTTTAACTCCAGAACGTCTGCTGTCAGAAGCACCATTTCCAGAAGATCCGTTACGCCCTCTCTGGTATGTGCGGAAACCGGCACGAAAATCGTGCTGCCGCCCCAGTCCTCAGGGATCAGCTCATATTCAGACAGCTCCTGCTTTACTTTATCAATATTGGCGCTTGGCTTATCGATCTTGTTGATGGCAACAATGATCTCAACTCCTGCCGCTTTTGCATGGTTAATGGCCTCTACGGTCTGTGGCATCACGCCGTCGTCTGCCGCTACAACCAGGATAGCGATATCCGTAGACTGAGCGCCTCTCATACGCATGGCGGTAAACGCCTCATGTCCCGGTGTATCAAGGAAGGTGATCTTTCTGTCATTGATCTCGATCACGGAAGCACCGATATGCTGGGTGATGCCGCCTGCCTCTCTTGCAGTTACATTTGTCTTGCGGATTGCATCCAGAAGAGAGGTTTTACCATGGTCAACATGGCCCATAACGCAGACTACCGGAGGTCTGGGAACCATATCTTCCGCCTTCTCCTCGTCTTCCTTTAAGAGTTCTGCGATCACATCTACCTTTTCTTCCTGCTCACAGAGTACATCAAACTCCATTGCAATCTCTTCAGCCTGCTCATAGTCAATTTCCTGGTTTAAGGTAACCATCTGGCCCTTTAAGAACAGCTTCTTTACGATAACAGACGGCTGAAGCTTCATCTTATCTGCCAGCTCCTTGATAGTTAAGCGCTCAGGCAGAGTGATCGTCTTAATATCCTCCACCTTGGCCTCTTCCTTCTTAGGCTGCGGCATAATGAAAGCTCCCTTTCCTGTCTTTGGTGCCTTCTTGCCGTCCTCTTCCCGGTCTCTCTTGTCGAAACGGTCATTCTTATGAGCGTTCTTATTGGTCTGACGGGTACTGCTTGGCTTTGTCTGGATCGGGCTGTCAAAGGAAGAAGAACGTCCTGCGTCTCTTCCGTTTCCTCTGCGGCTGTCACGGTTTCCCGTACTTCTGGAATCTCTGTCCTTATCCTGACCAAAACCGCCGCTTCTTCCGTCACGGTTTCCAAAACCGCCCTGACGGCCGTCTCTGTTTCCTCCGAAACCGCCATTTCTTCCGTCACGGTTTCCTTCTCTGTTTCCGAAACCGCCGCTTCTTCCATCGCGGTTCCCTTCTCTGTTTCCGAAGCTGCCGCTTCTTCCATCACGGTTTCCTTCTCTGTTTCCGAAGCTGCCGTTTCTTCCGTCACGGTTTCCTTCTCTGTTTCCGAAGCTGCCGCTTCTTCCGTCACGGTTTCCTTCTCTGTTTCCGAAGCCGCCGCTTCTTCCATCGCGGTTCCCTTCTCTGTTTCCGAAGCCGCCGCTTCTTCCATCACGGCTTCCTTCTCTGTTTCCTCCAAAACCGCCCTGACGGCCGTCTCTTGTATCGCGGACTCTTCCTTCGCCTCTGCCGGCTCCAGTGCGTCCGTCACGGTTCTGGCTGCGCATCTCGCCTCTTGTATCACGGCTGCGGTTCTCTCTTGTCCCGGTTCTCTCCTCAGGCTGAGCCTCTGGTCTCGCTGCTGCAGGAGCCTTTGCTTCGGAAGCTGCTGAGACAGGAGCTTCCTTTTTCGGAGCCTGCTTTGGAACAGGACGCTTTATCTGCTGCTGTGCGTTCTGTGGACGGAATACAGCGGTCAGCTTCTTCTTTGCAGGTTCTGCCTTTGCACCGTTTTCAGAAGCCTTTGGAGCTTCCTTTTTCTGGCTCACTGCCGCCCGCACCATGGCTTCCTGGTCGCCGGATAAGCTGGATGCAGCAAACAGAGAGGCAGACTGATCCTTCTGCTTCACTATATCTAATACCTCTTTACTGGTTTTGCCCAGTTCATTTGCCAGTTCACTTACTTTCATTCAAACTACCTCCATTTACATTCATCAGTGCTGCCATTGACTTTGCGAACCCTGCATCCTCCACAGAGAGAGAAGCGCGAAACTCCTGCCCCATGGCATGACCGAGTTCATCCTTTGTACCAAACAGATAGATCGGGACTTTATAGTGAGCACACATATTTGTGAACATTTTCTTTGTGTTGTCCGAAGCTTCCTCTGATACGATCACCATGCGGGATCTGCCGCTTTTAACGGACTTTTCCGTTGAAAACTCTCCGCTGACCACCTTTCTGGCCCTGGTTGCAAGGCCGATCAGGCTCAACAGCTTTTTACTGTTTACCAAGTTCTTCCATCTCCTTTTCCAGAGCTTCATATACCTCTTTGGGGATTGCCATTTTAAAGGAGCGTTCCAGCCCGCGGCTCTTTACGGCCTTTTTCAGACATTCCATGGATGGACACAGGTAAGCGCCCCGGCCGTTTTTGCGGCCTGTGGCATCCAACAGGATCTGGTCCTCAGCGGTTTTTATCACTCTTATCATTTCTTTCTTGCTCTTCATCTCACCGCAGCCGATACACTGCCTCAGAGGGATCTTCTTTCCACTCACTCTCTATCACTCCAATCCTACTGTTCGCTGCTCTCTTCCCGGTAGTCATCCTGAGCGGCGTCTTCCCCGGAAGCTTCGTACTCCTCTTCGTTTCCGCAGCCTTCTTCCTCATAAACAGGAGCCGGACCGTCGCCGTACTGTAAGCCCATCTGCTCGAAGAGTCCCATTTCCTTTGCCTGAGTCTCGCTCTTGATATCAATCTTAAAGCCTGTCAGTCTGGCTGCCAGTCTGGCGTTCTGTCCCTCTTTACCGATTGCTAAGGACAGCTGATAGTCAGGCACGATCACCTGAGCCTCTCTTGCCTCTTCATCTGCCACTACGCAGATAACCTTTGCAGGGCTTAAGGCATTTTCGATCAGATAGGCCGGATTTTCGTCCCAGTTGATAATGTCGATCTTTTCGCCCCTCAGCTCATTTACAATGGCATTGACTCTGGCTCCGTTTACACCTACGCATGCGCCTACAGGATCGACCCCGGCCTCGTTGGACTTAACGGCGATTTTTGTACGGGAGCCTGCCTCGCGGGCGATTGCCTTGATCTCTACAGTACCGTCATGAACCTCGGATACTTCCTCCTCAAACAGACGCTTTACCAGATCCGGATGGGTTCTGGATACAGAGATCCTGGGGCCCTTGGTGGTGTCCTTCACCTCAAGGATATATACCTTGATACGCTCTGTGGGACGGAAGGTTTCTCCCTTTACCTGCTCGCTCTCATTTAAAATCGCATCTACTTTGCCCAGATTGATGCTGATGTTTCTGCCCAGGTAACGCTGTACAATACCCGTAGCAACATCCTTTTCCATGCTGTAATAGTCATTGTAAAGAGCCTTGCGCTCCTCCTCGCGGATCTTCTGTAAGATTACATTCTTTGCATTCTGTGTGGCAATACGGCCAAACTTCTTGGAATCAAGCGGTACCTGTACCGTATCCCCGATCACATACTTGGGGCTGATCATACGGGCATCTGCCAGACTGATCTCCATAATGGAATCCTCTACCTCTTCCACAACTTCCTTCTCCGCATATACGGCAAAGTCTCCTGTGGTCCGGTTCATCGCCACTCTTACGTTGTCAGCTTTTCCGAAATGATTCTTACAGGCGGTAATAAGGGAATTCTCGATCGCCTCGATCATGGTATCCTTAGAGATATTTTTCTCTTTCTCCAATATCTCCATCGCCTCTAACAGTTCCTTGTTCATGATTATCCTCCTATCTATGCCTTAGAAATCAAACGCCAGCCGGATCAGCGCGATCCCCGCCTTTTCAAATGTCTGGGTACTTCCGTCCTCCATGGACAGAGTCACCGTCTTATCATCATATGCGCTTAAAATACCGGTAAATTCCTTCTGCCGGTCGATTGCCTTGTAAAGACGAACCTCTACTTCCTTGCCCATACTGCGCACATAGTCCTTTTCCTTTTTTAAAGGACGTCCCAGTCCGGGAGAACTTACTTCCAGAATGTAGCTTTCGGAAATAAAATCCTCTTTGTCCAGCCAGTCCCCCAGCTGTCTGCTGATGACCTCACAGTCATCTACGGCAATGCCGCCTTCCTTGTCAATGTACGCCCGCAGATACCAGGTTCCCGCTTCCTTTACATATTCCACGTCTACCAGCTCAAAATGATTCTCTTCCATCAGCGGAAGGAGGAATGCTTCCACTCTGCTCTCATAGCTTTCCTTCTTTGCCATCATTCCACCACCTTTCTTTTCCCTTACAATACGAAAGAGTGGACCGTCGCCCACTCTTATTATCAGTAAAACTATCTGTTATCATTTACACTATACCATCAGACCAGAGGAAATGCAAGCCCTTTTTTGCGAAAACAGCCGTAACTTCCGGTATTTTCTCAGCCTACAGCATCTTCTTTCCCCGGCACCAGGTCTGGATCACATTGTAATCCCCATCAAGTACCGCCAGGTCTGCATCACAGCCTGCTGCGATCCGTCCCTTGGTGCGGTCAGCGCCCAGACAGCGGGCCGGATTTAAGGTGCAGGAATTGATGGCTGCATCCACCGGAACCATGGCATCTTCGATCAGGATCTTAAGCCCCTTATTCATGCTCAGGGTGCTTCCCGCAATAGTAGAAGTACCCTTTAACCGGGCCAGTCCGTCCTCACCGATTTCAATGTCATGGCCTCCTAACTGGTAATTGCCTCCCGGAGGACAATGCTTGGCCCGGAGAGAGTCGCTGACCATAATGGCATAATCGCGCCCTTTAGCCGTAAAGAAATTGTTTAACGCAGCCAGATGGGAATGACAGCCGTCACAGATCACCTCGCCGTAAATATCACGAACCCGAAGCGCCGTTCCCACCAGTCCCGGATTACGGTGATGGTAGGGCGTCATACCGTTGTATACATGAGTCATGGAGGTGGCTCCGTTGGCAATTCCCAAAAGGGCCTTCTCATAGGAAGCAGAGGAATGGCCCATACTTACTGCCACGCCGTTTGAAGCACAGTACCGGGTCAGTCTGTGATCCGGATCATGCTCCGGCGCAAGGGTAATATAGCGTATCAGGCCCTTAGCCGCCTCCTGATACATCTGAAACTGCTCTACAGAAGGCACGGCAATGGCTTCCGGAGGCTGGGCGCCCTTGTAATCCATGTCCAGATAGGGGCCTTCAAAATGGATCCCCAAAATCTGCGCACCCTCGTATCCCTCTTCCACTACCTTTGCCACACTGGCTACCGCAGCCGTAAGAACATCCGGCATCTGGGTCACTGTCGTTGGGAGAATCGAGGTTACGCCCTCCTCCGGGATCCTCCTCATCCACTCTCTAAGCCCCTCCGGTCTGGCGTCGTTTGTATCATATCCGTAAGCACCGTGGGTGTGAATATCAATAAAGCCAGGAAGCACGCGGTTATCCCCGTAATCCTCATCCGCCTCTTTCGCCCCGTAAGGAAGAACCTGGCGGATCACTCCTTCCTCAATCAAAAGCTGTGCTGCCATAAACTGACCTGCAATCCACATCTTTTTTCCCTGAATACGCATCGTTATCTCCTTTTCCGATTGTCTGCCTCAAAATAAGGCGTAAATCTTTCCTGTTATATCAACCGTTAAATAATACCATCAGTATACCACATGAGAATTATTTTTCAAGTTTGTGATATAAGCGAAATATTTTTCTTTTGCCGTTTTTATCCATAATGCAGTCACAAAACGGAAGCCATGATCCACAAAGCAGCCAGAAAGATCACATTCCAGAATGTAAACGTCCTCAGATACGCCGTTTTCTTTTCCGGATATCGGGCAGCAATCTGCTTATAGGAGATCAGACTTGCCATAGAAGCGATCAGCGTTCCCAAGCCGCCCAGATTCGTCCCCACAATTAAAAGCTCCCATTGCTGCGTAAAATTGGACAAAAGCAGAGCTGCCGGCACATTGCTGATTACCTGGCTCATTATGACAGAGGCTGCCAGCTCATGACCTGAGATCACTCTTACCGCCAGTTCGCGAAAAGGGCCAAACCGGTTTATATTTCCAATAAACACAAAGAAGCATAAAAAGGTCAGCAAAAGGGAATAGTCCACCTTTGCAAACAACCGTTTATCGCCTGCCGCCACAGCTGCCAGTATAAGGATCAGAAGTATCTCTGCCGGAAGTGTTCCGTTTACCGTCTGAAGGCAGAGCAGGAATAAAAACACATAAAAAGCCGTCCGCACCAGATCCGGCCTTTCCGTCTTTTCTTCCATCTGAAGCTTAATTTTCCCCTTCTTTGAATAAAATACCACACTGAGAGCCAAAAGAAGAGCCGCAGCCGCCGTAAGCGGAAGCATCAGGAAAAGAAATTCCAGCAGCTTCATGCCGGATAAGCCATACAGGTAAAGATTCTGCGGATTTCCCATAGGGGTAAACATACTGCCCAGATTGGCTCCGATTGTCATCAGCGTAACCGTACAGCAGATTTTTTCTCTCATGGCCGCCATTTCAAGGATCATGATCCCAAAGGGAACAAAGGTGATCAGCGCCACATCATTGGTAATAAGCATACTGCCAAAAAAACACAAAAACACCAGAAGAAGCATGATCCCTCCCTGAGACCGGATCCGTTCCAAAAGCCGCTCTCCCAGATACCGGAACACGCCCAGGCTTCCAAGACCCGCTACCACTGCCATCAGGCAGAACAGAATGATCATCGTTCCCATATTAGAAGTAAAATACCTCAGATACTCCCTGTCCGGCTTTACCAGAAAACAGGATAAGAGGGCAAGGAAAAAGGAAACGGTCAGGATCGTTTCCCTTTTGATAAATGATATTACACGCAGCTTCATAATTTTATTTTTCATTCCTTTCTGTTCTGTACAAATAACCAGAACCGCGCTATAATACGTTTTATCACAAACCGGAGGTATTTTTCAATGACATTTACATATCCTGCTGTTTTTACCCCTCACAAAGAGGATAAAGGCTTTCACGCATATTTCCCAGATCTGGAATGCTGCGAAGCCGACGGACCCGATCTGGAGGACGCAGTAGAAAATGCAAGAGATGCGGCCAGAGACTGGATCACCGTAGAGCTGGAGGACACCTGCGACATCCCGCCCTGCAGCCATGCAGATGATATTGAATTAAAAGAAGGAGAATTTGTCAAATTTATCATGGTAACGATCAAGCTTCTGCCGGATAATGACTGATTGTTTCCGCAAAAAAGCTCTGCCTTACGCTGTGATCTGCTTTCACAGCGTATGCAGAGCCTTTTTTATTTCCTGATTTTATTCTCCGATCATGATCCGGATGATTTCTTCATTCGTAGCCTTCATTCCTTCTTTTCCCAGGCGGCCCACATTTTTAAGCGTTTCCTCTACTCCCTTTGTGACAATGCCGTCACCGCCGTAAAACTGCTGGCCGCGGATATACATCTGATATCCCAAAATGCCTGCATCTACCGCAGAAGCAATCTTTGCCGCGCAGGAAGCCTTCGCTCCGTCGCAGACAATTCCGGACACAATGGCAAGGGCATTTACCACCGTATGTACGATTTCTTTGTAATCTCCGCCATGGAGATAAGCGATTCCTGCCCCTGCTCCCGCTCCCGCACTGACAGCACCGCAGTAGGCAGAAAGCCTTCCGATGGCTGTTTTCTGGTGGATGGCCGTCAGGTTGGAAAGAGTCAGCGCCCGCAGCAGGGTTTCATGGCTTACCTTCATATCTTTCGCATATACAATTACGGGAACGGATGCCGTAATCCCCTGATTGCCGCTGCCGGAATTGATGATCACAGGCAGCTCACAGCCATTCATTCTGGCGTCAGACCCCGCCGCCGCCATAGCCTTTGCCCGGACACGGACGCTTTCTCCTTCCATATCCAAAAGAACGCTTCCGATATTGGCTCCGTAATTTCCCCGGATCCCCTCTTCTGCGATGGCCCAGTTATAATCAATCTGGCGCTCCAGCACCTCTCTTACATCCTCGATGTCCACAGTCCGGGCAAAATCCAGAATGTCCCTCATATTCAAAAGGCTCCGGTCCGTAAGCCCGTCCTCAGATTCTCCGGCTACCGGCTTCTTTTCCAGAATCTCTCCGTTTTTCTCTACCAGAACAATATTGGTATGGTAATTGGCGATCCGCACTCTGGCATAGGAAACGCCCTTATAAAGGGTAATCACAATATCAAAGGTGATCCCATTGTCAATATGCTCTACTGTAATGGGAACCTGCTCCATAAATTCCTTCATCTGCGCAGTCTGCTCGCTGCTTACACTGGCAATTACCTCTAACTCCTTATCTGCATCTCCTGCCACAATCCCTGCCGCCGCAGCTGCCGGAATGCCCTTTAAATGGTCTGTATTCGGCACAATTACAGATTTCACATTTTTAATAATGCTGCCGCTGGCTCCTACAACCACCCGGTCCGGCATTTCCCCCAGCACCTCTCTGGCCCTGGCAGCTCCATAAGCAAGGGCAATCGGCTCCGTACACCCCATTGCCGGAACCAATTCCTCCTTTAATGTCTGAACATACGCTGCATATTTTGCATTCCTCTTCTCCATGTGCCCCTTCCTCCTGAAGTTAAACCGTTCTGAGTTTCCACATTTTACTGCCATACTGCCAAATGGGAAATCCAACCTCTTGCATTCTCTTTAATTTTACTGTATCATATCCATATATTTTTGTAAATTTTAACATTTTAAATATATGATTAAAATATTTTTAATTAAAGAAGGCATCCGTATGGAATTTCGGGAAATCGTCACATTTTTACAGGCAGCCAAACTTCAGAGTTTTTCAAAAGCCGCCAGGCAGCTGGGATACTCTCAGGCAGCTGTCACCATTCAGATCAAGCAGCTGGAACAGGAGCTGGGAGTCCATCTCTTTGACCGCATTGGAAAGCAGACCACCCTGACCCATCAGGGACAGGTTTTCTATGAATACGCCTCTGCCATCATGCGGGATCTGGCTCAGGCCAAAGACGCTATGGCAAATCCCACGGAGCTCACCGGGCAGCTGTGCCTTGGAACCATTGAATCCATCTGCAGCTCCATTTTCCCGGATCTTCTGACCGAATACCACAGACTGCACCCAAAAGTAAACGTAAATATTATCACAGACTCCCCGGACCGCCTGTTAGAGCAGATGAATGCCAATGTAATTGACATTGTCTATTTTCTGGATAAACGGATCTACGATCCCAAATGGGAAAAGGTCATGGAGCAGCCGGAGCAGATCCTCTTTGCCGCCTCTGCAGACCACCCCTTAAGTGCAAAAAAAGGAGAGCTTTCCTTAGATGAAATTCTCTCCTACCCCTTTGTCCTTACAGAAAAAAATGCCAGCTACCGGTTCATACTGGACCAGTATCTGGCATCTGAATACAAACGGCTGCATCCCTTTCTGGAAACAGGAAACACAGACTTTATCCTTAAATTTTTACAGCAGAATCAGGGAATCTCCTTTCTCCCGGAATTTACCATCCGGCAGGCGGTAAAGGAAGGCCGCCTCTGCATCCTTACTGCCAGGGACTTTCACATCCAGATCTGGCGCCAGATCGTCTATCACCGGGATAAATGGGTCACCCGGGAAATGGCGGAATTTTTAAGGCTTGCAAAAGAAATGGCTACTTTGCGTTAATATACGCAACCAGTCCGCCTGCCTGTATGATATCCTGCATAAAGGGCGGGAAAGACTGGCCTTTATAGACCTCGCCTCTGGTGATATTGGTGATCACGCCACTGTCAAAATCCACCTCTACCTTATCTCCTGCACTGATGGCCTTTGCCGCCTGAGGACACTCGATAATGGGCAGGCCGATATTGATGGAATTGCGGTAAAAAATCCTGGCAAAGGTCTCTGCGATCACACAGCTGACCCCGGCACATTTGATGGCCAGGGGTGCGTGCTCCCTGGATGATCCGCAGCCAAAGTTCTTCTCTGCCACAATAATATCCCCCGGCTGCACCTTATTTACAAATTCACGGTCAATATCCTCCATACAGTGCTTCGCCAGCTCCTCGCCCTTTGTGGCATTTAAGTAACGAGCCGGAATAATTACATCCGTATCTACATTATCGCCGTATTTAAAAACATGTCCGCATACTTTCATGGTAATCTCCCTTCTTTTTTAGGACTGTAAAACCAGATCGTCCCGGCAGCCTTACATCACTGCTTCGGGAGCCGTAATCTTTCCTGCCACGGCGCTGGCTGCGGCTACCGCCGGGCTTGCCAGATATACTTCTGAATCCACATGGCCCATACGGCCAACGAAATTGCGGTTTGTAGTGGAAATACATCTTTCACCGGCCGCCAGAATGCCCATATAACCGCCCAGGCAGGGGCCGCAGGTGGGAGTGCTTACCACTGCCCCAGCCTCAATAAATATTTCAAGCAGCCCTTCTCTCATGGCCTGCAGATAGATGGCCTGCGTCGCAGGGATCACAATACAGCGCACACCCTTTGCAACCTTCTTTCCCTTTAAGATCTCAGCTGCCGCCCGGATATCATCAATCCGTCCATTGGTACAGGAGCCGATTACTGCCTGATCGATCTTCACCTCGCCTACCTGATCGATGGTTCTGGTATTGGAGGGAAGGTGGGGAAATGATACCGTTGGCTTTAACCGGGATAGATCGATCACATAGGTCTCATCATACTCCGCATCCTCATCCGCCTCATATACCGTAAATTCCCGTTTGGAATGCTCCTTCATATACTGGAGAGCAGTCTCATCCACAGGGAAAATACCGTTCTTTCCACCGGCCTCAATGGCCATATTGCAGATGGTAAAGCGGTCATCCATGGACAGATTCTTAATGCCCTCTCCCGTAAATTCCATGGAGCGGTACAGGGCACCGTCCACACCGATCATGCCGATGATATGTAAGATCACATCCTTGCCTGATACCCATTTGGAGGGCTTTCCAACCAGCTCAAAGCGGATGGCAGAAGGCACCTTAAACCAAGCCTTTCCCGTTACCATTCCTGCCGCCATATCCGTGCTCCCCACTCCCGTAGAAAAAGCTCCCAACGCTCCGTAGGTGCAGGTATGGGAGTCCGCTCCAATCACCGCATCACCAGCCACAACCAGACCTTTTTCCGGCAAAAGTGCGTGTTCGATTCCCATATCACCCACATCAAAATAGTTGCTGATCTCATGGCGGCAGGCAAACTCTCTGCAGCATTTGCAGTTTTCTGCTGATTTAATATCCTTGTTCGGAATAAAGTGATCCATTACAAGGGCAATTTTATCTTTATCAAAAACCGTCTGACGGTTCATCTTTTTCATCTCATTGATGGCAACCGGAGAGGTGATGTCATTTCCAAGCACCAAATCCAGCTCCGCTTCGATCAGCTGTCCCGCTTTCACCTCTGCAAGTCCCGCATGAGCGGCTAATATCTTCTGGGTCATGGTCATTCCCATTGCTTCATCCTCCTCACCAGGGGGCTTTTCATTTAGCCCCATCTGTTTTTAATCTGTGCTTTACATTCTATCATATCTGTTGCTATAATAAAAATACATAATATGAATGGTGTATATGAAAAAATGTTATACAGGAGTGTTTACCATGGAACAGAACCTTTCACAGTATAAAATCTTTTACGAGGTAGCCAAAGCAGGAAACATTTCAAAAGCTGCCAAGGAACTCTATATCAGCCAGCCTGCCATCAGCAAAGCCATCAGCAAGCTGGAAGACAGCATCGGTATCCCGCTTTTCACCCGCAGCTCCAGAGGCGTGCAGCTAACAGCAGAAGGGCAGGTCCTTTTTGAATATGCAAAGGAAGCCTTTGAGGCCCTGACCAGAGGAGAACAGGAATTAAAGCGGATCCAGGAGTTTGACATCGGCCATCTCCGCATCGGCGTCAGCAATACCCTTTGTAAATATGTGCTCCTTCCTTATCTGAAGACTTTTATCGACCAGTACCCACACATGAGGATTTCCATTGAAGGCCAGTCTACTGCTCAGACCATCGCCGGCCTGGAACAGCACAAGCTGGATCTGGGCCTGATCGCAGAACCGGCTTCTCACAGGGATCTGACCTTTATTCCCGTTATGGATATTCAGGATACCTTTGTCACTACGCCTTCTTACCTGGAAAATCTCTATCTGCGGGAAGGAAAGGATGCGGATATCTTTGAAACGGGAAATATCATGCTTTTGGATCAGAGCAACATGACCCGGATCCATGTGGATCAATACCTGGAAGAATATTCCATTATTCCCCATCAGGTTCTGGAGGTTACAACTATGGATCTGCTGATCGAATTTGCAAAGATCGGTCTGGGTGTAGCCTGTGTCATACGGGAACTGGTACAAAAGGAGCTTGACAACGGAACTTTAGTGGAAGTTCCTCTGAAAAATGCCATCCATCGAAGAACCATCGGCTTTGCCTACCATTCCAATAATCAGGCCATGGCTTTAAAAACATTTCTGGAATTTCTTTATTAAGCATAACAGCTGCCGGAGAAATGTACGTTTTCCGACAGCTGTATTTTGGGCTATTTGATCACAAATTCCACGGTTCCTGCTGCTTCCGGTGCAATCTCATAGGGTGCAAACACCACTACGGGGTCTCCCGCTTCATTAAGATAAAAATCAGTTTCCTCTGTAATTCCGTCAAAATCGCCTTCCTTTGCATTCCAGAACTTCACTCCTGTTTCCTGCTCTTTCTGCGGGATCTGAACAATGACTGCCTCATTTACAATCCTCTCATACTCTGCTCCCAACACATTCTTCCTCTGTTCCTCCGGTTGCCAGAAAGGCTTCAAAGGCGGGTGAACACTTTAAATTCCAAAAAATCCCAAAAGAGGCCGTCTGTTTGACGGTTCCCTCTTTTGGGATATCTGCTCCGTTTTCTAATTGATGCGTTATTAGTTGTTGATCAGCTTATCTTCTTCATTGTTCCAGCTGTAAAGCTTTCTGATCTCTTCGCCTACCTTCTCAGACGGATGCTCGGAAGCCAGTTTTCTCATTGCCTTAAAGTGTACCTGACGGCCTGCGGGAGACATATCAAGCAGGAAGTCCTTTGCGAAGGTTCCGTCCTGGATATCTGTGAGGATCTTCTTCATAGCCTTCTTTGTATCTTCTGTAATGATCTTCGGTCCAGTGATGTAGTCGCCATACTCTGCCGTATTGGAAATGGAATAGCGCATTCCTGCAAAGCCGGACTGATAGATCAGATCTACGATCAGCTTCATCTCATGGATACACTCAAAATATGCGTTCTTGGGATCATATCCTGCCTCTACCAGAGTTTCAAAGCCTGCCTGCATCAGAGCGCATACGCCGCCGCAGAGGACTGCCTGTTCTCCGAAAAGGTCTGTCTCTGTCTCTGTGCGGAAGGTAGTCTCTAAAAGTCCTGCTCTGGCACCGCCGATGGCAAGGCCGTATGCAAGAGCGCGGTCTAAAGCTTTTCCTGTGTAGTCCTGCTCTACTGCCACCAGACAGGGAGTTCCCTTTCCTGCCTGATACTCACTGCGCACGGTATGACCCGGAGCCTTGGGAGCGATCATGGTAACGTCTACATTCTTAGGCGGCTTAATGCAGCCAAAGTGGATATTAAAGCCGTGGGCAAACATCAGCATAGCGCCGTCCTTTAAGTTTGGCTCAATGTCCTTCTTATACATGTCCGCCTGAAGCTCATCATTGATCAGGATCATGATCACATCTGCCCTTTTTGCAGCCTCTGCCGCTGTATAAACCTCAAAGCCCTGCTCCTGGGCTCTCTTCCAGGAACGGCTTCCCTCATACAGGCCTACGATCACATTGCACCCGGATTCCTTTAAGTTCAGCGCATGGGCATGACCCTGGCTGCCGTAACCGATGATGGCAATGGTCTGTCCATCCAGCATGGATAAATTACAATCTTCCTGATAATAGATCTTTGACATATAAATATCCTCCTTGAGACGTTGTATTTTATGGCAGGTATCGGATATCTTCGCTTCCCCGCTCCAGTCCGGTCAGTCCGGTACGGGCCAGCTCCAGAATCTCGTAATCCTCTAACAGATTGATAAGGGCATCCAGCTTTGACTGGTCTCCTGTCAGCATGACCGTCAGGGAATCCCTTCCCACATCTACGATGGTTGCACGGAAAATATTGGAAATCGCACTGATGGCCTGGCGATCCTGAGCGCTTGCCCTTACCTTAACCATCATCAGTTCTCTGTATACGGAACGATCCGGCTTTAATTCCTTAATGTCTCTTACGTCCTCCAGCTTGTCCAGCTGGTTCTTGATCTGCTCAAGAACCGTCTGGTCTCCCAGAGAAACAACGGTCATCCTGGAATATCTCGGATCTGCAGTGACGCCTACGGTCAGGCTCTCAATGTTGTAGCCCCGGCGGCTGAACAGGCCTGCTACACGGGCCAGAACGCCGGCCGTATTGTCTACCAGAAGCGACAACACGATTCTGTCATCCATCATATCTTATTCCTCCATATCAGCCGGTCATTTCCCATCCCTGCCAGAAGCAGGATTTGTCTGAAAATTCCCTGTGCCATATATTAGTTTTTATCATAGCAACCATTATTTTATTTGTCAAATGTATAATAGGAATGGCAATTATGAACAGAAGTTATAACATTTCACCAAGGAGAATTGCCCTCAGCGCTTCTACCGACTCTGCAATCCGTGCCGCCTCACTCTCTTCCAGTTCCCTGCGGCTTCCGTAACCATAGAGCACGCCAATGCTCTCCAGCCCCTGCTCCCCAGCTCCTATGATGTCATGCTCCCTGTCTCCCACCATCACGATATCTGGCGCCAGACCACGGCCTGTTTCATCCCTTAAAAGACCAAAGCGCTCTCTTACATAAGAAATCACATCACCTTTTCTCACGCGGGTTTCCTCCAGATCAGCACCGCCGATGCCGTCAAAAAATCCAGCCAGCCCAAAATGCTCTAAGATCTGAACTGCAAAGGGCTCCGGCTTGGAGGTCGCCACATACAGCTTCTTTCCCGCATTTTTCAATGCTCCCAAAAGCTCTGGTATTCCCGGATACACCTTATTCTGCGCCCAGCCCTCCCGGCAGAAATACTCACGATACACGGAAATGGCCTCTGTGGCCTTTTCCTGGGAAAAACCGTAAAAATTGATGTAACTATCCCTTAAAGGCGGACCTATAAAGGGACAGAGCATATCCAGATCTGTTTCTTCTATGCCATAATGTGCCAGAGAATACTGGACAGCCTTTGTAATTCCTTCCTTCGGATCGGTCAGAGTGCCATCCAGATCAAATAATATGTACTTTTTTTCTTTCATTAGATTTTTCCATCCTTAAATGCTTTCATCATCTCATGGCCTACGCTGATATAGGGCGGATACTCTATGATCTCCTCCCTTGTAAACCAGCCGGCCTCCGACAGTTCCTCTTCCTGGAGCCGTATGGTATCGTCTCCGTCCAGATCTGCCACAAAGCCGATCATCACCGTATCGGAAAAAGCCCATGGCTGACTCTTATAGTAACGGATATTTTTGACTTTCAGTCCCACCTCTTCCATTACTTCCCGCTTCACACAGTCCTCAAAGGTCTCTCCGATTTCCAGATAGCCTGCGATCAGAGCATAATGACGGTAAGCTCCCCTGGCATACCTGGACATAAGCAGCCGATCCCCATTCCGGATCGCCACGATCACTGCCGGACTGATCTTGGGATATTCTGTATGGCCGCACGCAGAGCATACCATGGAACGCTCTTTCTCTCCCGGAGCCATCTTTCCCCCGCAGCAGCCGCAAAACCTGCGGCTCTCTCTCCAACGGTAAATCTGGCTCCCCGTAATTCCCGCAAAGCCGTCCTCCATGGGTTCAAAGGAGCGGAAGATCTGCAGTCCCTCCATAACAAAGCCGCCAAATTCCGGCATTTGAAACGTATCTGCCAGATAATACCCTTTGGAATCAATAGAAAAGAGGTATGAAACGCTTTCCACAGCATCTTCCTCTCCCTTTAAATCCCTAAAAGCAGGGAGACGGTATCTGTCCCCCTCCTTGATAAGCATTACCTTATTGTATTCATAATGAAGCAGGATATCATCCTCCTGCGGATTTTTTCTCATATAGGCAGGATTAAACCTGCCTTCACCGATTTCCTGTATCATTGGCACTGCTTCCCTTTCTTCTTTAGTTGTGGATCACTATCTTAAGTTTTTTGCCTGTACCGAAGCTCATAACCCCCAAAAGGGATTTTCCATCCACAATACAGCTTCCCAGACAGACATCCACATCCCAGCGGATCTTTTCCGCCTGATTCACAAAGTGCACAATTTCCTCCACATTATTGAAAATAACCTCTCCTGACGTCATAAGCCAACCTCCTGCTTTTGCTTTTTTACTGATACAGGAAGTTTTTCCGCCATTTTCCTATTTATACTGATGCCTTAAAAAAATTTTCTTTAAGTTTACCCTCTTTAGGCTGCTGAAAAAGTAATAATACACCGCAAAGGCTGCTGAGGTTAAAGCCCAGGTCATAGGATAACAAAAGGCAGCTGCAAGAATGGTATTGAAATGCGGCAGTGCAAAAATAATCCAGATCACACGCACCAGACACACGCCTACACCGGTAATAATGAGAGGCATCCAGGCATCACCCACGCCTCTTAAGGTACCGGAAAGGATCTCAATGGTGATATAGGTAATAAAGGTGGGAACCATAAAACGGATCAGGCTCTGGCTGATGAGCTGTACCTGAGGATCCGAGGTAAAAAGCTCAATAAACAGGTATCCCCAGAAATACAGCGCTGTCGAGACAATGGCCGTAAGCACCACGCCGATCACCATACAGGCGCCTGCTCCCTTTCTCACCCGGTCCATCCGCCTTGCTCCGTAGTTCTGTCCAACAAAGGTAGTAACGGATATTCCCAGAGCATTGATCATCATCCAGTACAGGCCGTCCACCTTTCCGTAGGTTGCCCAGGCAGTCACATTGTCTGTTCCCAGATTATTTACACCGGCCTGGATAATAATGTTGGAAATGTTATACATTACAGACTGCATTCCCGCCGGAATACCGATGCGTATGATCCTCTGCAGCATCCGGCTGTCAATACGGATTTTTCTCCACTCCACCTTATACATATCCTGTGTGCGGGTCAGGCAGAGAATTACCAGGATCGCTGAAAAAAGCTGGGAAGAAATGGTTGCCAGAGCAGCACCGGCCACTCCCATCCGGAGCACTGCCACCAAAACCACATCCAGGATAATGTTTACAAAACAGCTTCCGATGAGGAAATACAGCGGCCGTCTGGAATCTCCCACTGCACGGAGAATGCCGGCTCCCATATTGTACAGAAGATTAGGAACCATCCCCAGAAAATAGATCCTGATATAGGTTACTGCATGATCCATTACGTCCTCAGGTGTATGCATGGCTGTAAGAGCCCATCTGGCCCCCACAAGTCCTACTGCCATAAAAAGAACGCCTCCTATGACCGAAAAAGCAACTGAGGTATGTACGGCCCAGTGGACCTTGTCGGCCTTTTTTGCACCGTAATACTGCGAGATGACCACAGTAGCGCCGCTGGACAGCCCCACAAAGAAGCCCACCATCAGATTGATCAGCGTACTGGTGGTTCCTCCTACTGCCGCCAGAGCCTGTTTTCCCACAAAGCGGCCTACTACCACAGCATCTGCCGTATTATAAAGCTGCTGAAAAAAGGTTCCGAATAAAATAGGGAAGAAAAACAGCAGCAGCTGTCCGAAAATACTTCCCTCTGTAATTCCATTTGCTTTTGTCTTTTGGACTTTTTGCTCCGCACTCATTTGTTTATCTCCTCGTTGACGGGTACTTTATCTCTTTATCTGCTTACTTCTCAGCAGCTCCGTCTCCTGCTACCTCTGCAATTGACTTTACAAGACCTGCAATTCCCTGGATTTCAGAAGGAATGATGATCTTGGTGGCTCTGCCGTTGGCAGCCGCCGCAAAGGCCTCCAGACTCTTAAGCTGCAACACGGTCTGATCGGCTCCCGCTTCCCGGATGTAGCGGATTCCTTCTGCCGTAGCCTTCTGTACGGTACGGATAGCCTCCGCCTGTCCCTGAGCCTCCTTAATCTTCTTTTCCTTCTCTGCTTCTGCCCGAAGGATGGCCGCCTCTTTTTCAGCCTCCGCATTTAAAACGGCAGACTCCTTATTTCCCTCTGCTACCAGGATCATGGACTTCTTCTCGCCCTCTGCCTTTAAGATAGCCTCGCGGCGCTCACGTTCTGCCTTCATCTGCTTCTCCATGGCCTCCTGAATGGCTGCCGGGGGAATGATGTTCTTAAGCTCCACACGGGTAACCTTGATACCCCAGGGATCCGTCGCCAGATCCAGGGATTCCTGCATCTTGGCATTGATGGTTTCTCTGGAAGTCAGTGTTTCATCTAACTCCAGATCGCCGATAATATTTCTCAAAGTAGTAGCTGTCAGGTTCTCAATAGCAAGGATCGGACGCTCCACACCATATGCATACATTTTCGGATCGGTAATGTAGAAGAATACCACTGTATCGATCTGCATGGTAACATTGTCCTTTGTGATCACCGGCTGCGGCGGGAAGTCCTCCACCTGCTCTTTCAAGTTTACCTTCTTTGCCACCCGGTCAATAAAGGGGATCAGAAAATGGACGCCCACTCCGTAGGTTCCCAGATAACCGCCCAGACGTTCCACTACCAGGGCCTGTGCCTGAGGAACAATGCGGATACAGGATGAAAGAATCACCAGAATTACAACTGCAACAATAATAAACGCCATAAAACCTCCTATCATACCTAACATAAAATCCCTCCTTATTCATTTTCCTGTTCTACAAATAGTTTCGCGCCCCGGATCTCCCGGATCACAGCAGCTGTACCGGGCGTAAGGATCCGGTCCTCATGGAGCGAACGTGCCAGCCAGGTTTCTCCGGCTAAGGATACGCTTCCTGTTCCCCGGACGTTGTCGATGGTCTCCTTAACCACCACTTTTCTGCCAATGAGCCCGTCTGTGTTGGTCCGTGTCTCCTTCGGCTTTAGGATTCCTGCCGCCAGAGGCCGCACCAGAAGGAGCAGCGCAAAGGAAACGGCTGCAAACAAAGCCAGCTGCAGCTTCACGCTGCCTCCCAGAACCTGAACCAAAAGCCCCGCAAGCGCTCCCCCTGCAAACCAGATACAGGTAAGGGAAACGGTAAGCGCCTCTGCCGCTGTAAGCACGATAAATGCCGCAATCCAAAATAAGGTCATCTGCTTTTCCTCCTTTCTGCAGCCGTGCCGGAAAGCTGTCTGTACACTCCGCACGGATATGATTCCCCATTATAGCCGGCTGTACCCGCTTTTGAGGAAAGATATCTTTATTGTATCATATTTACTGTCATATTCAAATAACGGAATGAAAAAATTGACAAATCGTAAGAGAATCGTTAGAATACAGACAGACTCTCCGGTTTGGGCTTTAAAGGCCGGCCGGTTATTGATAAGGAGATTTATATTTTATGAAACGCATCCTGCTTCTTGGCACTGGAGGCACCATTGCCTGCAAACGTACGTCCCATGGGTTAATGCCCCTTCTTTCCTCAGAAGAAATCCTTTCCTTTGTCCCGGACAGCCGGACGTTCTGCAGCATTGATTCGATCCAGGTATTAAATATTGACAGCACTAACATACAGCCCTCCCACTGGCTTACCATTGAAAAGGCCATTGAGGAACATTACAAAGATTATGACGGCTTTGTGATCACCCACGGTACAGACACCATGGCTTACACGGCCGCTGCCCTTTCCTATCTGATCCGCAATTCTGCAAAGCCCATTGTGATCACCGGAGCCCAAAAGCCTATCGATATGGAAAACACAGACGCCAGAACCAATCTTGCGGACAGCCTTCGCTTCGCCTCTCACCCAAACGCACATGGGGTCAATATCGTATTCGACGGCAAGGTGATCGCAGGCACCCGCGGAAAAAAGGAGCGCACCAAGAGCTACAACGCCTTTTCCAGTATCAATTTTCCCTATATTGCCACGATCCAGGAGGAGCATATCCTTTTTTATCTGGATGACAAGGAGCTTTTAAAAGAGCCGGTGCAGTTTTTTTGCCATTTAAATCCCAATGTGGGGCTTTTAAAGCTGATTCCTTCCATGGACGCCTCCCTTCTTGACTATATGGCAGAACACTATGACGCTGTTATCATTGAATCCTTCGGCGTAGGCGGCCTTCCCTCCTATGACGGAGGAGATTACCATCGGGCCGTGGGACGCTGGACCAGCCTGGGAAAAACGGTAATCATGACCACACAGGTCACAAATGAGGGCAGCAATATGTCCGTATATGAGGTAGGCAAAAATATCAAGCAGGAATTCGGCCTGCTGGAAGCCTATGACATGACTCTGGAGGCAGCAGTGACAAAGACCATGTGGATTCTGGGACAAACAAAGGATCCAAAGGAAATCCGGCGCCTGTTTTATCAGACCGTCAACCGGGATATCCTCTGGAAATCGATATAAGGGAGGGGAACAGGAGTATGAATCAGCAGAAACGTCCTTTTTATTCCGGATTGATCCACGGCATCCCTATCGGCCTCGGTTATCTGGCTGTATCCTTTACCTTCGGCATCATGGCGGTAAGCTCCGGCCTCTCTGTTTTCCAGTCTGTGCTTATCTCCCTTACCAATCTTACAAGCGCCGGCCAGTTTGCCGGCCTTGGCATCATAACCGCCGGCTCCTCTTATCTGGAAATGGCCGCGGTGCAGCTTGTGATCAACCTGCGCTACTGCCTTATGTCCTGCTCCCTTTCCCAGAAGCTGGATCATAAGATGCCTTTATTCCATCGTTTTCTCATGGCCTATGGGGTGACGGATGAAATTTTCGGCGTGTCGGTCTGTCATCCTGGAACCTTAAGCCCCTTTTACAGCTACGGGCTGATGAGCGCCGCTGTGCCGGGCTGGACTTTAGGAACGCTTTTAGGCGCGCTCTCCGGCAGTCTGCTTCCGGAACGGCTTTTAAATGCCCTGGGCGTGGCCCTCTATGGAATGTTTCTGGCGATCATCGTACCTCCGGCAAGAGAAAACAGGATCCTTCGGGCTGTGGTCCTGCTCTCCATGACAGCCAGCTTTGTATTTACCCTGATCCCGGTATTAAATACCATTTCATCCGGATTTAAGATCATCCTTTTGACCTTTGTTATCGCCGGAGGAGCCGCCCTGATCTGCCCTGTAAAGGAGGAAGCTTAAATGAATCGGAATATTTATGTCTATATAGCAGTAATGGCAGCAGTGACCTATCTGATCCGACTGCTGCCGCTCACACTGATACGAAAAGAAATCAAAAATACCTTTCTTCGTTCTTTTTTATATTATGTTCCCTATGTGACGCTCTCCGTCATGACCTTTCCGGCCATCCTCTATGCCACCCGCTCTGCGGCAGGCGGAGCCGCAGCTCTGGCCGTGGCCGTCCTGCTGGCCTGGAAGGGAAAAAGTCTTTTTCATGTATCCCTTGCAGCCTGCACAGCTGTATTTTTACTGGAATTTTTTATCTGAACTTCTTAAATCCCGTCTTTTGCCCAGCCATAGGAACAGCGTACCGCCTTCTGCCAGCCCTTAAGCATCCTGCACCGGACTTCCTCTTCAATCTTTGGGAAGAAGCTGCGATCCGCTTTCCATCCTCTGGCGATCTCTTCCTTATTTTTCCAGAATCCCACTGCAAGACCTGCCAGATAGGCAGCTCCCATGGCGGTTGTTTCCACACAGGCCGGGCGGTCTACCTGGACGCCGGTTAAATCTGCCTGAGTCTGCAGCAGATAGTTGTTGGCGCTGGCCCCTCCGTCTGCCTTCAGCCGTTTCACCTCCTGTCCCAGATCCATCTTCATGGCTTCCAGCACATCATTGGTCTGGTAACAGAGGGAATCCAGAGTCGCGCGGATAATATGATACCGATTCACCCCGCGGGTAAGGCCCAGAATGGCGCCTCTGGCATAGGCATCCCAATGCGGTGCTCCCAGACCCGTAAAAGCCGGCACCACATAACAGCCATTGGTATCCTTTACCTTTTCGGCCATATATTCTGAATCTGCCGCTGATCCGATCAGCCTCAGCTCATCCCTCAGCCACTGGATCGCTGCTCCAGCAGCAAAAATAGACCCCTCCAACGCATAGGTTACATTTCCCTCCAGCCCCCACGCGATCGTTGTCACAAGGCCGCTCTTTGAAAATACCGGCCGGTCTCCTGTATTCATAAGGAGAAAGCAGCCTGTGCCGTATGTATTTTTCGCATCGCCCGGCTCAAAACAGGTCTGGCCGAAAAGAGCGGCCTGCTGATCTCCCGCCGCGCCTCCTATCGGAATCGGATCTCCAAAAAACTGCCGGCCTGTCATGCCGTAAATACAGCTGGAGGGCTTTGGCTTTGGGAGCATCTGTTCCGGTATGTCAAAAAGCTCCAGGATTTCTTTATCCCAGGTAAGCGTATTGATATTAAACAGCATGGTCCTGGAAGCGTTGGAGTAATCGGTCACATGAACGGCTCCCTTTGTAAGCTTCCAGATAAGCCAGGTTTCCACGGTTCCAAAAAGCAGTTCTCCCCGCCCGGCCCTCTCTCTGGCTCCGGGCACATGATCCAGGATCCATTTCAGCTTGGTAGCAGAGAAATAGGCATCAATGACCAGACCGGTCTTTTGGCGTATCAGTTCTGTCAGTCCCTTTGCCTTTAATTCGTCGCAATAAGCCGCAGTCCGACGGCACTGCCACACGATTGCCGGACCAATGGGCTCTCCGGTAGCCTTATCCCATACAATGGCTGTCTCCCTCTGGTTGGTGATGCCAATAGCAGCAATATCGCCAGCCGAGGCGCCAATCTTTGACATAGCTTCCACTGCCACTCCCAGCTGAGTCGACCAGATTTCATTGGCGTCATGCTCCACCCAGCCGGGTTTTGGAAAATACTGGGTAAATTCCTTCTGAGCAAGGCTGCAGACCTCCCCGTTCTGATCAAACAGGATACAGCGGCTGCTGGTAGTCCCCGCATCCAGAGCCATGATATATTTCCCCATACATATGCTCCCTTCTCTAAGACAACAAAAATTCGCTGAGTACGAAATTGCTCACATCCATGCCCCATTCTGTAAGTGACAGCCATACTCCTTCTTTTTTCAGCAGACCATTGGCCATAAGCCGTTCGATCACCGCTCCATAGACCGTTTCCATTTTCACTCCGAACAGTCTTACGAAATCCATTTCCGATACCCCTCTCGTCATCCGAAGGCCCAGAAACATAAATTCTTCCATACGGGCCTCTCTTGAAAGCTGCTCCACCGGCCCAGCCAGTTCTCTCAGACCTTCCCCACAGTCATGCTCCAGATCCAGGGCCAGATAACGCCTCAGATCCTTTTCATTGGAAAAGCGGCAGCCGTCCATATAAGAAGATGCCCCCAGGCCCAGTCCCAGATAGGACACCTCTGTCCAGTAGCCTATATTGTGGCGGCATTCCTTTCCAGGCTTTGCATAGTTTGAAATCTCATAGCGCTGATAGCCCATCTCTCCCAGAAAATCCCTTGTAAGATGGTAAATCCTGTTTTCCGTATCTTCATCCGGAAGAGGAAGGACATTTTCTCTCCGGCAGCCGCCCATTCCCGGCCCATACTGTTCCCAGAAGGGCGTTCCCTGCTCTATGATCAGGCTGTATGCGGAAATATGCTCCGGTTTGAGCATCGTTACCTTTTTTAAGGTATTTTTCCACGATTCAAGCGTCTGGCCAGGGATCCCGCTCATAAGATCCACGCTTATATTGGTAAAGCCAGACATTCTTGCGCTCTGATAGCTCTTTAAAAACTCCTCAAAAGAATGAACCCGGCCCAGGTTTTTAAGCTCCTGATTATCTGCCGACTGAAGGCCGATGCTTACGCGGTTGATGCCACAGTCATGGTACACAGGAAGCTTGTTGTATAAAAGAGTACCCGGATTGGCCTCGATCGTAATCTCCGCATCCGGCTCCAATGTAAAGTTTTCCTTTACGGCCTCCATGATCCGCCGGATCAGTTCCGGTTCCATAACCGTAGGGGTACCGCCGCCGATAAAAACCGTGGATACCGTAAGCTCACTGCAGAAGGCTCCTCTGGCCCGGATTTCTCTTACCAGCTGATCCACATAAGCCTCATGGTCTGCAGCCAGAGCCCGAAAGGAGAGAAAATCGCAGTAAAAACACTTTTTCACGCAAAACGGGATATGGATATACAGCTCAATGGTATTTTTATTTGCATTTATCATAGGGTGACTGTCTCGCTTTTTCTCTTACTCTTCATCCAGCTTCAGAACGCTCATAAACGCCTTCTGCGGAATCTCTACATTTCCGATCTGGCGCATCCGCTTTTTGCCTTCCTTCTGCTTTTCAAGAAGCTTTCTCTTTCGTGAAATATCGCCGCCGTAGCACTTTGCAAGCACGTCCTTACGGACTGCCTTTACCGTCTCTCTGGCAATTATCTTTCCACCGATGGCTGCCTGAATGGGGATTTCAAACAAGTGGCGCGGAATCTCCTCTTTTAATTTTTCGCACATCCTGCGTCCCTTTTCATAGGCCGAGGCAGAATGTACAATAAAGGAAAGAGCGTCCACTTCCTCTCTGTTTACCAGAATATCCAGCTTCACAAGCTCAGACCGTTCATAGCCCTTTAACTCATAATCAAAGGAGGCATATCCTCTGGACCGCGACTTTAAGGCATCGAAGAAGTCATAGATGATCTCATTTAAGGGAAGCTCGTATTTTAAAAGGGCACGGGTGGTTTCAATGTATTCCATTCCCAGATATACGCCCCGGCGCTCCTGGCACAAAGTCATAATGGAGCCCACATATTCGGTCGTTACCATGATCTCCGCGCTTACAATAGGCTCCTCCATGTATTCAATTTCACTGGGATCCGGCAGATTGGATGGATTGGTAAGCTCGATCATCTCACCATTCGTCTTATATACCCGGTATACTACGCCCGGAGCCGTTGTCACAAGATCCAGGTTATATTCCCTCTCTAAGCGCTCCTGAATGATTTCCAGATGAAGCAGGCCTAAAAAACCGCAGCGGAAGCCAAAGCCAAGAGCCACAGAGGTCTCCGGTTCATAGAAAAGCGAAGCATCATTTAACTGAAGCTTTTCAAGGGCGTCTCTTAAGTCATTGTATTTGGCACCGTCTGCAGGATAAAGTCCGCAGTAAACCATAGGCGTTACCTTTTTATAGCCCGGAAGGGGGCTTTCACAGGGACGGACGGCATCTGTAACCGTATCGCCCACACGGGTATCGCGGACATTTTTGATACTGGCGGTAATATAGCCTACCATTCCCGCGCTGAGCTCGTCGCAGGTAATAAACTGGCCTGCGCCGAAGTATCCGACCTCTACTACCTCTTCCTCTGCCCCCGTGGCCATCATCCGCACACGGGTTCCCTTCTTTACCGTGCCTTCCATCACACGGCAGAAAATAATTACACCTTTGTAAGAATCATAAATAGAATCAAAGATCAGCGCCTGAAGGGGAGCATCGGGATCTCCCTTGGGAGACGGGATCTTGTGCACAATGGCCTCCAGAACATCTTCGATATTCAGTCCTGTTTTCGCGGAAATACGGGGCGCATCGTGAGCCTCCAGACCAATCACATCCTCTATCTCCGCCTCCACATGATCCGGGTCGGCGCTTGGAAGATCGATTTTATTGATAACCGGAAATACGTCCAGATCATGATCCAGAGCCAGATAGACATTTGCCAGCGTCTGAGCCTCAATGCCCTGGGACGCATCCACTACCAGGATGGCTCCGTCGCAGGCTGCCAGACTGCGGGAAACCTCATAATTAAAGTCTACATGTCCGGGAGTGTCGATCAGGTTAAAAATATATTCCTCCCCGTCCTTTGCCTTATATACGGTACGCACTGCCTGAGATTTGATGGTAATGCCTCTCTCCCGCTCCAGGTCCATGTTGTCCAGGATCTGCTCCTGCATCTCTCTGCTTGTTAAAAGCCCTGTTTTTTCAATAATACGGTCAGCCAGGGTGGACTTGCCGTGATCAATATGGGCGATGATACAAAAATTTCGTATTTTACTCTGGTCAATCGTTGCCATTCTTTATCCTCGTCTTCTTTCAAATTAAAATATATCTGCCATTATACCTTTTTTTCACTCCCCTTGCAACACCATATCCAAAAGTTGTGCCAGGGGCTCCATGGCGTTTTTTACCTCTTCAAATGTATTCGTCTGAGCCCCCGCTTCAATAAGAGCAGACTTAGGCCGCAGGTGGAGATTATAGCGCAGTCCCTTTAAATAGATCTTTCTGGCAAATCCTGGAAAATACGCCTGTGCTCCCAGCTGCATTTTCAGGCTGAATGCAAGGTTTTCTGCCAGATAAGGATTGGAAAGATAGGCAATTTTTCCCTCCGGCGTACGGCTGAGGCCGTTAAAAAACATGATCTGCGCCGTGGGCTTTCCATTGATGTCGGAAACCATGTGGAGATTTTCCGAAACGCCATCCCTGTGAAGATCCAGAACTACCTGAATGGAAGGATTCTGCTGCAGGATACGGTTTACGCCTTCCAGTGCATAATTATAGGCCTTACTCCGATCCAGAACGCCACTTTGCAGATCATAAACCGACGTGTCATGGTAAACCCGGTAGCCCTTCTGCGTCAAAAGTTCTGCCAGATAATCTCCCACTTCCACAATGGTCCGCCCCTGAGGGCCGGAATCCTTAAAGGCCTCCTGAGAATGGGTATGGTAAATAAGGATCTGCGGCCCTTCCCCTTCTTTATCTAATGTCACATCATGGCTTAAAAGTGCCGGACCGTTAAACAGATCGCGGCCTGCTGTGGTAGAGGTATGTACGCTGTAAAAATGCTTCATGAGAAAGTCAAAATCCTCCAGCTGCTGAAGCTGATAAAGTGTTCCTGTTACCGGCAGAGGAAGGCTTCCTGCCAGGGAAAGGGCAGAGCCTGAAACACTGGCTGCGGTTTCCTCTAACGCTTCCCCGAAGCTTTCTGCGGGGCTTTCCTCTAAGCCGTGAGCCATGCTCCCCTGCGAGGCCTTTTTTCTTTCTTCATGCTGCTTCTCCCCTGTTGTTTCATCTCCGTACCGGTCAAGATACTGGTGCTCCCTGTAAAATAAACGTGCCTGCATATGATTCCTGAAAACAGGGTCTGCATCTTCCCAGGCGATCTTTACAGCCTGATCCGTATTACTGCCGTCCTGCTCCGTTATGTTCCTGGAATTTTTCCCCGTCATCTCATAAGGCGCAGCCTGATGCCACAGAAGCGCTGCCAGTTCTTCCCCGGCCATCCGAACCTGCTGCTCCCAGGGAACCGCCGTAAGGACGGCTCTGCTGTTTTTTATCATATAGACGGCTCCCCATACGGTTCCCGCAGCCGCAAGGCCCATGAGACATATCCTCACCGGCCCTCTCCTTCCATTCCTTTTCATCCCCATACCCGGTCCCGCCTGTCCTTTTTACACCTTGCCAAAGTGCTGTATCCTATGGTATGCCAAAACAAAGGAAAAAATGACAGCATCTGCCGCCGGAATCACAGCTCAAACACAGCCCGGTGAATACCTTCCGAAATGGTAAAACTTAGCTGCTGAACAGACTGGTCAATATCCGGCGGCGTCACATACATAGGCCCAAATTCCGGCTCCAGAAGCTCCCGGATCAGTTCATACTGCCCCTCTGTGTCCATCTGGCGTATCCACGATCCTGTGCCTTTTGCGCATTCATTTTCCTCCAAAACCGCAAGAAGGGCTGAAATCGTATCCTGCACAATGGCAGCCGCCCCCACCACCGTCGGCACTCCAATAGCGATCACCGGTACTCCCAGGCTCTCTTTTGTGAGACTGTGACGATGATTGCCTACTCCGGAACCCGGATGGATTCCCGTATCTGTAAGCTGTATGGTTGTGCACAGGCGGCGGACGCTGCGTGCTGCCAATGCGTCAATGGCAATCACCAGATCAGGTGATGTCTCTCCTATGATCCCATGCAGAATCTGAGCCGTTTCCATCCCCGTCTGGGCCATAACGCCTGGAGCAATGGCGCAAAGGCATGGATAGGGCTGTTTCTTCTCTGTCCTGTCCGCAAGAAGATGGCCGGTCACTCTGAGATTTCCCACGGTTCGGGGTCCTAAAGAATCCGGGGTTACGGATTGGTTTCCAAGGCCGACCACCAGCAGGGACGGATTTTCCTTTTTCTCCCATCCTGCCCGTTTCATCAGCTCATTCAACTGCATGGCCAGTTCATCCACCACTCTGCTGTGACAATCCTCATCCGGCGTCTGCAGCTCATCTGCTTCCAGCGTTAGATACGTTCCTTCCGGCTTTCCCATCGCTCTGGCTCCCTGAGCATTCAGTATCTTCACTTCTGTCATTCTGACCGCACCTTCTTTTCTGGTTCTTTCCTTTAATACAACCCCTGGGATCTCACCCCCATCACCTTCAAAACTTTCTTTATCTTCCAGAGCCAGATCTGTGCGTATCTGAAAGGAAAATGTGGCTGCAGCCTGCTTATTTTCGGAACTTCCCATTCCTGTGCCTCCTGTCTTTTTCTTCGATCCATTTGAATTTCCACATTTTGCAGTATTTCCAAAGGCCATCCACCCTCAGCTGCGGGTACGGCGCAAAAAGAGAAACTGCGATCCATCTTATTTTCCACTCATTTCAAAAAAATATTCCCTAAAACTTCAAAAAAACACCAAATTCCGCTTGACATTCCCAAAATCATTCGCTAAAATGTAATAGTATGTTTACATTGAACTGTCCGTGTCCAGGCTTTGATGGAAAACACAACGATTAAGAAGAGAAAACCGAACGGAGGTGTATTTCATTGGCTAACATTAAATCTGCAAAGAAGAGAATCTTAGTAAACGAGACTAAGGCTGCAAGAAACAAGGCAATCAGATCCAAGGTTAAGACTGCGATCAAGAAGGTAGAGGCTACTGTTGCTGCTGGAGATAAGGTTGCTGCTCAGACTGCATTACAGGCTGCTATCACAGAGATCGACAAGGCCTGCACTAAGGGCGTATATCACAAGAACAATGCTGCCCGCAAGGTGTCCCGCGTGACCAAGGCTGTTAACACTCTGGCTTAATTTTATAGAGATATTTAAAATCCCTCCGGATTAACCCACCGGAGGGATTTTTTTGCTTACAGCTTCCTTTCATCATAACGTGCTCTTTCTCCGCCGATAAACTTAGGGCGTGTTCTGGCACAAACTACATGGGCGCCTCCAATTTCTCTGTTTAAAATCCGCACTGGAACTGCCACATCCTTTAAATGCATCCCGATCAGGGTATCTCCGATATCGATTCCCGCATGAGCTCGGATATGCTCCACTGCCGCCGGATGCTCCAGGGTATGATAAGCCGCCGTAGCAAAGGAGCCTCCTGCTTTTAGCTGAGGAACCACATTGACAGGCTCATATCCGTATTTTAACGCGGCCTCCTCCTCTAATATAAGCGCCCGGTTTAAATGCTCACAGCACTGGGCGGCCAGATAAATGCCCGCAGGTTTTAGCTCCTCATAAAGAGCTTCATAAACCGCCTGTCCGATTTCTCCGCTGGAATGAGAGCCAATCTTAAAGCTCCCGATTTCACTGGAGGAACAGCCCACAACCAGAATCTGCCCCTGCTTCAGATCTGCCTTTTCCATAAGCTCCCTCAAAACATCTTTTGTCTGTTTTCTAATCGCATCTAACTGAAGTTCTTCCATTCCATTTTCCTCCTTTAATACGTTTTTGCAATCAAAAGTTCTACTGCCAGACGGTCTGTCAGGCGGCCTGTCTTTACGCTTTCCTCTGCATCCACACAAAGATTTACATAGGAAAGGATCTGTTCCCTTGAAAATGTCTTTGCCTGCAGCATGATTTTTCCTGCCACAAAGGGCTGAAGCTTCATCCTGGAAGCAATGGTACTCTTATCCATGCCCTGCCCCATCAGCTCCTTCACCTGCAGGATCTGGTTAAACTGCCTTGCGATCAGAAATAAAATCCGCATAGGCGGCTCCTTTAAGGTAAGCAGATCCTCATAAAGATCCATAGCCTTTCGCGTCTGACGGTTGGCAATAGCCGTAATCATGTCAAAAATCTTGTTGCTCACCTGAGTGGTACAGATAGCCTCCACATCCTCCTCAGTGATCACATCACGGCCCAGGGTATAGCTGATCAGCTTTTCCAGCTCTGAGCTGATATTTTCCATATCATCCCCTGTTTTGCTTAAAAAAAACTCCATGGTGCGCCCGGTGATCTTTTTCCCATTTTTTGACAGGATGCCGGCAGCCCAACGGCCAAGCTGCGACGCATCCTGACGGCCAAGCTCCGCTGTATAACCGTATTTTTTCACGGCTTTAAAAAGCTTGCTGCGCTTATCCACCTCTGTTTCCACAAACACAAGACAGGTGGTATCGGGAATATGCTCCATATAAGCGCTCATTTCCTCTCCTCCTGCTCCGCCCTTAAACCAGCCGCTGTCCTCTATTAGCACCAGCCTGCGCTCTGCAAAAAAAGGCATGGTATCTGCAATGCCGATAATCTCATTTATATCCATTCCCTTTCCCTCGTAATGGTTAAAGTTCATGGTATCTCCAGCTGTCACTGCATCCTTTAAACGGTTCTTATAGCTCATTTTCAAAAATGCCTCTTCACCAAACAGAAGGTAGGCCTTTTTAAATGAACCGTCCTTTATATCCTGGTTTAATATCTGCATACGCTGTCTGTCACTCCCTGCCCTGGCGTTTTGCTCTATTATACCATGTCTTCCCCCTCTTGACAAATAGACTGTAGAGTGTATAATTATTTTTCTGAACAGTTCTTTTTAAAACCTTTTTATTTAGAACCTTTTATTATGTAAAAGGAGGATCCAATGACCTCAAACACTGATTTTCTTTTAGGTATCCGGGCTGCCATGAAGTTTCAGGACAGCCTGCTAAAACAGCTCTCTGAAACCTATGGACTGACTCTGATCGAGGCAAATGTCATCACATTTCTCCACAATAATCCAGGGAAAGATACTGCGGCCGACATCACGGAGCTTCGGATGCTCTCAAAAGGAAATGTCTCCCAGGCTGTGGAAAGCCTGATACAGAAAGGACTCTTAAAGAGAATCCCGGATCTCCATGACAGACGCCGGATCCACCTGGCTCTGCTGCCCGCCTCACACTCCATTACTGCTGATGTAGATACGCTTATGGATGAATACAGAGGATATCTGTTTCAGGGATTTTCCAAAGAAGAGTTTGCCTGCTACCAGATTCTTTCAAAACGGCTCATGGAAAACGCAAAAAATGCTATGAAAGGCAGGAGTACACATGAATGACAACAAAGATTTTCTGGCAAAAGAGCCTGTGGGAAAGCTTCTTTTAAAGCTGGCTCTTCCTACTGTTACTGCTCAGATCATCAACATGCTTTACAACATCATAGACCGCATTTACATAGGACACATTCCTGAAAACGGCGCTCTGGCCCTTACAGGAGTAGGTGTCTGCATGCCCCTTATTATGATCGTGTCCGCATTCGCTGCTCTGGTTGGAAACGGCGGCGCTCCCAGAGCCTCGATCTTTATGGGACAGGGCGATAAACAGGCGGCTGAAAAAACACTGGGCAACTGCTTTACCGTTCAGCTGATTATCTCCGCTGTTCTTACCGCTGTTCTTTTAATGTGGAACCGTGAATTTCTTCTGGCTTTCGGCGCCAGTGAAAATACCGTAGAATACGGCGTAGCCTATATGAATATCTACGCTCTGGGAACTATTTTCGTACAGCTCACACTGGGTATGAATGCATTTATCACAGCCCAGGGCTTTGCAAAAACAGGCATGCTCTCCGTTATGATCGGTGCGGCAGCAAATATTATCCTGGATCCGATTTTCATTTTTGTATTTGGAATGGGAGTACGCGGCGCGGCTCTGGCAACTATCTTATCACAGGCATTATCCTGTACCTGGGTGCTGGCCTTCCTCTTCGGAAAAAAGACCTTCTTAAAGATCAAAGCTTCCAATTTAAAGCTTACCCGTTCCATTATCATGCCAAGCCTTGCGCTGGGACTGTCCACCTTTATCATGCAGTCCAGTGAAAGCGTAATCTCCGTATGCTTTAACTCCTCCCTGTTAAAGTACGGCGGCGACATCGCAGTCGGCGCTATGACCATCTTAACCAGCGTCATGCAGTTTGCCATGCTGCCCTTACAGGGCCTGGGCCAGGGCGCACAGCCCATCATCAGCTACAACTACGGCGCAAAGCTCACTGGGCGCGTACGCTCAGCCTATAAGCTGCTTCTCGCCTTGAGCTTATCCTATGCATCCCTGCTGTGGCTGGGCGTCATGCTTGCTCCTCAGGCATTTGCCGCCATGTTCACCTCAGACCCGGCTCTGATCGACTTTACCAAGCATGCACTGCGGATCTATATGGCCTGTATGTTCCTCTTCGGCATCCAGATGGCCTGCCAGATGACCTTCACTGCTATCGGCAATGCAAAGGCTTCCATCCTGGTCGCTGTTATGCGTAAGTTCATCCTGCTGCTGCCTCTGATCTATCTGGTTCCTAAGTTTATGCCTTCCGATCCGACTACTGCCGTATATCTGGCAGAGCCGATCGCTGATTTCTTTGCAGTCAGCTTCACTGCTGTGCTGTTCTTCTTCCAGTTTAAGAAGGCGCTCAGAGCATTGGAAGAGTAATCACTGCAGAATGTTTGGTATTTTCTCTATCTGAATTTTATAAAAGAGAGCACTGCTCAATCACCTGAATCTGATGATTTTGCAGTGCTCTCTTCGTCTTTCAATTTCTCCTGGGTTTCCGCATTTTGCAGTATGCTGCCATCAGCAGATAAGGGATACACGTTTTCCCTTATCCACTGATTGATGGAAGCCAAGGTGCAGGATACAATACAGCGTAAAAAACTCAAACAATTTCTCTGTTGTCTTTCAGATATTTCAGAAATCTCTTGCAGCCTTCCATTATATCTAAATACGTTTCATCAAAATTACCCGTATACCACGGATCTGCAATATCTCTTCCTGAACCTGCAAAGGAAAGAAGCTTGTATATCTTTCCCTTTGGATCTCCTTTTAACATCCGGTTGAGATTGCGTATATTTGCTGTGTCCATACCTATGATATAGTCAAATTTATCATAATCTGCTGTTTGGATCTGCTTTGCCCTGTGGGGGACTAACGGAATCCCAACCTCTTTTAGTTTGTTTACCGTTCCCCAATGAACCGGATTTCCTATTTCCTCTGTGCTGGTCGCAGCTGAGTCGATCAGAAATCGATCTGCCAAACCGGCTTCCTTAACCATGTGGGTGAAGACACTCTCACACATGGGGGAGCGGCAGATGTTGCCGTGGCAAATAAATAGTACCTTTATTTTCTCCATTTTATCTCCTCATATCCTCTCAAAGCCTTATAAATACTGGCTTTTCAGCCTTTGTGCATTTTTTACTTGAAGGGTTCTTTTTCTTATAAATTCTTGTATTTTCTCATGTTTTTTCGGGCATTTGTGGTACAAATGGGTTATTTTTAAAGTCCCTAATCCCTTATGAAATAAGGCTTACATGAGTTATTTGTGCATGTTTTTGGGTTACAAACTTTTTCTTTTCCAGTTCATCCCTTACTTCTTTTAATCTGGCAAGTTCTTTCTTTGCATCATCATAGCCGGTGTGCGTATAAACATTAAGTGTTACAGATACATCTGAATGTCCCATCAGATATTGTAGCGTCTTTGGATTCATCCCTGAATTGGCCATATTGGTACAATAAGTATGCCTGCATACATGAGGAGTAATTGGCGGCAACTGCAACAAATGTTCACGATTATATTTTTCTCTTGCATGCTGCATGTACTTTTCCCAGTGAAGTGCAACCATTGGTCTTCCATTCTTATCCAGAAACAGAAATCCTCCATATCCATCCACCATCGGCTCACGTTTTGGTTTCCTTCTATTCTTCAAGATTCGAAGAAATGCCTCTTTTACATCCGCTTCCATTGGAAGTAACCGCGTACCACTTGTTGTCTTTGTAGATACGATGATATACTTCATTTCTCGAGTTCTTTGCAACTGATGATTCACATTGATAATATCTTCTTTAAAGTCCAAATCTTTTACAGTAAGCCCACAAAATTCAGATATTCTAAGACCTGTCTTGAATAAGATATAAAATGCATCATAATACTGATTATAATGTGGATCATTCTTTACAAACTCGAGAAATTTTGCTTCATCTTCCAGAGAAACAGCTTGTCTTTTCTGACTGTCATTAACAAGTACTGTACCTAATTCAAATCCAAATGGATTTTTTAGAATCAAGTCATCATCCACAGCCATCTGAAAAGCAGGTCTTAAAACACCTCTGATGGAATGAATGGAACTATATCCTCTACCATCTCTCTGTAGTTTTATCAGAAAAATCTTTGCATCAGAGAGTTTCACATCATCCACTTTCTTATACGCAAATTCTTCCTTTTTCAATACATTCACCACAAATTTGTAATTCGCTAATGTATTATGCTTTACTCCTGTTTTCAGGGAAAGATATCGTTCCACAAGTTCAATCACTGTAATGTTACTTCCTGTAATCCCTTGCATCTGTAAGGACTGAACTTTTCTTTCTTTTTCCCTGAGAGAAAGATCTGCCCGTTTACCTTCCGGCATCTTATCTGCTTCTGTCAATCTCCAACTATATAATATTTTACGCTTACCAAGTGAATCTGTATATTTATAGCGATAACGTCCACTTGGTTCCTGCCATTCTCCTTGCTGGAGAACTCTGCCTTTATCATCACGTCTCTTTGAAATCATATCCTACCTCCAAGGGGACGCAACATGATATTGTTAGTATATCATGTAACCCCTAATTCGAACACCTCCTTCTTTTAAATTTCATTTTATATCGCACTGAGTGTATCAATAAATTTTTCAAATCTTGTTCGTTTTATCTGTACACGATTCCCATTCCAAAGCAAATACTCTGCATTTGGATTGTCATTGACTAACTTACGAAGCTTTCCTTCTCCAATACGAAAATAGGATGCTGCCTCTTCAATGGATAATGTATACTTCTTCCAATAAGGTATATCATAACTTGTCATTTGTATGCCTCCTTCTATTATCTTTGTTTTTGACATTGGCGGCTGGCAAAGGTATCTATAAAGACTGCCAATGCCAAAGTAGTTTTTTGCCAATGTCATCCTTTATTCTGTTGTCAACGCAACTGTTTTTCTTCCCTGACACCAGTCGTAGCTCATTCTGTTTTCCAGCTGCTTTCTTGCATCTCTTCCTGTTCTGGAAGAAATCCCATAGGCTAGTAGTTCTGCCTCTAATTCTTCTAAACACATTACTTTTCGTTTGGTTAATAACTCCAGGATCAACTTCTGTGCCTTTTCCAGTTTCGTTTCCTTTTTCGTTCCTGCTTTCCCCATCAGCAGATCTTCAATGGATATATCATATTCCCCTAACCATTTTAAGCCTTCTTCTCCTAAAGAAAACGCTACCGGATTTTCCTTCTTAGCAAGAGAATCCTTTTGCTGATATACCACTCGGATATCCTGTTCCTTCTCTTTTTCCACCTTTTCTACAAATAAGATGCTTCGTACTGCCGCTGCGATATCAATGGATCCCAAGGAACGGTAATCGCTCTGACTTCCCGATGACTTATTCAAATGTCCAATGAGAACAATGGCACATCCAGTTCTCTCTGCAATCGTACTGAGATGTCGAAATAAGGGACGGATCTCATTCGCCCGGTTCATATCCACATTGGCTCCCAGATAAGCCTGTATGGGATCCATGATCATGAGGCGTACATTATTCTGTCGGATGGCTTTTTCAATCCGATCGTCCGTCATAGAAAGCTGTTTTTCATCTTCATTGATGAAGCGTACTCTTGTCATATCTGCACCACATTTTGCTAATCTAGGCTTAATGGTATCTGCTATCCCATCCTCTGCTGTTTGATACAACACATTAAAGGGTTCTATGGGAAGTGCATTGGGAAGTTCTTTTCCATTTGTACAGTATGCGGCGATTGCCATTGCAAGCCACGTTTTTCCTTTTCCCGGATTCCCCTGGATCAAAGTAACCTTTCCAAAGGGAATGAACGGATACCATAACCACTGGACCACCGTTTCCTCAACCTCCGACATCTTCATGACTGGAACTGGTTTTTCCCTGGCATCTCTCCAACACATCTGCTTTGCCATATTTTCTACCGGAACTTCTGCTACCAGACATTCATTCCAGTCTTTCTTCACCGGTTCTAATCGGTACACACTCAGTTCCTCCGGAATAAGAGAAACAAACTGCCTGCATCTCTCATTTCCAGGCTCATCATTATCCAGACACAAGTAGATGGAATGGATATGAGGATATTCTGTATACATCCGTTTCATTGCTTTTTCACTCAATCCTCCTAGGGAAATATAACTATGCTTTTCCCAGTCTTCCGGAACTGCAGTAATATAAGACAAAAGATCAATGGGGGATTCAAATACAAATAATTTTTCATCCGTTCCTATATGGCCAAATCCATAGGCTTTTTCCGAACCTCTTGACTCCCCACGATATCTGTTCTCATCAGTTCCACGCATAGCTGCATATCTGGGATTCTCTTCTTTATCTCTTCCAACGAACACCACATTGTGATAGTTTTTACTTTCATAAATATCCCCCTTTGCAATCATCTGATCTACCAGTTGTTCCGATAGTTTTCTCTGTTCTATGAGATACTTCCTTGCAACCTCACAGCTTTCATTTTTTTCTGGCAGTTCCAATCCAGGCAAGGGGATGGGGCAGACCTTCTGTCTGCCTGCATCTTCCTTCGCCGTTCTTCTGTTTGTTTCTCCAACTCCCTCTTCTCCTAATAATTCTTTAACTGCCTCTGCAAAAGAAAGACCGTAGAATTCTTTCATAAAATCGATGGCATGACCGCCTTTATTCTGACTAAAACGATACCATTCATTCTTGTTGATCATCACACTGTCATGTCGTAACCATCGGTATTCCTTCCCACATCGTTTGAACTGTTCTCCTCTTCCAGAAAGGAAAACATATAAATCGGTATCATCTGCTCTTTGAATCTTTTCTCTTGTATATTCTTCCATCTTCTAAAATTCCTCCTATAATTCCATTCCATGATGTTTCTTCTTTCGTTTCATGGTTCTCACTGCTTCTTTTGTTTCTGTGGATTGCTCCCGTTTGTTTGTTTCTGGAAGAGAAACCTCTTCGTCCTCTTCTGCCATCAAAACTTCCACATGATTTTTGACTTTCTCATACTTTCGTAACATGGCGTGGATCCGTTTATCTTCTTTTCGCAAAGCAACAATCTCTTCCGATAAACAATCTGCTTCTCGCTTCCATTTTCCTTCTGGTATTTTTCCATTCGCATCCAGATTTTCTTTTAAGATCCTTTCCGAACGATAATATCCGCTAAGTTCTTTCTTATGTTCCTCTTTGAATTTTTCCCTGCCAAAATATTTGTTCTTTAATTCCAGATAAACAGGTCTCGTTTCAAAATACTCTTTCATTGCATAAAGGTTGACATTGACCCTTTGTAAAGCAGCCAGTTGTTTTTTCAACCTCTGGCTCACTTCCTTCAGCTGAGTATCTAATTCCTGGATTTTCTCTGTCAGCTGTTCCGGGGTTCTCACATCCTGCTCTTCCAGAAAGCGGATCGTCTCTGCAAATTGTTTCAGATTCGTATTCTTCGCCTTTTGTGTTCCATAAGCGTAGGATTCTGTGACTGCATTTCTCTTGTCATAATAGTTTCTTAGATAATCTGCTAAGGTTGGCTGATGTAAGAACACCATCCATTCCATCAGTTGGCTTTCTCGAAACAAGGACCATTGAAGAAGATTCTTTGCCCGTTCTTTCATATCATTTAAGGCTCGGATGAGGCGGTTTAAACTTCCCAGTGCGGTTGAAATCCCTCTTGCTTCCATTGCCTGTACATTCGGTCCTTCATGCACCATCGGGATCTTATCAATCCCCCGTTCCTCATAAGACCTGGCATCGACTCTTTCTGTTAGTCCTTTTTCTTCATACAGTTCGTTACACATCTTCGCCCAGGCACTTCTCAATTCTTCCAAGGTTTCTTTCCTGCTCCAATCCGTTGTATGTACCGCCCGAAATACCGGTTGTCCTTTCTGATTCAAAACCGTCTGTCCATCCGGTGTTAATACTGGAACCTTTTTTTGTTTTTGTCCCCAGGTACCATCTTCCTGTAAAGGGCGGATGGGAACCATGATGTGCATATGGGGATTGGGGATTTTATCCTTTGCTTTCTTCGGATCATGGATCGCTAGATCTGCGATCATCCCTCTTGCGACTAACTGTTCTTCTACGAACCTTCTTGCAAGCTCAATATTTTCTTCCATAGAAAACTCATTCATCAAGGCAATATCAAAGCTGTGTGCCAGCTGTGCTTTCTTATTCCCTTCGATCCATTCCACCTCATTCCAAAGGGTCTCTCTGTCTTTGAATCTCTCCGGAGCCTGTTGGGGAAGATGGATCTCCGCTAATACCACACCGCCTTTTCTCGTATAATCACTCACTTCTCCATAATACGTACATTCCAGTTTTGTACCGGCTCGGTAAGCAGCACTAGCAATGGCAGACTGCCCTTTTCCTCTGGATAATTGATTTAGATGAAAGTGATAACATCCCATCTTACTCATCTCCCTGTGGCAGTTCACCTCGCTGCATCGCCTTTAATAGTGCTTCCTCTTCTGCGAATTCTCGTTCTTTTACTTCTGCAGTTTCCGCCCGTCCACGAACCATTTCATGAACGACATCACAAAACTTACAAGCGGGATCATGAAGAAGTTCATCCATCAGCTGATAAAATTCCGCCTCTGTCAGATATTTGGTATCTTTACAGATTGCTTCTATGGCTGCTCCTTTCTGAATCAACAGATGGGTTCGTGCCTTTCGTTTTTTCTTTTTCTGTGTATCCAGATAGTTCAAGGATCTCTGAATCCTATGCTCTGCCTGTTCCTTCTCAAGCTTTGCCTGTTTCAATGCAGCTTCTGTTTTTTCAATCTCATAAAGTGCTTCCTGAGTATATTCCTGAAATGTTTTCTTCTTCGCCATATCGTTCTTTTTCTCCTTTTTCAACTCTTCCATTTTCTCTGTTACGGGATAGGCATTTCTGCCGGAAGGGGAACCCTTCTTCGGATGGATCATCCGCAAACACTTTCGGAATTCCCCTTCAGAAAGATGCTACTTCCGTAGGACGCACATACCTTTTAAGGTATATAAGTGCGCTCTTCTGCTTTCAGCATCCGAGTTTTTCTTACTCAAACGGAAGTTCTTCTCCATCTGGAAGATTCATAAATCCATCTGGATCGGTATCTTCTTTCTTTTCTGATCCTGACACTTTCTTCCCTTCTGCGAAATAATGTTCTTCTACAATCACGTTAGTGGCATAAACTTTATTTCCCTCCTGCTTCACATAGCTTCCTGTCTGAATGCGTCCGCTTACTAAAATCTTCAAACCTTTTTTCAGATATTTTTCTGCAAACTCAGCATTCTTCCCAAAGGTAACACAGGAAATAAAATCTGTTTCTGCCTTTCCATCCTTTCGATATCGTCTGTCTACTGCCAGCGTGTATCGTGCCATTGCAGTACTGTTTTCATCCTGGAGATATTTCACCTCCGGATCTTTTGTCAGTCTTCCCATTAAGATTGTTTTGTTCATGTAGTTTCTCCTTTCTCTTTTCGTTTTTTCTTTGTTCTTGAATCAGGCCCGATTCCTTTAAGGTAAATGTAATTTGTTCCTTATATATCAGAACGTAGAGAGGGTTTTTTACAAATAAAAAATGAATTTTATTTATTTGCCCTCATATAACGAAAGGTTCAGAGGGGAAAATACAGGGTGGAAAAGGAAATTTTTTATTTTTCTGCACAAAAAATACCCCTATGACTTCAAAATTGAAATCATAGGAGTATTTAATTCAACCTACTCAGTGGGGTGTTTTATATTTTGTTTTACACATGTCATTACAGTGTTTTTCAGTTCGACAAGCTGAAATTGTTATTCATCTTTTGTTTTTTTCTTATAAACAATTGTTCCAACAGAACTTCCAAGACATATGCCAATTGCTATGCCTAACGCAAGATTATCTAAAATAATTCCGAATACTACACCTAAACATAACCCGACTGAAATTCCATTTCCAAAATAATTTTTTTTATCCTTCATCATAATACCTCCTGCAAAGTCAACTTTTTATTATTCATCAAAATAGAATAATTCCTCAAATTTTTTATCAAGTGCTATACATATAATCAATGCTAATTTCGCCGTTGGATTAAATTGTCCTGTTTCAATAGAACTAATTGTATTTCGGGATACCCCAACCATTTCTGCTAATGCCGATTGCGAGAGTTTTTTTTCTGTTCTTGCACTCTTTAAATTATTTTTTAATACCAATTTATCATCCATTAGAATAACCCCATACAAAATTTATAAAAAAAGTAAACTGCCAATAGTAAAAATACAACACCGCAAATTATACTCCATTTCTTCTTAAGTTTAATCCCTTCATAGGTAAATCCCAATCCTGATGTACAAAACAAAATAGAAATTATATCTGCCGGAGACTCCATACAAAATAGTTTAATGAACATTATAATAATGCCTAAAACAGTAAGCCCCCAAAGAGAAAAAGCATCTCGTTTTGTACACACACTCTTTTCACGTTCATCTCCATAAATATTTTCTTTTTTACTTCTAGCTAAAATTTCTTCCTTATTCATTGATATTCCCCTTTCTTAAATGCCAAGTTTTATTTACATTCATAATATACCACTACCAAGTTTACTTGTCAATTATTTTCCAAGTTTTCTTTGCATTAAATCAATGAATATAGAAGCAAGAGAAAATACTTACTTTCATAATTTTAAATTTTCTTAACTCTTTTAATTCAATAAGCTGAAATTTAGCGATTTCTTTTTCCGGTATTCTCTGTCCCACGGATTTCCTCATGATAGAAATAATCTACGATTACCGGATGTCCCTGCGGGACTCTGCCATAAGGCATTTCATTATCCACAAAGGCACAATCATACTTCTTAGCCATTTTCTCAGCTTTTACTTCAAGTGCTTCAAAGTAGCTGCGGTTATACTTGTTATAGATCTCGTCGTAAAGTGGTACAAGATCAGGATATTTTCCGGCGATATAATCCATAATTGTCTTTTTGAAACCGCCTCGAAGATTGAGATTTTCGAGCCAGAACAGATCGCACTGATCCTTTACCCGCTCAAAGATTGCTTCAAAATCCGTGATACCGGGGAATACCGGGGATACGAAACAGACTGTACGGATACCTGCCTCATATACCTGCTTCATAGCAGCGATACGGTGCTCAATGCTCGAAGCAGAATCCATATCGTTCTTGAAATTTACATCTAGTGTGTTGATCGACCATGAAACGGTTACACGTCCAAGCTTCTTCAGCAGATCAATATCCCGTACCACAAGATCTGACTTTGTGCAGATCAGAATATCTGCGTCACTGCCGATCAGCTGCTCCAGAAGTTTTCTGGTATTCCCGAATTGCTCCTCCTGTGGATTGTAGCCATCTGTCACAGAACCGATGACCACCCGCTGTCCGGCATATTTCTTCGGATTTTTAATTTCCGGCCAATGCTTCACATCAAGGAAAGTGCCCCATTCCTCCTTGTGCCCGGTAAAGCGCTTCATAAAAGAAGCATAGCAATACTTGCAGGCATGTGTACAGCCCACATAGGGATTGACCGAGTAACCGCCTACCGGCAGACTAGACTTAGTCATGATGTTCTTTGTTTCCACCTCACGAATGAGGATTCCATTTATTACTTCTTCCATGATTTCTGTACCTCTAACACTTTATTAAATTCTTCCGGCATTTCCTGAATCATATTTTCATCCCCTATGATAGGGACAAGGTCTTCCTTCATAAACACCGGAATGCCGAGCTTATGTGCCTGGTTCGTCAGAGACCATGCCCATTCCGGCTCCGTATGAATCTTCCTGCTCTGAGCTCCGGTCATGGTGCCCACAACGATCCAATTGATTTCGGAAAGGTCAACTGTGCCGGGATCGTCGAATAACGGCTCAAAGGTAACATGGTAATGTTTTGCTCTAACGTTTTTCCGAAGGGCGTCGATACGCCACAGTTCTGCTTTCCTCGTCACCGTAATGCCAAACCATGCGTTTTCCAGATCGGTATCAAAATCCAGCAAATCAGGTCGCTTGGTAAGGAACAGGAACTGATGCTGTGGATTTTCACGGATCTTTGCAAATACCTCGTCTCTCCATTCCGGCTTCCATCCGGAGAGATCGCTCATCCCAGTAAGAAGAAAGTTCTGCGGACGTTTCTTTTCCATCATCTTGAGCTTACCCGGAAAGAATTCAGGGTCAGCGAAGTCATCAATCATATGCCAGCGTTTCACGTTGTTGCGGGCATAGCAATATGCACACCCCACTGTGCAGCCAATGACGATATTCATGTTCTGAATCTGATCTTTGATACAAATACTCATGACTTCTGCCACTCCTCAAGATTCTTTCTGATGCGGTCGAGGCATTCCTCAAACCGGGTAATTTCTTCCTCTGAAAAACCTTTGTAGTAAATACTGCCCATCTCATCAGATACAGAATCGTACTCGCCCTTTAAGGCATGTGCTTTCTCAGTCAGAAACAGGAGTGTTTTCCTTTTGTCCGTTTTAGACTGAACACGGCTTATCAGCCCTTGATTTTCCATTCTTTCCAGCATCGTAGTAAGAGATGTTATCGCTAATCCGCATTTAGTCGAGAGCGACCTGATTGAGATACCATCCTTCTGCCACAGCACATAAAGAATACGTCCCTGGGCTCCATTAAACGCATCAATATTCTTTTCACTGAGAATCTTCTCGAAAATCCGGTCTCCAAGCTGTTTTATTTTGGTGACAAGAAATCCTCCATTCATTTCCATACAAAAGCTCCTATATAGTAGTTTATTAAAAACATACTATATAGGAGCTTTATTGTCAAGAGTTTATATGTCTTAATAGGTAAATTCCGTTTTTTTCAATTCTCCAAACTGTGATTGTTCGATCTTTTCAAATACTAACGTCCTTAATTCTGTTCAATAATTGATTTATAGTAGTTACCAAAGTCAGCAAGTGAATTAACAATTGGAAGCATTTTTGTTCCGAGTTCCGTTAAGCCGTATTCAACTCTCGGTGGCTGCTCATGGTAATCGTGGCGATATGCCAGCCCATCACTCATCATTTGTCTTAAACTATCTGTCAAAACCTTTTGTGAAATACCATCTATACTTCGTTGTAGCTCATTGAATCTCCATGGACGCTCTTTCAAGTTACGCAAAATCAGCAGTTTCCATTTTCCTCCGATAAGAGATACTGCTGTTGCAACTGGGCATTCCGGTAATTCTTCTTTTGCTCGCATAATTCTCACCTCCGAGTCTATTTTAACACATTCATTTTTGAGTGTACAGTTACAAAAAGGTGCGTACTTGTTTTTGTATGTGTCTCACACTATACTAATACCAAGCAACCAGAAACTACAAATTAACTATGGAGGTATTATTATGGCAAATTACACAAAAACAACTATTGGAAAGGAAAACCGAATTGAGCTACATGAAAAGTTGTCTTTAACAGGTGCAGAAATCAGTTTAAACGAACTACCTGCAGGAGCAAATGTCCCATTTGTTCATTCTCATAAAGAAAATGAAGAAATCTATGGAATTCTTTCAGGTAACGGCAAAGCCATAATTGATGGAGAAGAAATTAGCCTTTCAACTGGAGACTGGCTAAAAATCGCACCTGCTGCAAAGCGTCAGTTTTTTGCATCCGATATTTCTGGAATTACTTATATCTGCATTCAGGTAAAAGAAAATTCTCTGGAACATTTTACAGCAGAGGATGCCGTAATCGGCTAATTAAAAGTATTTATTTACAAAAATGCACAGTTCACGATAAGCTAAGAACTGTGCATTTCTTTTTTGTTCAATATTACGTTTTCTCAATTTTTCAAACAAGAATTTGTTTAACCTCTTAAATTCTTTTTCTTTACAAACATGGAAATTAACTCTACTACAATTCCTAAGAGCAAATATCCCAACGCATATAAAATAAATGCCTTTTCTCCCATACTAAAGAACAGCCATGTCCCAAGCAAAAAGAATAGCGCTATGATAATTGGTAGTGTCCAAAATATTTTTATGTCCTTGCCGGCGTATGCTCCGGAGCAAATTGCATAAATAGGATTCACTGCAAAAAACAGAATGAAGCAAACTGCCATGCCGCCATCACCTTTTATGAATGTAACCGCAAGCCATGGAAACACCAACATAATTACTGCTGTCGCTAATATCCAAGGTATCATTTTTTTCATGTAATCCACCCCTTAAGCAAATTCTAATTTATCATTTTCTTTCAGTATATCATAATTATAATCTTTCCACAAAACAAAAAATTTTAATTCCTACGGATTTTTCTACAAAGCATATAACCACATATTATTACACTTCATCAAAAAAACTTTCTCACCCTATATTGAAAAATCGTAACTGAATATCCGACATTCTATCCATCAATAGTTTCTCTTTAACAAATATCATCTTAGTACGGTATCCTGTTCCATCTGGTGTAAGTTTTACTACACTTATTATAACTTCAAAAGCAAACGCCCAAACTGCTTTCTTATTAAAAAAACTTAGAAGAGACATTCTCCTCTAAGCCTTTATACTTTATCATAGAATACTTTTTACTTTTATATTTCCTCATGGTCACGATGCTTTTTTCGCTTAAATCCTACCTTTTGAACACAGGATATTACATGTAAAGATTTTACCCCCACTAAAGACTCTTACCTCACCTCATAAACAACCTTCACAAAAACGCCTCTTTTGTTACATCTATATGTAAAGAACTATCTGCTTTTTTACATTTAAAACACGCTATACCAAATTGTAAAGATTTTACTTTCAAATTTATTTATAAAAAAAGCTGTAAGATTCCACTATTAGAATTCTTACAGCTTTCATTCTCATCATGTCACATCCCTAAATTATAATTATTTATCTTGTAACACTCACACAAAAATCTATGGGTTATTTTCGGGTTATTTCTTCCACACAAATACCTTCCAAGTATTGATTTTACTGACTTTTTAAGGAGTTCTTCAAAGAGTGCCGTGGCACACAAAAAGTATTTTTATCATCTTTTTATAACTCCTCATAAGTCCTGTATTTCTTCTCAAATGCTTGATATTACAGGATTTTTCGCACTTTTCGTGCAGCCTGAGCTTCCATCTGTTTTGAAGATATCTTCTCGAATCTTCTCAGGATTTCTCATGTTTTTTCCTGCAATATTGGTAAAGGCGTTGGTAAAGAAAGCCGCTTTACCAACGGGCAATTTTAAGCGTTCGCCACACGCAGCAGTTCATCTTTGGCGTCATCGAACTTCACATGGGTGTAGGTATTCAGCGTTACGCTGATGTCTGCATGACCCATGATGTACTGCAATGTCTTGGGGTTCATCCCGGATTTTGCCATATTGGAACAGAAGGTGTGTCTGCACACATGAGGGGTTACTTTCGGCATCTGGATGCGGTAAATCTTGTTATACTTCTGGACAATATGCTCCATGTACTTCTCCCAATGAAGCGCTACCATGGGCATATCGTTCTTGTCCAGAAACAGAAAACCAACGTATCCATCAACCATGGGTTCCGTTTTGGGGACCGCGCGGTTGGCAATGATCCGACGGAAACAGGATGCTACCTCTTCGGTCATCGGAACATAGCGGATGCCGCTTTCTGTCTTTGGCTGCTGGATCACATACTCCATCTGTGATGTTCTCTGCAACTGATGATCCACCTTGATACGCATTTCCTCAAACTCGACATCCTGGATCGTAAGTCCACAGAATTCCGAAATACGAAGCCCTGTGTGAAAGAGTATATAGATCCCATCGTAGTATCTGCTGAAATGCTTGTCCTCTTTGATAAACTTCAGAAGATCCCTTTCCTGTTTCCGGCTGATGGCTTCTCTCGTCACAGAGTCATTGACGACTACCGATGCCAACTCAAAACCAAACGGATTCTTGCGGATTAGACCATCATCCACCGCCATCTGGAATGCCGGTCTGAGAACACCTCGAATCGAATGAATCGAGCTATACCCTCGACCATCCACCTTCTGAAGCTTGATGAGCCATGCTTTAGCATCCGACAAGCGCACCTTGTCAATGCGCTGCCTGCCGAACGGCTCTTTTTTCAAGATGTTGATCACCGTCTTGTAGCCTGCGACCGTATTATGGCGAACGCCGGTTTTCAGGGACACATACTTTTCCACCAGTTCCAAAACCGTGAGCTTTCCACCGTTGGTTACGATGTGATCGAACAGATCAGCTTCAATCTGCTTTTCCTTTTCTCTCAGGGAAGGCTCTCGCTTTTTCCCCTTGGGCATAGGATCATTTTTATCCAGCCGCCAGCTGTACACATTTTGCTCTTTGCCATCCTCGTCCAGATAGCGAAACCGATACCTCCCATCCTTGCGCTGATACTCGCCTTCTCGCAAAATCCGATTTCGATTGTCTCGCCTTTTTTCACTCATTGAAATCTCTCCTCTAAAAGAATGGAGAGCCAGACTTGCACTCTTATCATAGCACAAGTTTGACTCTCCGTATAGCTTTGCCATGAAAGAATGGCGATCTGTCATCGACTTTTTGAAAGGCTATTTATACAGCAGTGGCCTGATCCAGATACCTCTCAAATTTCTCCCGTTTGATCAAAGCACGGTTTCCATTCATCACATAAAAATCCTCGTTGGGATGCTCATCAATCAGCATCCGCAGCTTCCCCTCTCCGATATGATAATATCCGGCGGCTTCCTCAATCGTCAGGGTATAGCGCCGCCAGACCGGAATATCCAAACACTTCTTACTGCAAGTCATTGTCTTTTCATTCCCCATAGGCTACCTCCATAGATCAGAAAGGCCAGACAAAGGGCATCGGCAACGAAGTCCGGCAACGGACTCCGAAAAAACCTGTAACCTGTCGTCTGGCCATCGTTTCTTACTTTTCAAATTTTCTTGTGAAATCTCGTTGTTTTCGTTGTCAGAGAACCGATACCCCCTAAAAAGCCTTGCTTTATGGGCATTTACCGTATCCACACCTCCATTTTTGCGGCAACAAAGTCAGCAATCAGCCGACAACCAACTGGACAACAAGCACCGTAAATCAGGCAATCCACTCCTTTGGCAGCTCCAATTGACGAACTTCTTCCTCGCTCAGCTCCACAAACCCACCTTCGTTGTCGGGCAGTTCGTTGCCGGAACTCTCCCGTTCCCAGCCACGCTGCCGCCCGTATCCAGCAAACATCCGGGGATTGGAGAAAGGCTTCCAGCCTACCACAACTGTGTTCATGATCTCATTGATGTTGTGCAGTTGCCAACGCTTCGGCTCCTCAAAGGCGTGTCCCAATGCTTCCTTGAACAGCTGCTTGGAGCAGACCATATTGCCGGTGTAGTGTTCCAGAAAGCCCTGAATCTGCCCGGCCTCGGTGTCCTCTGGCATGAAGTCCTTTTGAACTTCCACCAGCTGCTTCTGAATCGCCTTTGAAAACTTCATGGAATACTCGCCGCTACGGTAAATGGTCATAGCCTCCGCCCATACCTGCAACAGATATTCTCTGGAAGCGGTTTCGTTCTCCAAAATATGAACTTCCGCTTTCTCCGGGTAAATCATCACCGGCAGGAACCGGCGGTTTCCGGCCCGGTCAAGGGGGAGGAAGTCCAGCGTGTTGGAAGAACCGCCGAACACACACTGCCGCAGACGATCTTTGGGCTGGGTCTCATAGGGCGTGCGGTAGGTTTCCTTTTGGCGGCTAATAAAGGAGCGGATCTCCTCGATGCTCTTGGCGTTACTGGTGGCCAGCATCTCCGACATCTCGATGATCCAATGGCCTTGCAGCTTGGCAAATACCTTGTCGTCGTCCAACTTTTTCAGGTCATCAGAGAACCACTCATCCTGTATAGCCAGGAAGCGAAAGAAGGTAGACTTTCCGGCTCCCTGGCCGCCCACCAGACAGAGCAGCTCCTCATACTTGGAACCTGGATGGAACACCCGGCGGATGGCTCCCAGCAGGAAGTGCTTGAGCATTTCTTCCACATAATCGCTCTCGTCTGCCCCCAGAAAATGGTGAAGGCAGGAGCATATCCGAGGTATACCGTCCCAAATCAGACTGTTCAGCACATCTTGAATAGGGTGATAGCAGTTTTCGTTTGCCACGATGGAGAGCGCCGCCATCAGCTTCTTTTCACTGGTCAAACCGTAGTTCTGTTCAAAGTAAAGGAGCAGATATTTGACATCGGTATCGGTTAAGGCGCTGGTGCTTCTGCGCCAGCCCAGATCTCGCGCAATGTCCACACGGTCGGTCAGCAGATTTAGCCGGATTGCGCCCCGCAAAAGCGGATCTTGGCAAAATACTGTGCGGCAATTTCCAATGGTGTTAGCCGGTTGTCCTTTTTCTGTCGTGGAAAGGCTTTCCCGCACTTCATCAACGGTCAATTCTTTACTTTCAGCCTGCCGGGTAGCAGGCACGAAACTCTGAGTTTCGCTGTTCAATGTTTCTCACCTCCTCAAGAAAAAAGCACCTGATTTGTTCGCAAAATCAGATGCCTTAAAGCTCCATATCCTGTTTTTTCTGCTGCTTTTTCCGGTTAGATTCTCTCTGTGCGCTATCCTGCTTGGCTTTTTTTAGGAAAGCAAGAATAGATTCCTTGGCCTTTTCCTGAATCTGCTGTTTACCAGCCTGCTTGACCTCCGGCTGCATCAGCTTCTTCTGGATTTTTGACAGGGCTGACTGCATGGCGCTTTTAATTTTTGAGATGACCCCATCCAACCGGGCGGCGGCATACTCACGCTCTTTTTGCGGAGCTTTCCGTTCCGGCGAGAGAACCCAGTCTCTCGTTTCTTCCACCAACCGGAGATCCTCTTTGTGGGTTTCCTGCCGGACAGTATCGGTGACAACCTCCACCGCCTTGTCATAGGCAATATCCGAAACCTCCTCCACCAGTGTTTCCACATCTTCAATTTTTAGGGTCAGCTCCTCCAGCTTCTGTTCCTGAGCGGCCAGCTGCTCCTTTTGCTTCATCAGAATGTAGTCCTGCTTCTCCAAATACGCCCGCCCACCATAGGACGGCTCCTGCTCCAGATGCACTCCATGCTTGCGGCTGATGTCAAAGAGCAGCGTCCGGCATACTGCATCAAAGGTTTGTTTTCGATTGTTGTGTTTGCCCTTGGGCTTACTCGGATCAGGTAATTCAAAGCCCAGTTCCTCCAGCGCCTTTTCCTGTTGGGGACACAGCTCTCCATACCGGTTTTTACAGTCAAACACATGGCGTTCATGGATGTGGGGCGTGCCCTCATCCAGATGCAGCGCCCAGTCCAGAATGTGGATATGAGAACCAAAGCACCGTTCAAACTCCTCGTAAAATTCGCTGACAATGAGTGCCAGGGTACCCGGTGGAACGGATTCTTCCATGGTGCCAATCTGGTAGATGCTTTCCTCTGGGCAGGTCTTGTTGTTTTTCAAAAGACCTTCCACCGTGCGGTTGCGCTCAGTGTGTCGTGTTTTCTCGTTCCGGGCGTTCTGGGCATCCACATGGTCGGAATAATGCTCGTAGTAATACATCCGCTCAATTTCTTCAAAGCTGAAATCCGGCTGTTCCGGGTTCTCCCGAAGTTCCGAGGTAGTGAAGCCACGGTAGCAGTCCCAGTACACATTTTTCTTGGCTCGCTGGGCATCAATGTGTTCGCTGTTCTGCACATCAAACCGGCGGTCATTGTGCCGAGGATTATAGGTGCCATGATTGCCGGAGCGTCCGTTATGCCGTGTCAGTTTCAAATTCCATCCCTCCAATCTTTGCTGATTTTTCCCGAAGGGGAGCAGCGGCGAAGCCGCCAAACCTGCGGATTTCTGCGTCAGGTAATACCCAGTATGAATTGACGCAAAGCATCAACTCTCCCTGGGCAAGGCGTTTCACCCTTGACCCGATGGGGCTGGCTGCCCTCAACCCGCCAATGGGCCTTGCCCCTTGACCCCAACAGGGCGCTGCACCCCTGTACCCAGCACAAAGGGCTTGCCGCCCTCTGTACTCCTGCCCGGAGAAGCTGACTTTCACCGTTTGTGCGGTTTCTGTCAGCTCCTCCGGCTCTGAATGCACCTTTTGTCGCATTTCCCGGAAGGGGGATACTGGGGTATCACGATACCAATTCACCGCAAAAATACCGGGTTCAGACCCGCCATTTTCCTGTGAATTGCCCCGATTTCAGGCGCTCTTCTTGTCCGTCTGCAAGACCTGAAATCCGTGCTGTTTGGCGTACTCTCTGGCAGCAGCCAGCCGCTCTTCACTGTACGGCGGAACCAGACGGATGGACAGGCGGGACTTGTCCATCACATAGGTCACGCTGCCCTCAGTGGTGCTGCGCTCTAACCGGCACAGCTGGGGATACTTCCGGCTAAACTCGGCCAGTCTACGCTTTAGATCGGCGTTAAAGGTGTAGATACTGGCGGTGTTCTCCGCCTCGTTCCAGTTGATGATGGTTTCTTTCTCATACTTAGACAGCTTCGTCATACAGGTCCTCCTCATACTCGGTGTTCTCCTTTACCAAACGCAGGCGGCGCTTGGCACGGTAATACTCGTCCATCTCAGCACGGAGCTGATGATAAAAGCCAGTGTACCAGCGTTCTTCCATCTCCGTTTCCATCTTCCGGGCCAGCTCCAGCATCCGATGTTTGGCCTGAGGGTCAACGGTTAAGGCAGTCAGCCATTTCAGCCGTGTCACCGTGTTGTGGTGATTGGGACAGGCAAATGCATACAACACTTTCTTTTCCTTCATACTTAACTTCATAAAAATCAACCTCCTAAAAGTTTATTTTCCATGTGTTAATCGCCGGTTTGCCTGCAATTGCTCCTGCCCGGATTTTCCCCGGCGTATTGTCCTTCTTGGTGCGCTCCTGTCTTGGCGTCACTTCCCCAAAGGTCATACCCCTTGCAGCCGGTCATTCAATTTTCAAGGTTCTGTGTCTCCTGACAAAACTCATTTTACCGAAAAAACAGGCCCTCTCCCGTATGTCCAAAACGATGGAAAACGGCTTGAAATCAGCATATTTCCACGCTTATGGAATCATGGTATAATGGTCATAAACGGAAGGATTTTCCTGATGAAAGGGGGATTTTAGATGCACACAAAACTGTCTATCCCGGAACGATTAAAAGACTTGCGGGTGGTAGATAAGCACCTGACGCTGGAGCAGCTGGCCGAGCAGACCGGGCTTTCTAAATCTGCTCTCAGTAAATATGAGAGCGATGATTACAAAGACATCAGCCCATTTGCCATCGCTACGCTGGCGGAATTTTATGGGGTGTCCACCGATTATCTGATGGGGTTGTCGGAAAATAAAAATCACCCAAACACAGAGCTTCAGACCCTGCATTTGAGTGATGATATGGTTACATTATTGAGCAGCGGAAAAATCAACAACCGGCTGCTGTGTGAGATTGCCACACATGAGAACTTCCAGCGGCTGATGACGGATATTGAGATTTTCGTTGACCGAATCGCCGATATGCGAATTGCCCAGATGAACCTGGTGCTGGAGGCCACCCGGCAGGAAGTGATCCGCAGCCATGCGCCGGGGGAGAACGACCTTTATGTCCGTACACTGGAACTTGGTCAGGTGCAGGAGAGCGACTTTTTCAGCCACACAATCCACGACGATCTGGACAGTATCGTTCAGGATATTCGTCAGGCCCATGTCACCGACCGCACCACCGCCGATCCGCAGCCGACTTTTACAGAGGTCAAGGAAAAGTTTGACCGTGCTATGCAGCTGGGCAGTAATGAGGAACGGGTGATCCACGAGTTCTGTGACCAGATGCAGATTCCCTTTGACAAGATTACTTCTGAGGATTTCTCGGCGTTTATGCGGATATTGAACCTGTCTAGGCTGCTGAAAAATCCCAACAATATGAGGGGAAAGGCTCGGCCAAAGCCTTCCTATGGGACAAAAAAGAAAAAGCGTAAGTAAAGCACAAGACCGTTACCCTATCGAATGGGTAGCGGTTGATATTGTCAATATTGGTTTACACTTTTTTCTCAAGAATGTTCGACCTTATGCTGCCTCCTGTAGCGAAGCATAGTATTGTTGTCGCTTAACCATTGGA
>NZ_DBMACH010000014.1:0-85572 GCF_057861365.1 Enterocloster sp.
GCTGACTGATACTAATCGGTCGAGGGCTTGACCAGAAGGTTTAGGGAAAACGGTTGTGGCTTGGTTGTTCAGTATGTGGTTTTGAAGGTATATGTGAAAAATTAAAAATTATGCTTGCAAAAACTGGAAAGATGTAGTATAATAATCCAGTCAGCGTAATTTGTATTCCTCGATAGCTCAGTCGGTAGAGCAAACGGCTGTTAACCGTTGGGTCGTAGGTTCGAGTCCTACTCGGGGAGCTTAGTGGAAGTCATGGCGACTACTACTGAATATGGCCCCATGGTCAAGCGGTTAAGACATCGCCCTTTCACGGCGGTAACACGAGTTCGAATCTCGTTGGGGTCATTTGAACATCATGTTCAAGATATGCCGATGTGGCTCAATTGGCAGAGCAGCTGATTTGTAATCAGCAGGTTATCGGTTCGAGTCCGATCATCGGCTTTACTGCTCAAGCAGTAGATAATTTAAAAGATATAGTTCCGGACCTTTAGCTCAGTTGGTTAGAGCAACCGGCTCATAACCGGTCGGTCCTGGGTTCAAGTCCCCGAAGGTCCATTCTTCCTAGCTAAAGTTGTAAGAACTATATTAAAACATATGGCCCGGTGGCTCAGCTGGTTAGAGCGCCGCCCTGTCACGGCGGAGGTCGACGGTTCGAACCCGTTCCGGGTCGTTTGCATCTGATAAGATGCATTACAATTTAATGCAATTTGGGGTCTTAGCTCAGCTGGGAGAGCATCTGCCTTACAAGCAGAGGGTCATAGGTTCGAGCCCTATAGGCCCCATTTGTGTTTTGCGGGTGTGGTGGAATAGGCAGACACAAGGGACTTAAAATCCCTCGGACTTAACATCCGTGCCGGTTCAAGTCCGGCCACCCGCATTTTTATTCGGTCACACAGGAGAAGGTATCTTGTGCGGCTGTTTTTATATCCGCGGGCATGGCGGAATTGGCAGACGCGCCAGATTTAGGTTCTGGTGTCCAAGACGTGCAGGTTCAAGTCCTGTTGCCCGCATTAAGAAACGTTGTATTGTCATGATTCATGGCGATGCAGCGTTTTTTTCATGCGCTGGATTTCCGATTGTTTTGACCGAATTTACCATCAGTTTTGTGAATATAGGTTTATACGGCACAACTGAAATGACTACTGTCTTGTCATATGACAAAAAGAGTGCTATAATGCCTGATGTTGTGTGGAATATTTCAGAGGAATGAGCATTATGGAGGAACTCATGTCAATAACAGAAGAAATCAAGCATTTAAAAAAGGAAAAGAATGCAGTAATCCTGGCCCATTATTATGTTGCAGATGAGGTGCAGGAGATTGCGGATTATATTGGAGATTCTTACTATCTGAGCAAGGCAGCTCAGAAGACTGCTGCAGATATCATTGTATTTTGCGGAGTGAAATTTATGGGAGAAAGTGCTGCGATTTTGAACCCGGAAAAGAAGGTTCTGATGCCGGATCTGACGGCAGACTGTGCCATGGCCCATATGGTACAGCTGGAAAAAATCCGCGAGATGAGAGAAACATATGAGGATCTGGCGGTGGTCTGTTATATCAATTCCACGGCAGAAATTAAGACATATTCGGATGTGTGTGTAACCTCGGCCAATGCGGTGAAAATTGTAAGGAATCTGCCGAATCAGAATATTTTCTTTATTCCGGATGGAAATCTGGGAAGGTATGTGGCAGAACAGGTTCCGGAGAAGCATATCATTTTCAATGATGGTTATTGTCCCATCCATGCGGCTATGTCTGCTGAGGCCGTAAAAAGGGAAAAGGAAAAACATCCGGAAGCCAAATTTCTGGTTCATCCTGAGTGTACCGGGGATTTGCTGAAGCTGGCAGATTACATAGGAAGCACATCGGGGATCATTGATTTTGCAGCAGAGGATGATGGAAAGGAATACATTATCGGTACAGAATCAGGGGTATTGTATGAACTGAAAAAACAGAATCCGGATAAAACGTTTTATACGCTTACAGAAAATCAGATCTGCACAGATATGAAGCTGATTACGCCTGAAAAGGTTCTACAGGTTTTAAAGGAAGAAATCAATGAGGTTAAGGTTCCGGAGAAAGTGAGGATTCAGGCAGGAGCACCGCTGGAAAAAATGCTGATGCTGGCCCGATAATGTGAAATGAAGACAGATATTTTAATCGTAGGAAGCGGCTGTTCAGGTCTTTACTGTGCACTGAACCTTCCGGAAAGCAGACAGATTACGGTGATCACAAAGGCAGGAGCAGAGGAAAATGATTCCTATCTGGCTCAGGGTGGAATGTGTATGCTGAAGGATGAATCCGATTATCAGGGATTTTTTGATGATACAATGAAGGCAGGACATTATGAGAATGATGAAGCCTCCGTAGAGATTATGATTCGTTCCTCCAGGTCTGTAGTGGAGGATCTGCTGCAGTTTGGGGCAGATTTCCAAAAGGATGAGAATGGGGAGCTGGTGTTTACCAGAGAGGGAGCCCATTCAGAGAAACGGATCATATTTCACAAGGATGTGACAGGAAAAGAGATTACCAGCACACTTTTAGCCCAGGCAAAGAGACGATCCAACATTATGCTGCTGGAGCATACGTCTATGATCGATATTATTGAGGAAAATAATATATGCTATGGGGCTGTGGTTCAGAGACAGGATGGAAGCCTGGAAACCATTGAGGCGGATTACACGGTTATGGCAACAGGAGGGATCGGCGGATTGTACCGACATTCTACCAATTTCCGCCATCTGACAGGAGACGCACTTGCAGTCGCAGTCCGCCACAAGATTGCGCTTAAGGATATTTCTTATGTACAGATTCACCCGACCACACTGTACGCGGATGAGGAGAGAAGCTTCCTGATCTCTGAGTCTGTGCGGGGAGAAGGAGCGGTGCTGCGGGATAAAAACGGAGAGCGCTTTGTCAATGAACTTCTTCCAAGGGATCTGCTGACAAAAGCCATTTTAGAACAGATGGAAAAAGATGGAACAGAGTTTGTCTGGGAGGATCTGCGCACCATACCCGAAAATGAGCTGAATCGCCATTTCCCCAATATTGTTGAACATTGCAGGAAAATAGGCTATGATGTAACAAAGGAATGTATACCAGTAGTTCCGGCTCAGCACTATTTTATGGGAGGAATTAAAGTCAGCCATGAAAGCCGAACGTCCATGGAACAGCTTTATGCGGTAGGCGAGACTGCCTGTAACGGTGTCCATGGAAAAAATCGTCTGGCCAGCAATTCTCTTTTGGAAAGTCTTGTATTTGCAAAGCGGGCGGCTCTCGATATGACGGAGCATTTGGGAGAGGTAAAAAGAAACAGCTATCTGTTTGAAAGGCTGGATATAAGCCAGTATGAGGATTTTTCCGGATTATATAAAACGTATCATAAACTGGTGAAAAATGCGATTAAAGGAGAAGAAAGATGTACGATCGGGTAACTTTAAAATTAAATGTGGATCCATTGATCTTAAGCGCACTGCGTGAGGACATTACAAGCGAGGATGTGTCGGCAAACAGCATTATGAAAAAGCCTCAGGCCGGAGAGGTGGATCTGATCTGCAAGCAGGATGGGATTATCTGCGGCCTGCAGGTGTTTGAACGTGTATTTGCCCTTTTAGATGACAGCACAAGAGTTGAATTTTTTGCAGAGGATGGAGAGGAAGTAAAGAACGGCCAGCTGCTTGCAAAGGTTTACGGCGATATCCGCGTACTTTTGTGTGGGGAGCGCACGGCTCTCAATTATCTTCAGAGAATGAGCGGCATTGCCACATATACCCATTCAGTAGCAGCGTTATTAAAGGGGACTAAGACGAAGCTTCTGGATACAAGAAAGACAACACCGAATAACCGCATTTTTGAGAAATATTCTGTTCGTGTAGGCGGTGGAAATAACCACAGATATAATCTTTCCGACGGCGTATTGCTGAAGGACAACCATATCGGAGCAGCAGGAGGCGTGGCAGAGGCTGTGAAAATGGCAAAGGAGTACGCTCCCTTTGTGCGGAAAATTGAGGTAGAGGTAGAGACTCTGGACATGGTAAAGGAGGCCGTTGAGGCAGGTGCAGATATTATTATGCTGGATAACATGAGCCATGAACAGATGAAGGAAGCCATGGAATATATTGACGGGCGAGCTGAGGTGGAGGTGTCCGGAAATGTGACAAAAGAGAACATTTCACGCCTGACCGATCTTGGTGTGGATTATATTTCCAGCGGAGCATTGACGCATTCTGCACCGATTCTGGATATTTCACTGAAAAATCTTCACGCAGTCTAAAGAAGAGAGGGACAGGAATGAACGGTACAGAAAGACGGGAACAGATTCTGAGTATACTGAAAAACAGCGAAAAACCGGTTCCGGGCGTGGAACTGGCCAGAATCCTTCATGTGAGCCGTCAGGTAATTGTGCAGGATATGGCGCTTCTGCGTGCCAATGGAGTGGAAATCCTCTCTACGAACCGCGGATATGTGACGGCAGAGGAGCACAGCTGCAGCCGCGTATTTAAGGTGATCCATACGGAGAAGCAGGTTGAAGAGGAACTGAATCTGTATGTGGACTTTGGCGGGAAGGTAGAGGATGTATTCGTATACCACAAGGTTTACGGTGTCATCCGGGCAGATATGAATATCAAATCCAGAATGGATGTAAAGCGGTATCTGCAGGATATTTCTGAGGGAAAATCCACTCAGCTGATGAAGCTCACATCGAATTACCATTATCACACCATTTCTGCCGAGCGTGAGGAGATTCTGGATATGATACAGGAGGAGCTGGAAAAACGGGGGTTTCTGGCAAAGCTTCAGGATTATGAACCGGTGGATTTCTGGGGAACATCAGAAGAAGCTTAGTGTGAAATGTAAAAACTCAAAGTACTTGGGACTAGCCCACGGGCCTGTGGTTTGGTATAATATTCCTATGAATGAAAACACGGAGGAGTTACAGATGAAGGTTTTTGTTAAAAATGGAACGATTGTATCAGAAACGGGGCAGTATCAGGGCGATCTCTGCATAGAAAACGGAGTTATTTCACAGATTGGCACCCATTTAGAGCCGGCGTCGGAAGAAGAAGCCCAGGTGATTGACGCGGCGGGAAAATATGTGCTTCCCGGAGGCGTAGATGTTCATACCCATATGGACCTTTTAGCCGGATCCAGCCGGGCTGTGGATGATTTTTACGATGGCACCGTAGCTGCAGCCTGCGGAGGCACCACCTCTATTGTGGATCATATGGCCTTTGGGCCGGCCGGCTGCCCTCTTCATCATCAGCTGAATGAATATCACGGGCTGGCAGATCATAAGGCAGTGATCGACTATGGGTTTCACGGTACCTGCCAGCATGTGAATGAAGAGATCCTGAACGAGTTAGAGGACATGATGAAGGACGGCGTTCCCAGCGTAAAGGTATATCTGACCTATGATTTTAAGATTGATGACGACGGAGTGCTTCAGGTATTAAAGAAAATGAAGCAGCTGGGGGGCGTGACTGCATTTCACTGTGAAAACCATGCGGTTGTGCAGTTCTTAAGAGGAAAGCTGGTATCAGAGGGCAATACGGCACCCATTTACCACGCCAAGAGCCGCCCCAATCTGGCAGAGGCAGAGGCAGTGCGCCGGGTGCTTTATCTGGCAAAGCTGGCTGGAGATGCGCCGGTGTATATTGTCCACTTATCCTGTAAGGAAAGTCTGGAGGCAGTAAAAGAGGCCAGAGCAGAGGGACAGAAAAACATTTTTGTGGAGACCTGTACACAGTACCTGGTTCTGACAGAGGAGCGGTATCTGGATGAGGATGGATTAAAATATATAATGTCACCGCCTCTGCGCACAAAGGAGGACTGTGAAGCACTGTGGAAGGGCATTGCAGAGGGTGAGATCCAAGCAGTGGCTACGGATCACTGTCCGTTTAATTACGGAAAGGAAAAGCAGCTTGGAAAGGATGACTTTACCAAATGCCCCAATGGAGCGCCGGGAGTGGAAGAACGCATGATCCTTCTGTTTTCCGAGGGTGTTATGACGGGAAAGATCAGTCTGGAAAAGCTGGTGGAAATTGCCTGTACACAGCCTTCAAGAATCTACGGCCTGTATCCGAAAAAAGGCTGCCTGCAGCCCGGAGCGGATGGTGACCTGCTGATTTTAGACCCTTCAAAGGAATGGGTGCTGACTCACAGCCATATGCACAGTGCAGTGGACTATACTGCCTATGAAGGAATGAAGATAAGAGGTTCCATTGAACTGGTAATGCAGAGGGGAAATATAATTGTAAAAGATAACCATTTTTTGGGAAAACAGGGAGACGGCCATTTTATTTTCAGAAAACCGCTTTCGCTGTGTGAATAAGGAAAAACCGGGCGCTGCCGCCATGAAAGGATGGTCTGGCAGCGCTTTTGGCAATTTATTAGGGAGAAAAACGGCTGTTGTCTGAATTTAATATTTTCCAATATTCCTCTTTCATTTCACATGATTTTGTAGTAGTATAGTACACGGCACTATATCTAGTGGTTTTTCCAGATGAGAAAGGAATAAACCGGGGGTGCTTATTATTATGAGATAAAATGACAGATATAAGCGAGGGATCGGGATGAGTGTTGACGTTAAGACAAATGTGATTAAGAGAAATGGGGAAGAGGTAGACTTTAATTCCCAGAAGATCATAAATGCGGTTCACAAAGCAAACGAAGAGGTAGACCGGCTTCATCAGATGAATGACTATCAGATTATCGCCATTGCAGATAATATTGCAAATAAGGTGAATGAATCCACTCATGCAGTGAATGTAGAGGATATTCAGGATATGGTGGAAACCGGGATCATGGCCATGAGAGGCTATGAGGTGGCACAGAAGTATGTACGCTACCGCTATAAGAGAGAGCTGACCCGTAAGTCCAACACCACAGATAACGGGATCCTGTCCCTGTTAGACAATATCAATGAAGAGGTCAATCAGGAGAACTCCAATAAGAATCCGGTTATCAATTCCACTCAGAGAGATTATATGGCAGGAGAGGTGAGCAAGGATTTATCCCGCCGTGTGCTGCTGCCGGAGGAGATCGTGAGGGCCCATGAGGAGGGCATTATCCATTTCCATGATACGGATTATTTTGCACAGAGGGAGCACAACTGTGACCTTATCAATCTGGAGGATATGCTTCAGAACGGCACGGTTATCAGTGAAACACTGATCGAAAAGCCTCACAGCTTTTTTACGGCCTGCAATGTAACCACACAGATCGTTGCCCAGGTTGCCAGCAACCAGTACGGCGGCCAGTCCTTTACGCTGGCCCATCTGGCTCCCTTTGTGGATATCAGCCGTCAGAAGATCCGTAAAAATGTGATTGAGGAGCGCAAAGAGTGCGGAGAATCCTTAGATGAGGCAATTATCTCAAAGGTAACGGAGCGCAGGCTGAGAGATGAGGTACGCAGCGGAATCCAGACCATTCAGTACCAGCTCATTACCCTGATGACCTGTAATGGACAGGCTCCCTTTGTAACCGTATTTATGTATCTGGATGAGGTGCCTGAGGGACAGACAAGGGATGACCTCGCCATGATCATCGAAGAGGTTCTGGTACAGAGGATGCAGGGTGTGAAAAATGAAAAGGGCGTCTGGATTACGCCTGCATTCCCTAAGCTGATCTATGTGCTGGATGAGGATAACATTTCAGAGGAATCCAAATACTGGGGACTCACAGAGCTGGCTGCAAAATGTACAGCCAAGCGGATGGTTCCGGACTATATTTCTGCAAAGATCATGAAGGAATTAAAACAGGGGGATGTATACCCCTGCATGGGCTGCCGCTCCTTTTTGACGGTTGAGGATTCCCAGAGAAATGCAGATGGAAGCCACAAATACTACGGCCGTTTCAATCAGGGCGTAGTGACCATTAATCTGGTGGATGTAGCCTGTTCCAGCGAGGGCGATATGGATGAATTCTGGAAGATTCTGGATGAACGTCTGGAGCTGTGCCACAGAGCCCTCAGATGCCGTCATGAGCGCCTGCTGGGCACGATTTCCGATGTGGCGCCGATTCTCTGGCAGAACGGCGCTCTGGCCCGCCTGAAAAAGGGAGAAAAGATTGACCGTCTGCTCTTTGACGGCTATTCTACCATTTCTCTGGGCTATGCGGGCCTGTATGAAATGTGTATGAGGATGCTGGGCAAGTCCCATACCGATCCGGAGGCCAGACCCTTTGCACTGAAGGTAATGAAGCGTCTCAATGACAAGTGCAGGGAGTGGAAGGAGGCAGAGCATATCAGCTATTCCGTATACGGTACGCCTATGGAATCCACGACCTATAAGTTTTCCAAGTGCCTCCAGAAGCGTTTCGGAATCATTCCGGGCGTAACGGATAAAAATTATATTACAAACAGCTATCATGTCCATGTATCGGAGCAGATTGATGCATTCAGCAAGCTGAAATTTGAGGCAGAGTTCCAGAAGCTGTCGCCGGGCGGTGCGGTAAGCTATGTGGAAGTCCCAAATATGCAGAACAACATTCCGGCTGTTTTATCTGTGATGAAGTTTATTTATAATAATATCATGTATGCGGAGCTGAATACGAAGAGCGATTACTGCGAATGCTGCGGCTATGACGGAGAAATGGCAATCAAGGAGGATGAGTCCGGAAAGCTTATCTGGGAGTGCCCCAACTGCGGAAATCAGGATCAGAACCATATGTTTGTAGCCCGCAGAACCTGCGGTTATATCGGAACCCAGTTCTGGAACCAGGGACGGACTCAGGAGATCAGAGACAGGGTGCTTCATCTGTAAGCGTTTTTGGGCCGGTCCGAAAGGAGAGCAGGATGAATTACGGAAATATTAAGGAATGTGATATTGCAAACGGTCCAGGGGTCCGGGTCAGCCTCTTTGTATCCGGCTGCAGGCATCACTGTAAAGGCTGCTTTAATGCAGAAACCTGGGATTTTGGATACGGAAAACCGTTTACAGAGGAAACCGGCAGAGAGATTCTCAGGCTGCTGGAACCGTCCTATATCCAGGGTTTCACCGTTTTGGGCGGAGAACCTTTTGAGCCGGAGAACCAGCCGGCTGTGGCAGAGCTTTTAAAGCAGATCCGAATGGTATATCCGCAGAAGGATATCTGGTGCTACAGCGGTTATCTTTATGATTCAGATATGCAGCCGGGAGGCAGGGTATACACAGAACATACGCAGGAGATTTTTAAATGTCTGGATGTGCTGGTGGACGGTGAATTTGTGGAAGCAGAGAAGGATCTGACCCTGGTATTTCGGGGGAGCAGCAATCAGAGGCTTCTGAAGCTGAAAGACGGAATTGCCTGCGGAAACTGGCCATAAGTATGAAATTTTTATGAAATAACAGGGGTGCAGCCAAGGCTTTCTTGCATAATTCATCAAATTGAATTATAATGAAAATCAACCTGGCAGCGCCCCTGTATTGTAATCGGTGCTGTCTTTCTGGAAAGGAGAAGCAGTATGAAGAGATGTTTTGGAGTAATGGCAATGGCCGTTGTATTGAGCGCAGCTTTGGCAGTTCCGGCTTATGCGGGTACATGGAAATATGTAAATGACCAGTGGAAGTATCAGCGGGGTGCGAATAAGTTTGCCTACAATGAATGGATTCAGGATAAGGGAAAGTATTATTATCTGGACAATGACGGTTATGTGACAACGGGCTGGCAGCAGATAGAGGGCCAGTGGTATCATATGGACAGCACAGGAGCCATGGAAACCGGCTGGTTTAAAGACAGTGACAGCGGAAAATGGTACTATCTGTATCCAAGCGGTGTAATGGCGGTTAATACAGTAATTGATGGAAGAACCATTGGAACAGACGGAGTGTGGGTACCGGAGGAAGGGGCGGTAGAGCCCTCTGACAGCGCTGATCTGTCTACCCAGCAGTTGGTTCAAAATATGGAAGGAATTTCCACAAAGGGATATTCGATCCTCACATCGGCCAGAACCGGAGGCGGGGAGCGCTGGGATAATGCGGTCCGGCTGAAGGGAAAAGGAAGCCATGTAATCTGCAATACCAACGGCGAATATCGGCTTTTATACGGTTCCTTCGGCCCATCGTCTTCTCAGTTTGACAGCGGCCTTATGGCCAGAGTGACTGTTTATGGGGATAACGATCAGGTACTTTATACCTCTTCGGATATTCATCACAATGAGAAGGTAACCTACTTTGGAGTAGATGTCTCCGGACAGAACCAGATCAGAGTAGAGGTTTCCTTGTCAAAAGATAACGGGTATGATGATCCTGTGATTCTGTTTAATGGGCTGGCTTTATACAAATAGAAACATAAGATAATAAACTGCCGCAGTCAGAAGGCGATTCTTCAGGCATATGTCCTGGATGCGCGTTCTGGCTGCGGCAGTTTTCAGTTTATAGATTTATTTTTCGGCCTTTTTAACAGAGATAACAGTTCCGGTAAACGCATCAACCTCACTTAATTCTCCGGTGTAGGTAACAGTAACCGTGTCACCGTTTTTTACATCAGAGAGCCCTTCAGGCGTTGCGTCAAAGGACAGGACAAAGGATGTGCCCTCGCTGTCGGTTATGTTAAACATAAAATCCTTGATTTCATCAATGGTGCCTGTAATGGATGAGGTCTTGACATCCGTATCAGCGGAGGAGGCTTCAGCAGAAGGGGTGTCTGCGGACTCGGAAACTTGTGTGGAAACGGTTTCTTCTGCGGAAGAAACCGGCTGAGAAGAGGGCTGGGCCCCGCATCCGGTTGCCAAAATAAGGGAAACGGCTGCTGCTGCGAATAAATTTCTTTTTTTCATAATAAACCTCCATAAGTATATGCAATATATTTTTCAGTACATATGCTTAGACGGGAGGCGGGGTGAGAAAGTTGCAGAGAGAAAGTTATTTTTTTATTGTGCATTTTAAACAAAAAAGTGAAAATGTAATGTGAGGGGGGAAGATGGAAAAAACCATATAAAATATAAATTATATGCTCGATTGGAAATTTTAGAACATTAAAAAAATTGTGATAATATACAAAAAATAATGAAATAATGAATGGATATTGACATGAATGATAATGGGTGTTACAATCGTAACAACTTAATAAATAAAACATTTAACGTTGATGAGCTCAAAAAGCCAGCCGTTTCGGTTGGCTTTTTTGTTTTTTGTGCACAAAGCGTTGAGTGTAGAATTTATCAGATTCAGAAAAGTGTCTGCCGGCAAATCACTTTTTTGAATAAAATGTTTTCGAAAACAAAGCGCAACCAGAAAAATGTAGATTCTGCAGATGCAGAGGAAAGAGGAAATGAACTTATGAAAAAAGAGCTTATTTACCAGCATATTGATCACACATTATTGAAGGCGGTTTCTTCCTGGGAAGATATTCATAAATTATGTGAAGAGGCAGTTGCGCATGGAATGGCATCTGTCTGTATTCCGCCATCCTATATCAAGAGAGTACATGAGGTATATGGTGATAAGCTGAATATCTGTACAGTAATTGGTTTCCCCCTGGGATACAATACCACAGAAGTGAAACGGTCAGAAGTGGAGCAGGCAATTGCAGAGGGAGCCAAAGAAGTAGACATGGTTGTAAATCTGGGAGATGTAAAAAATGGAGATTTTGACCGTGTAACAGAAGAAATTGCTACTCTGAAACGTGCAGCAGGAGACAAGATCTTAAAGGTAATTATTGAAACCTGTTATCTGACAGAAGAAGAAAAGATTCGTCTTTGCAGGTGTGTGGCAGACGGAGGAGCAGATTATATCAAGACATCTACCGGATTTGGTACTGCAGGAGCAAAGATTGAAGATATCCGTCTTTTTAAAGAGAATCTTCCAAAAGATAAGGATGTAAAGATGAAGGCAGCCGGAGGCGTGAGAACCAGAGAAGATCTGGAACTGTTTTTAGAAGAGGGATGCGAGCGGATTGGAACCAGTTCTGCAATTAAGATACTGGAAGACGGCGAAAATAATAACGGGGCTTACTAATTAGAGTTCAGATTGAGAAAGGAGAAGGATCATGAAAAAAACGATGAAAAAAATAGGTGCAGCATTATTAGCAGCGATGATGGTTATGTCAGTAACAGGATGTTCTCAGGGCGGTAATACAGCAGGTACTTCAGCTGCAGGAGAAGGTGCTTCCGGTGCGGGTGCTGAGATTGCGATGATCGCAGATGGCGGAAGCATTGATGACCAGGGATTTAACCAGGGAACATATGAAGGCGTAAAACAGTATGGTGAGGAAAAAGGAATTTCTTACAAATATTATAAACCGGTAGAAAAGACAACAGATGCATATTTGTCAGCCATGGAATTGGCAATCGAAGGCGGAGCAAAAATTATTGTAGCACCCGGCTTTCGGTTTACGGAGGCAATGTATGTAGCGCAGGATACATGGCCGGATCTTAAATTTGTTCTTCTGGATGGAGTTCCTTCCAGCAATGGAGATACAAAGATTGGTGAAAATACAGTAGGTATTCAGTATGCAGAGGAACAGGCCGGTTTTCTGGCCGGCTATGCAGCGGTTGTAGAAGGGTACAAAAAACTTGGCTTTATGGGAGGCGTTGCAACTCCGGCAGTTGTACGTTACGGATACGGTTTTATCCAGGGAGCTGAGGCTGCTGCAAAGGAAATGGGTGTAAGTGATGTACAGATGAATTACTATTATACAGGTACATTTGATGCTACTCCAGAAACTCAGACACTGGCAGCAACCTGGTATCAGAATGGAACAGAGATTATTTTTGCATGTGGATCCGGTGTTGGTCAGTCTGTTATGGCAGCAGCTGATGCTTCTGCATCCGGCAAGTCTATTGGCGTAGATATTGACTGGGCAGGAGAATCTGAGACAGTTGTTACTTCTGCTATGAAATCTTTAAGCGGTACAGTATATCAGATGCTGGAGAAGTTCTACAGCGACAGTTTCCCGGGCGGAGAGAACATTATGATGGACGCATCCAACAAGGGTGTGGAACTTCCGATGGAAACCTCCAGATTTGAAACGTTTGATCAGGCTAAGTATGATGAGGTTTATGGAAAACTGGCAGATGGCACATTTAAGCCGCTCCGCGATGTAAATGAAGAGGGAACTTCCTATACACTGGATCAGATTTCTGACGGAACAATCGAGGTAACCGAAGTAAAATAAAGAGTATTCAGCTAGTGGGATGCCGGGAGAATGAATATGGAATATGTAATTGAAATGTTGGGAATCCGAAAGGAATTCCCCGGAATTGTTGCAAATGATAATGTAACACTTCAGCTAAAACGTGGTGAAATTCATGCATTACTGGGAGAGAACGGTGCAGGAAAATCAACATTGATGAGCGTACTGTTTGGTATGTATCAGCCAGAAGCCGGTGAGATACGCAAGAATGGACAGGTTGTACATATAAAGAATCCCAACGACGCAAATAAGCTGGGAATTGGTATGGTTCATCAGCATTTTAAGCTGGTTCATAACTTTACGGTTCTGGAGAATGTAATTCTGGGTGTGGAAACCACCCAGAAGGGGCTTCTGAAAATGGATGAGGCCCGCAAAAAGGTAGTAAGCCTGTCGGAAAAATATGGGCTGAAGATTGATCCAGACGCATTGATTTCTGATATTACAGTAGGTATGCAGCAGAGAGTAGAGATTTTAAAGATGCTGTATCGTGATAATGAAATATTGATTTTTGATGAACCAACCGCTGTTCTGACTCCTCAGGAGATTGATGAACTGATCAAGGTTATGAAGAATCTGGCAGCAGAAGGCAAGTCGATCCTGTTTATTACCCATAAACTCAATGAGATAAAAGAGGCCGCTAACCGCTGTACAGTACTGCGAAAAGGAAGATATGTAGGTACGATTGACGTTGCTTCCACCACCAAAGAAGAAATGTCTGAAATGATGGTGGGAAGAAAAGTAAATTTACAGATTGATAAGGGAGACTATAATCCGGGTGAATGTGTGCTGGCTGTAGAAGACTTAAGCGTAAAGAATCATTTTACAGGAAAGCTGTCTGTCAATCATGTATCGTTTGATGTAAAGGCAGGAGAAATTGTCTGTATTGCAGGAATTGACGGAAACGGACAAAGTGAACTTGTATATGCTCTTACAGGACTGACACCGACTGAGAGCGGATCGATTCACTTGAAAGGTCAGGATTTTACTCACATGAGTATCAGAGAGCGCAATACTCATGGACTTGGACATATCCCGGAAGACCGTCATAAACACGGATTGGTTCTGGACTATGATCTGGCATATAATACGGTACTCCAGAGTTATTTTGAAAAAAAGTTCCAAAATCATGGTTTCTTAAAAGAGCGGGAGATTTACAGCTATGCAGACGGACTGATTCAGTCGTTTGATATCCGCTGCGGACAGGGAGGTAAGACCATCTCCAGAAGTATGTCCGGAGGCAATCAGCAGAAGATCATTATTGCAAGAGAGATTGACCGTAATCCGGATCTTTTAATCGCTGTGCAGCCTACAAGAGGTCTGGATGTAGGTGCGATCGAATACATCCATAAGCAGTTAGTCGCGCAGAAGAAGGCGGGAAAAGGGGTTCTTCTGGTATCCCTGGAACTGGATGAGGTTATGAGTATCAGTGACCGTATTCTGGTAATGTATGAAGGTGAGATCGTTGCCGATTTAAAACCGGAGGATGTAACGGTACAGGAACTGGGACTCTATATGGCAGGGTCCAAAAGGAGGGCATAGAACGTGAAAAGAAAATCTCTTCCATCCGGCGTTTCCAGTTTTCTGGCGTCTGTTATGGCAATTCTTCTGGGAATGCTTGTCGGATTGATTATTTTAGTAGCAAGTAATCCGGCACAGGCAGGTCAGGGCTTTACAGCAATTCTTCTGGGCGGTCTGTCAAACTTAAAGAACATGGGGCAGGTACTGTACTATGCAACACCTTTGATCATGACAGGTTTATCTGTGGGATTTGCCAGTAAGACCGGACTTTTCAATATCGGAGCATCCGGTCAGTTTATCGTCGGGGCATTCGCGGCAGTGTTTGTAGGTGTGCGTTTTACATTTTTACCGGGTGCTCTTCACTGGATCGTAGCTCTTTTAGCAGCGATTCTGGCTGGTGCTTTATGGGGAATGGTTCCTGGTATTTTAAAAGCAACAAGAAACGTAAATGTGGTAATTGGATGTATCATGATGAATTATATTGGAATGTATTCTGTGAATGCTCTGGTGAGTGCGTTCATTTATGATCCGCTGCAGAGTCAGTCTCTTCCGGTAGACGCAGATGCAATTCTTCCAAAGATGGGAATGGATATGATCTTCCGCTATAATAACCGTCCATCCAGTGCTAATGCGGGAATTCTGATTGCAATTCTGTCAGGTGTTGCAATTTGGGTCATCCTCCAAAAGACTGTGTTTGGTTATGAATTGAAAGCCTGCGGCTATAACAGTGAAGCAGGCCGTTATGCAGGTATGAATGAAAAGAAAAATGTGATTTCTTCTATGGCAATTGCAGGTGCTCTGGCTGGTCTGGGCGGCGGTTTGCTTTACCTTGCAGGTTCCGGAAACGGAATTCAGGTAGTAGATACGCTGGCAGCAGAAGGCTTTAACGGTATTCCGGTAGCGCTGCTTGCTATGAATAATCCAATCGGTATTATCTTCTCCGGTATTTTTATCGCATACTTAAAGGTGGGCGGAGATCAGATGCAGCTGTATAATTTCGTTCCTGAGGTTATCGATATTATTATTTCTGTAATTATCTATTTCAGTGCATTTGCGTTGGTATTCAGGGGTGTAGTCAGCAAGGTATTCTCGGGGAAAAAGACGGATACGGCAGATAAGACGGCGTGAAAGGAGAAGTGACATGAGTTTATTATATTTTTTGGTTCAACAAATGATGCTTTTTTCCATCCCGCTGCTGATCGTTGCACTGGGAGGAATGTTCTGTGAGCGAAGCGGTGTTATCAACATTGCTCTGGAGGGCATCATGGTGCTGGGCGGATTTGCCGGGATTCTGTTTATCAATCTGTTTCAAGGTGTACTTCCCGGACAGCCGATTTTGCTGATTGCACTGCTGATTTCTATGGTGACCGGAATGGTGGTATCTCTGGTTCATGCATATGCCTCTGTAAATATGAAGGCAAATCAGAGTATCAGCGGTACAGCAATCAATATGTTCGCTCCGGCATTTGCTATTTTTGTTGCCAGAGTAATCCGCAATGTGCAGCAGATTCCGTTTGAGAATCAGTTCCGAATTGAAAAAATACCGGTTTTGGGAGATATTCCGGTGATAGGAGGAATGTTTTTCCAGAATGCCTATATTACTACTTATCTGGGAATTCTGATTCTGGTGGTTTCCTGTGTAGTTCTGTATAAAACAAGATTTGGACTTCGTCTGCGTTCCTGTGGTGAACATCCGCAGGCAGCAGCATCTGTGGGAATCAGCGTTTATAAAATGCGTTATATGGGTGTACTGATTTCAGGCGCGTTAGCTGGTATTGGCGGACTGGTATACATCATTCCTACTTCTACCAGTTTCAATGCATCTGTATCAGGATATGGATTCCTGGCCCTGGCTGTTTTGATCTTCGGTCAGTGGAAACCTGGAAAGATCCTTTTAGCAGCTCTGTTTTTTGGTATCATGAAGACCATATCTTCTGCATACTCAGGAATTCCGATTCTTGCAGATTTTGGCATTCCAAGCAGTATTTATAAAATGATTCCATATTTGGCAACCCTGATTGTTCTGGCACTTAATACGAAGGGATCCCAGGCGCCAAAGGCATCCGGTGTTCCTTATGATAAAGGTGCGAGATAACACAGACTGTATTTATATGAACAGGAGGATAATAATATGCCGTTTTTAAATGAGGAAGGAAAACAGTATCATATAAATTGTAAGGAAGGGGATGTGGGTCGTTATGTGCTGCTTCCTGGAGATCCATTCCGTACGGATGTGATCGCATCTATGTTTGATGATGCAAAACTGGTGGCTCACAACAGGGAGTGTAAAACCTGGACTGGAACATTGAACGGAGAAAAGGTATCTGTTACTTCTACTGGTATGGGCAGCCCGTCTACAGCAATCGTAGTAGAAGAACTGATTCGTTGCGGTGCAGATACGTTTATTCGCGTGGGAACTTCCGGGCGTGTGTGTCCCGCCTCCCAGGATATGTCTTTAAATGGTGTGATCAACACTGCAGCAGTACGGGATGAAGGGACAACGATTTCTTACGTTCCTCTGGCTTATCCGGCAGTGGCTGACCGTCATGTAGTAGATGCACTGGCCAGAGCAGCTAAAAAGCTGGGTTATAATTTTGCAGAGGGTATTACCCATTCGAAAGATGCATTTTATGCGGAGATTGAGCCGGATAATATGCCCAACAGCGACTATGTAAAATCCCGCTGGCAGGCGTGGGAACGCTCGAATGTAATGTGTTCTGAGATGGAGGCTGCTGCGATTTTCATCGTTTCTTCCATCAGAAACTGCCGTGCATCTGCCGTTATGGCGTACAAGAAAGTAAACCTCCAGGCTGCGATGGAAACAGCAATTGAGGGTCTGCGGATTTTAATTGAAGAAGACAAGAAGCTGGGGAGGTAACGATGGAACGGTTGCTGATTAAAAATATTCGGTACCTTTATTGTATGGATGAAGAGGATACATTTCTGGAGAATGCAGACATTTATATAGAAGGAAATGTGATCAAAAAAATCGGGACGAAGCTGGATGTGCCTGCTGATGGGGTAAAAGTGATAGACGGAACTGGGAAGCTGGCACTTCCTGGATTTATCAATACCCATCATCATTTTTATCAGAATATTACCAGAAATATTCCGATCATGCAGAAGGGAAATCTTTTGGGCTGGCTTCTTTACTCATACGGAGCATGGGAAAATATGGAAGAAGAGGACGTAAAGGCGGCAGCACGTCTGGCTACAGCAGAGCTCCTGATGACAGGATGTACCACATCTATGGACTTTATGTATTTCTTCCCCCATGGAAAACATGATTTAATGGATGCAGAATTTGAGGCCGTAAAAGAGCTGGGACTGCGGTTTCACGGATTCCGTGGCTGTATGCCTGTAATGGAGGGAAACCTGCCTGCAGAAATGAAGGAACGGCTGGGGATTGATGCCGGGAGTCTGGTGGAGTCCTATGATGATATTCTGGATTCATGTGACAGAACATTTCAAAAATACCATGATGACAGCCGTTTTTCCATGAGCCGCGTAGGCGTAGGCCCTACTACTGTGGTATTTGAGAATCCGGAATTTATGAAAGAATTGAAGAAGATGGCAGATAATCGCGGCGGTTTGTGTCATACTCATCTTCATCCAAGACCAGATGAGATCAAAAAGTGTGGAGAGCTGTATAATTGCAGACCTCATCAGTGGTTGGAGAAAATCGGCTGGATCGATAAAAATGTATCTTTTGCCCATATCAGCCGTCATAATGCAGAAGAACTGGATATTGTAGCGAGAAACGGCGCGTCTGTGACCCAGTCGCCGTCCTGTCATATGAGACTGGGATACCCGATTGCTCCGGCACTGGAAGCGAGAGACCGGGGGATTCCCGTAAGTATCGGTGTAGACGGCGGAGCCAGCAACGACAGCGGAGATATGCTGGGAGAGCTGAGAACCATGCTTTATGTTCACCGGATTGACGGCGGACATCCAGGCTATGGACCGGAGCGGTGGATCAATGCAAAAGAAGTATTTGAGATGGCAACGGTAAACGGTGCAAAATGTCTGAACAGGGATGACATTGGTATGCTGAAAGAGGGAATGGCAGCCGATCTTGTACTGTTTTCCATGATACAGCCGGGGTATGCCGGAGCATTGACAGATCCAAGGGGAGCACTGCTGTACTGTGGAAATAATCATCTGGCAGACACAACCATCGTGAATGGAAATGTGTTAATCGAGAATGGCATATTCCTGGCAGGAGATTTAAATCAGATTGTAGAGGATGCCAATCGTTCAACAGCAAGGATATTAAAGCTTGTGAAGGATAAGACAGGCATTGACTATCGTATGGAGGCGTAGGCATCATGGAGACAGGCAGAAACAGAACAGAGACAGTGCGGTTTCCTAAGCGGATTGGTATGATCGTTCCTTCCTCTAATACTGTAGTAGAACCAATATGCAGCCGTATTTTTTTCGGTATGGAGGATGTAGTTACCGTTCATTATTCCAGACTGGAGGTCGTAAATGTTTCTCTGGATGATAACTCTACCAGACAATTTGCTGTGGATACGATGCTTCGGGCAGCCGATCAGCTTGCTCAGGCCAAGGTAGATGCGATTATCTGGAACGGAACGGCAGGAAGCTGGCTGGGAATTGAGCGTGACAGAGAGATGTGCCAGAAGATTGAAGAAAAAACCAAGATTCCCATGAGCACAGCGTCTTTGGGGCTGGTAGGAAGTTATCAGGATTTTGATATAAAGCGTCTGCATCTTGTGACACCTTATATTAAAGAAATGAATGACGCAATTATTCGGGAGTATGAGAAGCTGGGGCTTACAGCAGCAGGAGTGACCGGCCTTGGAATCACGGAAAATACAGAGATAGGCAGTGTCACGAAGGAACAGCTGGAGACCCTGTGCTGCAGCACAGGCGCAGGCCATGGCGAGGGGATTGCAGTTGTCTGTACGAACCTGGCTGCTGCCTGGAGAGCGGACTTGATCGAAAAACGGTCAGGAGCGGTTGTGTTTGATTCCGTAACCGCAGCTGTTCGGGAGGCATTGAAGTTGTGTGGGTTAGAAAAATTGTCCTTCCAGGGATGGGGAAAGCTGCTGGACGTATAAGCTAAGATGGAGGAAACAACTATGGCATTAAATATGGAAACAAATTATTGTGGATTCCGCTGTGAAAATCCATTCATTCTGGCTTCTTCTCCCGTTAGTGCGACAGGAGAGATGATCTGCAGAGCATTTGAAGAAGGATGGGCTGGAGCAGTTACAAAAAGCATCTCTTTTCTTCAGGATGAGTTGAATTTAAGCTTGTCTCCCAGAATGCTTCCTATTTCTGCTTCCGGAGCAAAAGGCGTTACCGGCATGGGGAATATCGACTTTGTTATGGACAAGTGTGTAGACGCAGCATTTGCAGACTTTGCGAAAGTGAAGGAACGGTATCCGGAAAAGATGCTGATTATCAGTGTAAAGGCTCAATATGTAGAAGCGGATTGGAAAACGCTGGCCAGAAAGGCCCAGAATGCCGGAGCAGATGCGTTGGAGCTTTGTCTGTCCTGTATTGACAGCGAAGCAGGCGTGATGATCTGCCAGGAGAAAGAGCTGATGCAGCAGGTAATTCGCTGGGTAAAAGAAGAAGTTCAGATCCCGGTGATAGCCAAACTGTCAATTCATGTCAATGATATTGGAAAAATGGCTCTGTATGCGGCTGAAGCCGGAGCAGATGCAGTGACCGGAATCAATTCTATTCATGGAATCGGTCCTCTGAATCCGGAACGTATGGTACATATTCCGGATATAATAGGACAAAGTGCACCCATGGGATTGTCTGGAGCGTTCATTAAACCTATGGCTCAGCATTGTATTTATAAAATGGCTCTTGCTGCAAAAGAAAAGCCGTTTGGTATTTCAGCAGTTGGAGGAATCACAGATGGAAAGGATGCATTAGAGTATCTGTGTCTGGGCGCTGACACACTGCAGAGCGCAACAGCAGTTATGTATAAAGGCTATGGCATAATCAGGCAGATGATTTCTTATCTGGAAAAATTTATGATGGAAAAAGGATATCAGTCTCTGGATGAGTTCCGTGGATATTCTTTGAATCACATGGCTTCTGCGGCAAGAAATCTGTCTTTAAAGCAGCAGCTGGCAGCTTTAGTGGATCCAGATAAATGTATTGGGTGCGGGAAATGTGCTGTCTCCTGCAGTGACGGCGGAAAGCAGGCAATTCAGCTGGAGACCAGTCCAAGAAAAGCTTTGGTCTGCACGGAGAAATGTACGGGATGCGGACTTTGCCAAATCGTGTGTCCTACAGGTGCGATTCAGATGGTACCCACAGAGCGATAAGTGAAGGAAAAAGGAGAAAAATGGAATGAGGAAATTCAAGCGAATATTCTTGATCGTTATGGATTCTTTTGGTGCGGGAAATGCTCATGACGCAAAAGCATATGGAGATGAAGGCGCCGATACGATGGGACATATTGCAGAATATGTGGGCCAGTGGAACATTCCAAACCTTCAGAAGCTGGGACTTGCTAATCTCCATCCGCTGAAAGGAGTAGAGCCGGCTGTAAAACCGTTAGGCTACTACGCCTTGCTGAATGAAAAAAGCCGTGGAAAGGACACCATGACCGGACATTGGGAGATGATGGGAATTCAGACTGCAAAACCGTTTGTCACATTTTCAGAGACAGGGTTTCCAGAGGAACTGGTTAAAGAATTAGAACAGCGTACCGGTCATAAAGTGATTGGAAATAAGAATTCCAGTGGAACAGAGATTCTGGATGAACTGGCAGAAGAAGAGATTGCTACCGGTCATATGATCGTATATACTTCAGCTGATTCTGTGCTTCAGATTTGCGGAAATGAAGAAACATTTGATCTGGAAGAACTTTACCGCTGCTGTGAAATTGCCAGAGAAATTACACTTAAAGATGAGTGGAAGGTGGGCCGTGTGATAGCCAGGCCTTATGTGGGAAAGAAACGCGGAGAATTTAAGCGTACCAGTAATCGAAAGGATTATGCTTTAAAGCCTTCCGGAAAAACAGCTTTGGACGCATTGAAGGAGAATGGTCTGTCAGTGATTGCTGTGGGAAAGATCCATGATATTTTTGATGGAGAAGGAATCACACAAACGTATCATTCAGACAGCTCTGTTCATGGAATGCAGCAGACAGCGGATATTATGGAACATAGTGAATTTGAAGGATTATGTTTTGTGAATCTGGTAGATTTTGATGCAGTATGGGGGCATCGCAGAAACCCGGAAGGATATGCAAAAGAAGTGGAGCAGTTTGATGAAAAGCTGGGAGAATTGCTGGAACTGATGGGAGATGAGGATCTGCTGATGATTACGGCAGATCATGGAAATGACCCGACTTATCAGGGAACTGATCATACCAGAGAACAGGTACCGCTGCTTCTTTATGCAAAAGATCTGAAGGGTGCAGGAACATTAAATGAGGCAGATTCTTTTGCGGCAATAGGGGCTACGATTGCAGAAAATTTCAATGTAAGGATGCCGGATGGAACCATTGGAGAATCAATGCTGGATCAGATTCAATAGATCTATTTTGAAAGGTTTAGGAGTGAGTATATAAATGGATATGCTCACTCCTTTTTGTTATGATTTTTCATACATTTGGGACTAGCCGTCACATCAGTGTACTGATACAATACATTTAAGACAAAGACAGTAAAAAGAATGAAACGATCAGGAGTTTTGAAAGATGCAGTCAAACCACGAAATTGTAGTGCCAAATGAAGATTTACCCTTTAAGATGTTTTTATTTGAAGGGGAGAAGGGAAATTATTTCCGGGATAAACACTGGCATCGCTCCATTGAAATTTTTATGGTGTTTGAGGGTCATTTAAAATTCTATTTGAATGATTTGGAACAGGAGCTGAATCCAGGTGAGTTTGTTCTGGTGAATTCAAATGAGATACATGCCATTGATTCACCGGAGCCAAACAAAACAGTAGTGATACAGATTCCATTAAAAACATTTTCTGATTACTTTACCGGGGAGCAGTACATTCGATTTACACATGAAGCAAAAAAGCAGGATGTCCAGGTCGTGGATCTGATCCGGGAAATGTTTGCTGCATACGGGAAAAAAGAGACGGGATATGATATGCGGGTAAAAAGCGGATATTATATGCTGTTATATCTGCTTGTTTCTGTTTACCGTGAATTGGACGTAAAAGATGAATTGCTGAAACAAAACAGAAAATTAAATAAACTTACTCCCATTACGAATTATATGAAAGAACATTATCAGGAGGAGCTGTCATTGGAAGCGCTGGCTGAGGTGTTTGGATATACTCCTGCATATATTTCAAGAATGTTTCAAAAATATGCAGGCATCAATTATAAGGATTATCTGCAGGGAGTACGTGTAGAATATGCGTTTACGGAACTGAGCCGGACGGAGCATACGGTCAGTGAAGTGGCCTTTCACCATGGATTTCCAAGCAGCAGGGCTTTTGCAAAGGCATTTCAAAAGAAATACGGGATGCTTCCAAGCGAGTATCTGCGGAGAAAAACAGAATCGTCCCATTCATCGGAACAGATATAAAAAAGACAAAAAAGTGCAGTTGTATGGATAAATAAAAGGTCGATAAGATAAAAGGAAGCTGTTATCATGGTCTTAACAGAAAACATTCTAATAAGAAAGGAGACAATGATGCAGATTCAGAATATAAATGAGGAATCATTTAAAAAATACGGTAAAATTCTGACGGGATATCATGTAGACGGAATCCTGGCAGAAATGGAGCATACGCCTTTAACAAGAGAAGTCGTATATGTTCCGTCTGTGGAAGAAATGGAGGCTCTGCCTGATGCAGAGGAGATGAAAAACCGCGGATTTGGCGGCCTTCCAATTCAAATCGGATATTGCAATGGTGATAACAGAAAGCTGAATGGGCTGGAATATCATCGTTCTTCTGAAATTAATATTGCAGTAAACAACCTTGTTCTGCTCCTTGGACGGGAGCAGGATATTGAAGCAGACGATACATATGACACTTCTCGCGTGGAGGCTTTTTTTGTACCTGCAGGTACGGTGATTGAGGTTTATGCAACAACACTTCACTATGCGCCATGTACGGCAGAGGGTGAAAATGGTTTCCGATGTGTGGTTGTGCTGCCGAAAGGAACGAATACGGAGCTGGATTTTGCAGCAGGGACAGAGGGAGAGGACAGACTGCTTGCTGCCAAAAACAAATGGCTGATCGCACATGAGGAAGCTGGGATTGTAGGTGCATTCTGCGGCTTAAAGGGTGAAAATGTAACAGTTTAAAATAATAAGAAGGTGGGTACATACAATGAAAAATATGCCAGAATTGAAAATCGGAGTAGTAGCAGTAAGCAGAGATTGTTTTCCGGAGAGTCTATCTGTCAGCAGAAGAGAGGCTTTGATAAAAGCATACAGGGAAAAATATGGGGATAGGGATATTTATGAATGTCCCATTTGTATTGTGGAAAGTGAGATTCATATGGTGCAGGCGCTGGAAGATATCAAGGCTGCCGGCTGCAATGCGCTGGTTGTATATCTTGGAAATTTTGGACCTGAAATTTCTGAAACACTGCTTGCAAAGCATTTCGACGGACCGAAGATGTTTGTGGCTGCGGCAGAGGAGCGTGGGGACAACCTGATTCAGGGCCGCGGCGATGCTTACTGCGGAATGCTCAATGCAAGCTATAACCTGAAGCTGAGAAATATCAAAGCCTATATTCCGGAGTATCCCATTGGAACAGCTGAAGAATGTGCAGATATGATCGCAGAGTTCCGTCCGGTTGCAAAAGCAGTGATCGCATTGAATGATTTGAAAATTATCAGCTTCGGGCCGCGTCCATTAAATTTCCTTGCATGCAATGCGCCCATTCAGCAGCTTTACAATTTAGGAGTTGAAATTGAAGAAAATTCAGAGCTGGATCTGTTTGAGGCATTTAACAAGCATGCTGGAGATGAGCGGATCCCGGCGGTTGTGAAGGAAATGGAAGAGGAGCTTGGCGCCGGAAATAAGAAGCCGGAGATCCTTGAAAAGCTGGCACAGTATGAGCTTACCTTAAAGGACTGGATTGAGGAGCACAGAGGGTACCGCAAATATGTGGCAATTGCAGGAAAGTGCTGGCCGGCGTTCCAGACACAGTTTGGATTTGTGCCCTGCTATGTAAACAGCCGTCTGACCGCTCAGGGGATTCCGGTATCATGTGAGGTAGATATCTACGGTGCTTTGAGTGAATTGATCGGAACCGTTGTCAGCGAAGATGCGGTAACCCTCCTTGATATCAATAATAATGTGCCGGCAGATATGTATAAAGAAGAAATAGAAGGCAAATTCCCATATACTCATAAAGACACCTTTATGGGATTCCACTGTGGAAATACGCCGTCTGAAAAACTGTCCTTCTGTGAAATGAAATATCAGCTGATCATGGCACGTTCTCTTCCGGAAGAGGTGACACAGGGAACCTTAGAGGGAGATATCGCACCGGGAAATATTACATTCTTCCGTCTGCAGAGCACGGCTGACTGTAAGCTCAGAGCCTATATTGCACAGGGAGAGGTTCTTCCTGTTGCAACACGTTCCTTCGGCTCCATTGGTGTATTTGCAATTCCTGAAATGGGAAGATTTTACCGCCATGTGCTGATTGAAAAGAATTTCCCACATCATGGTGCAGTTGCATTTGGAAACCATGGAAAGGCTTTGTTTGAGGTATTTAAGTATATTGGGGTTCCTGTTGAGGAAATCGGTTATAACCAGCCTGCGGGAGTAAGATATCCTACAGAGAATCCGTGGAAATAAAGGGAGAGAAACATGTTATATATAGGCATTGACCTTGGTACATCAGCAGTGAAACTGCTGCTGATGGATCAGGGCGGAACCATTCATAAAATTGTATCAAAGGAATATCCCCTGTATTTTCCTCATCCCGGCTGGTCCGAGCAGAATCCTCAGGACTGGTTTGAAAAAACTATGGAGGGAATGAAAGAGCTGACAGCAGAGTGTGACAGAACACAGATTGCAGGAATCGGATTTGGCGGCCAGATGCACGGACTGGTGGTTCTGGACGAGATGGATCAGGTGATCCGCCCTGCGATTCTCTGGAATGACGGAAGAACAGCGAAGGAAACAGAGCATCTCAATGAAGTAATCGGAAAAGAAGCATTATCTAAATATACAGCAAATATCGCATTTGCAGGCTTTACCGCACCGAAGCTTCTCTGGATGAAAGCAAATGAGCCGGAAAATTTTTCCCGTATCAGCAAAATTATGCTGCCCAAGGATTATCTGGCATATATGCTTACGGGAATCCATTGTACGGATTATTCTGACGCTTCAGGGATGCTGCTTTTGGATGTGGAGCATAAATGCTGGTCCAGAGAAATGATGGATATTTGCGGAGTGAAAGAAGAACAGCTTCCGCAATTGTTTGAAAGCTATGAAGTGGTTGGTTTATTGAAGAAAGAAATTGCAGACAGGCTGGGGCTTACGGAAGCGGTGAGGGTCGTAGCAGGAGCCGGAGACAATGCAGCGGCTGCTGTGGGGACTGGAACCGTCGGAGAGGGAAAATGCAATATTTCACTTGGAACTTCCGGAACTATTTTCATTTCCAGTAAAAAATTCGGAGTGGATGAACACAATGCACTGCATTCCTTTGCTCATGCAGATGGAAGCTTCCATCTGATGGGATGTATGCTCAGCGCTGCTTCCTGCAATAAGTGGTGGATGGATGAAATTTTAAAGACAACAGAGTATGAAAGAGAGCAGGACAGTATTACAAAACTGGGTGAAAATCATGTTTACTATCTGCCCTATTTGATGGGAGAACGTTCGCCTCACAATGATCCCAAAGCAAGAGCCGCTTTTATCGGAATGACCATGGATACAGCAAGAGAGGACATGACGCAGGCTGTTTTGGAAGGTGTGGCATTTGGACTCAGAGATTCTCTGGAAGTGGCCAGAAGTCTGGGGATTCAGATTGAGCGTACCAAAATCTGCGGCGGCGGGGCAAAGAGTCTGCTGTGGAAGAAAATTATCGCGAATGTAATGAATCTGAAGGTCGATGTGATTGAAAGCGAAGAAGGCCCCGGATATGGGGGCGCTATGCTGGCAGCAGTCGGCTGCGGGGAATTTGAAACGGTGGAAGAAGCGGCAGAGAAGCTGGTGAAGATTGTTGATACCGTTGAGCCGGAGACTGGGTTGGTGGAAAAATACGAAAAGCGGTATCAGGTATTTAAGCAGATTTATCCTGCAATGAAGGGATTGTTTCAGTTGGGGATGTAAAAAGGCCCGCGTTCCGTAAAGAGGGCGTGGAATATCAGGGAGTGAGCATAGGAAGGGGGATGCTCACTCCTTTTTATACTAAGAAGCTATATGAATTCAGGTTAGAAAAACTGCAGTTTTAAATTGGTATTCGGAAAGATATGCAAGTCCCCATTCCTTTTTTACTGTTGATTTTTAAATGTGCTTCCGGGCCGTATTTCATAACCAGACGGCTGTTTACATTAGTAAGACCAATGTTGTCGCTGTCGGGATTGTCTATTCTTTTATAGAGTGCTGTGATTGCCTGGCGGTCCATTCCCACACCTGTGTCAATGACGGAAACGATCAGATGATTTTTTCGTCTTACAATACGAAGCTTGATAAAACCTGAATCATCTAAGGGCTTGATGCCGTGGTACAGGCTGTTTTCAATCAGGGGCTGTAAAATCAGCCGCATTATGGGAAGATTTTCAAGGGTTTCTTCGTATTCATAGTACAAAATATATTTGTCTTCATAGCGGCAGCGTTGAATACTGTCATATTTTTTCAGATAGTCAATCTCATCTTTTAAAGTCACCATAGAATGTGGATTCTGGAGGGAATATTTGAGAATATCTGACAGGGCTTGGATCATCTGATTCATGGCTGTGGGTTGCCCGGTATATTCTAACGCCTTGAAATCCAGAGTTTGCAGGGTGTTAAAGAGAAAATGGGGATTGATCTGCAGCTGAAGTGCCTTCATCTCCGCCAATTTCTGTTTCTGATCCTTTAGGGCCAGCTGATTTTTTAGGAAGGTCTGGTTTAAGAACAGCTGGACAATGTTGTTGAGTACCAGATCATACTCATCTCTGAGAAAGTCAGGTTTTTCCTGGCGGAATACACCGCGCTCTGCATCAGAGAATAGATTTACAAAGTAGTCGATTTGCTGAAAATTTTTTCGTGTGATGGTAAAGGCAATCCATAGGGATACAAAAACCATTGCAGCCAGCACCATGAGCAACTGCAGCAGGAGCGGATAAAAATCGCGATAATAATTGGAGTAGCTGATACAGGCGGCAATATAGGTATCACAGTCTGCTGGTATCATTCGAGTATAGCAGGAACCATTGCTGAAAGGAAACCAGCCTTCAAAGGGGGACAGAGAAACAGAGGAGAGCTTATTTGCAAGAAGGCCGCGATCTTCATGGGTAAACTGTTTTGTTTTCCCTGCTTCTAGGAGAAAATTTCCATTCTGATCCAGGATAAAGAAAGAATCTAACTGGGAACTGGTGGTTATCAGTTGTTTGAGCTGTTCCTCATAAATATTGACCATTACTACGCCGCGAAACATATTTAATTTCTTGAAGTAGGTAAGTACAGGAATCGGTTCTGCATAGGAGTATTGGTGCATCTGTCTGCGTTCCAGCCATTGGTCTTTATCCGAAGAGTCATAGGAATCCTTCCAGCTTAAGTCGGAAAACCGGGATAATTTTACAATTCCTCCTGTGTCTGAGGTAAGAATAGAATCATAATCGTCCAGATAATAATATACGGAGGCAATATAAGGGGCATTGTTGGTGAGCGAGGTAAAATTGGAAAGGATGCTGTTGGTAAGAACTACATCCAGATAATTCGCTTTCTCATGAGAAAGGAAATTTCTCAGGGAAATAGAGAGCCTTGGATTGCGCGCCAGAATATCATACTGGGTAGCGGCAGTATCCATAACCAGAGAATAATTGTCCTTGGCCGCCTGAGCGGAGCGCTTTGCATTGGATTGAATCTCCTGTTTCTTTTCCTGAATGACAAAAAATAAAAAGAAAAGAAAAACCATTAAAAGAGGGAGCGTAATAATGGCAAAATAGTAAAAAAAACAGTTAATAAAATTGCGTTTTCTCATGGGAATCAATGTCCTTTATTTTTCGTTGCGTTTTTCTGTAACTCCGCTGCAGTTACGATATTGTGTAGGAGTCATTTTGAAATACTGGTGGAAGGCTCTGGAGAAATTCTTTGGATTATCATATCCTACTCTGTAAGCAATTTCATACTGCTTGAAATGGATGTCCTTTAACATATTGGCAGCATGTTCCATACGGCTTTTGAGAAGATAATCGGAGAAGCTAAGAGCCGAGTGATCTTTCATCAGCCGAGAAAGATAATTGGGGCTTAGAGATACCAGACGGGCCGCCTGCTCTAAGCTGGCAGTTTGGTATTCCTGATCCAGATAGCTGGTAACAGTGTTGATAATTTTTTCGTAGTAACTTAAATTTTCCTCTTCAGGTTGTGCCAGTCCTTTTTCCATGTCCAGAGTTTCCCGAATTCTGGTGAGGCAGTCAGAGAGATCCTCATATTTCACAGGCTTTAAAAGATAATCGGAAACCCCGTTTTTCATGGCTTGACGGGCATAGTTAAAATCCTGATAACCGCTGAAAAATACCATTTTTACGGGCTTTTTTGGCAGAAGCAACCGGGACAGCTCCAGACCATCCATAATGGGCATCCGTATATCGGAGAGAACCAGATCTACTGGATTTTCCATGGCGAAATCCAAGGCCTCTTTTCCATTAGAACAAACTGCAGCGATTTCAAATCCCAGCTGATTCCATGGGAAGAGATTGGCCAGTCCGCTTCGTATTTTCGCTTCGTCGTCTGCAATGATTACTTGGTACATAGATCGTGTCCTTTCTTAAACAAAATGTGTGTTTTGAAAACAAGCTTTTGAAGGAGCTGTATAGCCGAGGCATTGTGTAATTATATTATATAAAATCTTCACAGAAAAATCATCTGTAAAACATTTTTTGAACCATAGATCGTGGTTCAGGAAGAAAAATCATAGAAAATGATACCGATTAGGATGTTTGGTTAAACAGAGATACCTTTTGTTAAGCTTAGTTTCTTAACAGAAGTGTTTTTTTTATGTACAATAAAGGCAGTCAAATGAGGAAGAGACAAAATGTAAACAAAGCGTGAAAGCAAATATGGGAGGTATGGCAACATGAAACATGGAAAAAAGCTTACAGGTCTTGTGATGGCGGGGATAATGACGGCTGGTGTTCTTACAGGTTGTACCAATGAACCGTCGGCAAACACTGCTTCTGATACCAAAACGGAAGATCAGAGTGCGAAGAGTGAGACTGCTTCTCAAGAGCAGATTACACTGCGTTTTATGTGGTGGGGCGGCGATGAGAGAAATGAGGCAACGCTGGCAGTAATTGACCAGTACCAGAAGCTTCATCCCGAGATCAAAATTGAGGCTGAGATGAACTCAGATCAGGGTTACATTGATAAGGTTTCTACCATGCTGGCAAACGGTACTGCACCGGATATTATGCAGCAGAATGTGGATTCTTTGCCGGATTTTGTGTCAAGAGGTGATTTCTTTGTGGATTTTTATGAGTACAAGGATATTTTTGATACATCCGGTTTTGATAAAAACTTTATTGATCAGTTTGGTACATTTGATGGAAAGCTGTTAGCACTTCCAACCGGTATGTCTTGTCTGGCAACTGTGGCTAACACAGAGGCTGCGGATGTCTGTGGTGTGGATCTGTCAAAACAGATCACATGGGAGAGTATGTTAGAGGACGGCAAGAAGCTTCATGCAGAAAATCCAGAGTACTACTATATGAACGTAGATACCCATATTTTATGTGAGTATGTACTGCGGCCTTATCTTCGTCAGAAAACTGGAAATTCCTTTATTATCGACAGTGAAAAGAAGCTTGGATTTACAAGGGATGAACTCGTAGAGGCTCTTACATACATTAAGGATTGCTATGATTGGGGTGTATTTGAGCCTGCTGAGGACAGTGCTACATTTAAAGGACAGATTCATACGAATCCAAAATGGATGAATGGAAAGTTTGTATTCGGTTATGGTGCATCCTCTAACATTAATTTGCTGATGGATGCTATTTCTGAAGCGGAGTGTACGGTTGTGCAGATGCCAATGGCAGATGACCGCATTAATGATGGTTTCTTTGCAGATACGCCACAGTATATGACCGTAAATAAGAATTCGCCCCATGCAAAAGAGGCCGTGGAATTCTTAAACTACTTCTATAATAATGAAACTGCCCAGGAGACATTAAAGGATGTAAGAAGTATTCCGCCAACTACAACTGGCAGAAGCTTATGTGCAGGTAAGGGGCTGTTAGATGAGACTGTGGTAAAGGCTGTTGATTTGTCTGCAGGATTAAATGGAAAGAGTGACAAGGGGTATACCACAAGTGCCGAGGTTTACGCGATTCAGGAGGAAATAGTAGAAAGCATTGCTTACGGACAGAGCACTCCTGAAGAGGCAGCTGATAATGCCATTGAACTCTTAAATGATTATCTGAGTGCTTTGGATTAACAGTAAAAAGCAGCAACGGAAATATGAGATAAAAAGGATCTGCAGGCGGCTCGGGTATCATTCCCGGGCCGTTTCAGGGATAAGGAGGACAAGATGGCAAAAAAAGGCGCAAAGTCAGGATCCATGCACGGAGGCTGGACCAAACGGAATAAGATTGGATTCATGTATGTGAGTATCTGGATATTCGGATTTCTGTTATTCCAGCTGTATCCATTTATTTGCTCCCTGGTGTATTCATTTACAGATTATGATATTTTCAGCAAGCCGGAATTTGTGGGATTTGCTAATTATATAAAGCTTTTTACGAAAGATAAGGAATTTTGGAATTCACTAATTGTTACTTTGAAATATACGTTCATTACAGTACCTGGAAAGGTTGTACTTGCTCTGATCATTGCAGTAATCTTAAATAAAAATTTAAAGGGGATTAATTTTATTCGTACAGTATATTATATTCCGTCCCTGCTCAGCGGTTCCGTAGCTGTGGCAATTTTGTGGAAGGTGCTGTTTATGAACGATGGTTTTGTAAATAGTCTTCTGGGCTGTTTTAATATTGAACCAGTGAAATGGCTGGGGACACCAGATATGGCGTTAGTTACCATATGTATGCTGGAGATCTGGCAGTTCGGTTCCTCCATGGTATTGTTTCTTTCAGCCTTAAAACAGGTTCCGCAGTCACTTTACGAGGCTGCCAGAATTGATGGGGCATCCAAACCGAGAATGTTTTTCAAGATCACCCTCCCTATGATTACCTCCATCGCATTTTTCAATATTATTATGCAGCTGATTACTGCCCTGCAGAATTTCACCTCTGCTTTTGTAGTTACGAACGGAGGACCAAACAAAGGTACCTACGTTCTGGGTATGAAGTTGTATACAGATGCTTTTAAATATTTCAAGATGGGATATGCATGTGCCACTTCCTGGATTCTGTTCATTGTGATCCTGATCATGACGGCAGTGCTGTTTGCTACTTCAAAGAAGTGGGTTTATTATGATAATTAGGAGGAAGCCATGAGAGAGAAAAGAATAAAAAATGGGTTTACCTACACCTTTCTGGCTATCGGCGGTGTAGCTATGCTCTTTCCGGTTATATGGATGTTTTTTGCCTGTTTTAAGACAAACAATGAAATTTTTGGAAGTCTGCGCCTTCTGCCAGAGAGCTGGGTGATTGAAGCATTTGTGAAAGGATGGAAGACAACGGGAACTTATACCTATGCTCAGTATTTTATCAATACGTTTGCTTTGGTGGTTCCTACAACCTTTTTGACTTTGGTATCCTGTTCTATTGTGGCTTATGGTTTTGCACGTTTCGATTTTCCAGGAAACAAGGCGCTGTTTATGGTGCTGATAGCAACTCTGATGCTGCCAAATGCTGTTATTATCATTCCGCGCTATGCCTTGTTTAACAAGCTGGGCTGGCTGGATTCCTATATGACCTTTTATGCTCCCGCAGCAGTAGCATGCTATCCGTTTTTTGTGTTTATGATGGTGCAGTTTTTAAGAGGACTTCCCAGAGATCTGGATGAATCTGCTTATATTGACGGCTGTGGTCCTTTCCAGTGTTTTATGAAGATTCTTCTTCCATTGTTAAAGCCGGCCCTGTTTTCAGCAGGACTGTTCCAGTTCCTTTGGACATGGAATGATTTCTTCAATACCAATATTTATATTAATACTGTATCCAAGTTTCCACTGTCTCTGGCTCTTAGAGTCAGCATTGACGTAACATCCAATATTCAGTGGAACCAGGTTATGGCCATGGCGCTGGTATCTGTAATTCCGTTGATCATTCTGTTTTTTGCAGCCCAGAAGTATTTTGTAGAGGGAATTGCTACTTCTGGTCTGAAAGGGTAAAGGAGGAAATTGAATATGCAGCAATATCAGAATCCAATTTTATATGCTGATTATTCTGATCCGGATGTAATTCGGGTCGGAGAAGACTATTATATGGTGTCATCTTCATTTACCTACCTTCCAGGAGTGCCTTTGCTGCATTCAAAGGATCTGGTACATTGGGAGCTGATTAACCATTGTGTTTCCTCACTTCCTTTTGAAAAATATGATTTTCCTTCTCATGGATCAGGTACATGGGCATCTTCGATCCGGTACCATGAGGGAACTTTCTTCGTATTCATTCCTTTAGTAGATGAGGGCATTCTGGTAGCCCGTTCCAGAGATCCCTATGGGGAATTTGAACTGAATCTTCTGTGTAAGTCTAAGGGATGGATCGATCCATGTCCGTTCTGGGATGAAGATGGGAAGGCATATATGGTTTTTGCCTATGCTAAAAGCCGTTGTGGAATGAAACACCGCCTCTCTATGGTGGAAATAGATCCCAACTGCCGTGGTTTGCTTTCTGAACCAAAACTGATTTTCGACGGAGAACAGATAGCTCCTACCACAGAGGGGCCGAAGATGTATAAAAAAAATGGATATTATTATATTCTTATGCCTTCCGGCGGAGTGGAAGATGGATGGCAGTCTTGCCTTCGTTCTCGTTCCGTTTATGGACCGTATGAGTACAAAATTGTAATGCATCAGGGAAATTCAGCAGTTAATGGCCCTCATCAGGGCGGATGGGTTACTTCCTCAGATGGACGAGACTGGTTTATTCATTTTCAGGATGTGATCGAACTGGGACGCATCGTTCATCTTCAGCCTATGTGTTTTGCAGATGGATGGCCGTTCATTGGTCAGGATCAAAATGGGGATGGAATTGGGGAACCAGTGGAAAGCTGGTATATGCCAGAAGAGGATATGCCGTCATATGCCATTGCCCAGTCGGATGATTTTGAGGAAAAACATCTGGGACTTCAATGGCAGTGGCAGGCTAATCCAAACAGTGCTTACTATTCACTGACGGACCGACCAGGTTATTTAAGGCTTTTTTGCTGGAAAAATCCGGAGCGGGAGAATTATTTGTGGTACGCGCCCAATGTGTTGACTCAGATCCCACAGAAAAAAGAGCTGACCATGACAGTTAAGATGGAGCTTACAGGGAAAGAAGCGGGAGACTTCGGTGGGATAGGAGTGGAAGGACATATCTATGGATATGCCGGACTCTACAGCACAGGAGAGAAGATGGAGATTCGCTGTTATAGGGGAATTGTTACAGAAAAAATGTTCCATGGAGAGGCAGAAGAGAGGCTTGTGTTCTCCAGTAAACTGGAAGGAAATGTATTATGGCTTTCCATGAGTTTATCAGACGATAAAACCTACAAATTTTCGTATTCCACGGATGGTGTGCATTTTACACAGATTCAAGAGAAATTTCCGCTGAGCCGGGCTACCTGGACGGGGGCAAAGCTTTGCCTGTGGTCCTGTTCCAAAGAAAATAAGAACTCAGAGGGATATTGTGATTATGAGTATGTGACGATTGTCTGATATATGAATTTCAAAAACTGGAAACTGAAAGTTTGCTGTGTTTTGCGGCGGTTTTCATTGATTGGTTTTATTTGAGCAGCTTCGGTTATAATGTTACCTTATCAGGAACAACGTTATAACCGAAGCTGCAGTTTTTTAGTATTTTGTAGTACTCATGTTTTTTTGCAGCATTTTCTTTGATGCAGAGTCTGGCTGAGAAATGGTAAGCGTTGTATTTATGAAAACAGGGATTTAAACCAATATGAAAAACCAGAATATTGAAATATTGCAATCTTTTATAGGGAATGGTAAGATATATTTAAAATAGATGCAGGCAAATGAAAATTAGCGAAAGGGTAATCAAAAAAATAAGAGCTTTCGATGACAAAAATCATCGAAAACCCTTGATTTTAAAGGAAAAATCGGAGTAACAGGATTTGAACCTGCGACCTCTCGGCCCCCAGCCGAGCGCGCTACCAAGCTACGCCATACTCCGTGTCGAACGAACTATTGTAGTATAGCATATATTTTTCATTTTGAAAAGTATTTTTACGAAAAAATATGTTTTTTATGAAATACATTGCTGGATAAAACTGGCTTAGGACAGGAAAGGACAGAGAAAATGGACAGAATGAGAAAACGGATCGTTAGTTTTGATCTGGATATGACCCTTTTGGATCATAAGACATGGAAAATTACAGAAAGCGCTCTTAAGGCGCTGGAAATTTTGAGAAAAGATAATGTGATCGTGATTGCCAGCGGACGAAATATGGATCTGCCCCTGAGTGTTGGGTACAGGGATCAGCTCCAGCCGGATGCGGTAATCCATATGAACGGCACCCGTGTAGTTGCGGAAGGGAAGACATTGTATGAGCATACTATGGACAAGAAGCTTTTGAAACGTCTGCTGGCATTTGGGAAGGAGCGAGGGATTGCTCTTGGCGTAACGATGGAGAATGGGGATTATTATACTGCGCCCGAGGAGGTAGAGCGGATTGATGTGCTGCGCTGGGGAGAAACCAGCCGCCATTTTGAGGATCCTATGAAGCTTTTGGAGCTTCCGGTGCGGACATTGGCCTATATAGGAGGCCCGGATCGCGTGAGAGAGCTTGAGGAGCATTTTCCGGAATGTAAGTTTTTCATGTTTGCAGGAAAAACCGGGGCAGATGTAGTGGAAAATGAGGCGTCCAAGGCAGAGGGGTTAAAGCGCCTCTGTGAGTATTACGGAATGGATCTGTCACAAACAGTGGCTTTTGGGGATAGTATGAATGATTTTGAGATTGTTTCCAGGGCGGGAATCGGGATTGCCATGGGTAATTCCGTGGAGGAACTGAAGGCGGCTGCCGATTATGTGACAGATCCCATTGACCGGGACGGGGTATGGAATGCCTGCCGGCATTTTGGATGGATATGAGGAGGAATGAGATGGCAAAACAGTTTGACGTAATAGTAATCGGCGCCGGGCCGGGAGGCTATACAGGCGCCCTTAAGGCAGCGGAGTTTGGACTTAAGGTGGCTGTGATTGAGACGAAGAAAATAGGCGGTACCTGTGTAAACAGGGGATGTATTCCAACCAAAGCGCTTTTGTATGCTTCCGGTATGTTCCGGATGATGCAGAACTGTGATGAATTTGGCGTGTCTACCGATTTTATTTCCTTTGATTTTCAAAAAATGCAGTCTTACAAAAAGAAGGCAGTGGACCGGTACAGAGGAAGTGTAGAGGGACTGTTTGAGAAGAATCATGTGGAGGTAATATACGGAAAAGGCACACTGCGCCGGGGACGTACGGTGGAGGTAGAGCTGGCAGAGGGAGGCCGGGAATTTTTTGAGGGTAAGACGGTGATCCTGGCAGCGGGAGCGGTTCCGATGATGAATGAGATTCCTGGAGCAGATCTTCCTGGAGTGTGGAACAGCGACCGGCTTCTGGCGGCTAAAAGCTGGAATTTCGATCGGCTGACCATCATGGGAGGCGGAGTGATCGCTGTGGAATTTGCCACCCTGTTTAACAATCTCTGTTCCAATGTAACCATTGTGGAGAAGAAAAAGCATCTCATGGCCCCTATGGATGATGTGATGTCAACGGCTCTTGAGCGTGTGTTGCGCAGGAAAGGAATCCAGGTTTACTGCGATTCTACTGTTACGGAGCTGTCACAGGGGGAAAATGGCTTAAACTGCGTCATTACCCCCAACAAAGGAGGTGAACCCATCCGGACCAGAGCAGGTCAGGTTTTGATGGCCATTGGCCGTAAACCGAATGTACAGGGGCTTTGCGGACCGGATGTGAGCCTTGAGATGAAAAATGGGAAAATTGCGGTTTCACCGGGGTTTGAGACAAGTGAACCCGGTGTTTATGCCATCGGAGATGTGTGTGCAGATATTCAGCTGGCCCATGTAGCGGCAGCCCAGGGTACATATGTGGTGGAAAAAATTGCCGGCCGTCCTCATACTATACGGCTTCAGTCAGTACCCAGCGGTATGTATGTTTCCCTTCCCATTGTGCCTAACTGTATTTATACGGATCCGGAGATTGCTACCGTTGGCCTTACGGAGGAGGAAGCGGGCCTGCGGGGGCTTAAGGTGCGATGTGGTCATTTTTCCATGGAGGAAAATGGACGTTCCATTATCTCAGGGGAACAGGACGGCTTTATCCGGCTGGTGTTTGAAGCCTACAGCAATACCATTGTAGGAGCACAGATGATGTGCCCCAGGGCAACGGATATGATTGGGGAAATTGCCACTGCAATCGCAAATGGACTGACAGCAGAGCAGATGTCATTTGCAATGCGGGCCCAACCGACGTATAATGAAGGCATAGGTGCAGCCATTGAGGATGCGCTGAGAAAGGCTTAAGGAAAGAGACAGGAGGAAAAAGGATGCATATAACAGATGAAAGAATCCAGAGCTTAAGAGAGAAAATGAAGGAATACCGGATGGATGCCTATCTGGTGCCTACGGCTGATTTCCATGAATCCGAGTATGTGGGAGAATATTTCAAATGCAGAAAATATCTTACCGGATTTACCGGATCAGCAGGTACAGCGGTAATTACCATGAACGAGGCATGTCTGTGGGTGGACGGAAGATACTTTGTTCAGGCTGCCGCAGAATTAAAAGGCAGCTGTGTAAAAATGATGAAAATGGGGCAGGAGGGCGTTCCGTCTGTACAGGAATATCTGGAGGAAAATGTACCGGAGGGCGGCTGTCTGGGCTTTGACGGAAGGGTAGTAAATTCACTTACCGGTTTAAGCCTGGAGAAAAATTTAAGGGAAAAGAGTGCCCGTATTGCCTGCACAGAGGATTTGGTGGGAATGATCTGGCAGGAGCGCCCGGAGCTTTCAAGTGAACCGGCCTGGATTCTGGAGGAAAAGTATGCTGGAAAGCCTGCGGCAGATAAGATTGCAGATGTAAGAGCCGCTATGAAAAAGGTTCATGCCACAGTTCATGTACTTACGGCTCTGGATGATATTGCCTGGCTGTTAAATATCAGGGGAAATGATATTTCCTACAATCCGGTGGTTCTTTCCTATGTGATGATTACTATGGATGAGGTGCGTCTTTTCATCAATGAGGCTGTTCTTAATGATGAGATTTGTGGATACTTGGAGTCTATGGGTGTTGTGATTCTTCCATATAATGATATCTATAAGGAAGCAGGAACGCTTCAGGGAGAAAAGGTGCTGTTTGAGCGGGAGAAGGGAAATTATGCCCTGTATCAGGCTATGGCAGCGCAGAATGAGATCATTGACCGGATGAACCCTACGTCAGAGGCAAAGGCCAAAAAGAATCCGGTGGAAGTGGAGAATGAGAAGAAGGCCCATATTAAGGACGGCATTGCAGTAACCAGGTTTATGTACTGGCTAAAGCATCAGATTGGAAAAGAAACCATTACAGAGATGAGTGCGTCTGAAAAGCTGGAGGGCTTCAGAAAGGAGCAGGAGGGATATATTGAGCCCAGCTTCAATACCATTTCTGCCTACGGCCCCAATGCGGCCATGTGCCATTATTCCGCTACAGAGGAAAGCAATGCAGTTTTAGATGCAAAAAGCTTTTATCTGGTGGATTCCGGCGGCCAGTACTATGAGGGAACCACAGACATCACAAGAACCATTGCACTGGGAGAACTGACAGCAGAAGAAAAGGAGCATTTTACCCTGGTTCTCATCAGTATGCTCCGCCTTCAGGCAGTACGGTTTTTATACGGCTGCAGAGGCTTAAGCCTGGATTATGTGGCAAGAGAGCCATTCTGGAGCAGGGGACTGAATTTTGACCACGGAACCGGACATGGTGTGGGATATCTTTCAAGTGTCCATGAGCGCCCCAACGGAATCCGTTTCAAAATGGTTCCGGAGCGCTGTGACAACGGAATATTGGAGGAGGGAATGATTACCTCGGACGAGCCGGGACTGTATATCGAAGGAAAGCATGGAATCCGTACGGAAAATCTGATTCTCTGCAAAAAGGATGAGAAGAATGAATACGGTCAGTTTATGAAATTTGAATTCCTGACCTTTGTCCCTATTGATGTGGACGCAGTGGACAAGAACCTGATGACAGAGCGGGATGTGGAGCTGTTTAATGCATATCATAAAGAGGTTTATGAGAAGATCAGTCCGTATCTGGAAGGGGACGAGAAGGAGTGGCTTAAGAAGGTAACGGCTGCGATTTAATACAGGAGGAATAGAGATTTGGAAGCATCTTCCATATTTTCGGAGCATTTTGTAATGTAACTGTGTAAATAGAAAGAGACGTCGTTTCACGCTGTTTAGGCGAGGAATGCGTCTCTTTTTTATGGATAACAGACTTATTTTACATCCGGAAGGTCTACCAGAGTATAGTCGTGATGGATGGCAGGCAGAATTTTTGTAATCAGATCTTGTGTTTTTAGTTTAAGGCTGGAGGTGTTAATACAGGGGTGACAGCCGATAAAAGCATGATTTTCTATTACGTCCCGGTCAATGAGAAGGCGGATCTTATTTTCGGCATCATTCATAAGCCCCAGAACCGTAACCGAACCGGGAGTCAGATCCATCAGCTGTTCCATAAATTCCGGTTCTCCAAAGGACAGGCGGGCGCTTCCAATCTGCTTGGACAGGGCGGCTGTCTTAAACTTTTTCTCACCGGGAAGGAGAAGAAGATAAAAGGCAGTTTTCTGGGCATTGCGCAGAAACAGGTTTTTGCACATGGGGGTTCCCAGAATTTCATCCACCTGTCTGCAGGCTTCAATGGTGGGAAGGGCGTCGTGATCTACACGCTCGTAGGAAATATGCAGGGAATCCAGAAGGTCATAGGTTCTCAGTTCCTTGGGAAGGCGTCCGGAGGAATCGGCGGGGCGTCCGGCATAGATGGTGGGATCAATATGGTAAGATAACGGTGGTTGTAATTGGTTTGTCATAGGAATACCTCGTATTTTTGCAGTGTCTGTGCGGCAGAATTAAATGCAGTGAAGGAATAACCGTGCGGTTGGGGCAGCTGTCGGATATACAGCGGTTTTGTTACACATTATAAGGAATCTGTGATAAAATGTCGATAGCAGATAAGAAAGAATATAATAGATTTATGAAAAAGGAGAGTTTGTAAATATATGGAAAAGAGAGAGGCGAATGAACGAATTAAGAGAACAGATGCAGGAAAGAATAAAAAAGATGTAAGGCCAGATGGAAAAAAGAAGGATGCAGGAAGAGCCGGCGTACCGGAAAGAAAACAGAAAAGTCTCTGTCCTGTAAGCAAAAAATGTGGTGGCTGTCAGCTGCTTGATATGCCCTACAGCCAGCAGCTGACATTAAAGAAAAAGCAGCTGGAAGAGACATTAAAGGGAATCTGCAAGGTTCAGACTGTGATTGGAATGGAACAGCCATTTCATTACAGAAATAAGGTTCATGCGGTGTTTGACCGCGACCGCAGAGGAAATATTATTTCCGGGATTTATCAGGAAAATACCCATATCGTAGTGCCTGTGGAAAAATGCCTGATCGAGGATGAAAAGGCGGATGAAATTATCGGGACTATCCGGGGAATGCTTAAATCCTTTAAGATCCGGATCTATGATGAGGATACGGGATACGGCCTTCTGCGCCATGTGCTGATCCGGAAAGGATTTCAGTCAGGGGAGATCATGGTGGTACTGGTTACTGCATCACCGGTATTTCCTTCAAAGAACAATTTTATAAAGGCACTTCGGGAAAGGCATCCGGAGATCACAACCATTGTACAGAATATCAATGGCCGGGGAACCAGTATGGTATTGGGAGACCGGGAGCAGGTTCTTTATGGAAAGGGATATATCACGGACCAGCTCTGTGGCTGTACCTTCCGTATTTCTTCAAAATCCTTTTATCAGGTGAATCCGGTACAGACAGAGAAGCTCTATAATCTGGCCATTGAGTTGGCTGGGCTTACAGGAAAGGAAACAGTGCTGGATGCCTACTGCGGGATCGGAACCATTGGCATCATAGCCAGCCGCAAAGCCGGTCAGGTGATCGGAGTGGAGTTAAATCAGGATGCAGTCCGGGATGCTGTAAATAACGCAAAGCTGAATCAGATTTCCAATATCCGTTTTTACTGCAATGATGCCGGCCGGTTTATGGTAAATATGGCGGAGCGGGGAGACCGGGCCGATGTAGTCATCATGGATCCGCCCAGAAGCGGAAGCACAGAGGAATTTATGGACTCCATTAAGAAAATGGGGGCGGATAAGCTGGTGTATATTTCATGTAATCCTGAGACATTGGCAAGGGATTTGAGGTATATGAAGAAGCTTGGGTATCGCGTGGATGGAAATGCGGTTGGGGTGGATATGTTTGCGGAGACTTATCATGTGGAATGTGTCGTGAAGCTGGAGAGAAAAAGGTAAATAACTTTGAATTCGTACAATAGACTGCACTATAATTAGAGTATGTGTGGCATGGCAGGGGGATTGCGTTGAATATAGAAGCGTATGATGTGGAATCTTTAAGAAAACTGGTAAGACTTCTTGAATATGAGAATAAACGATTGAAAGAAAGGTTGAAAAAAGAAAATATCTTATATGATGATGTCAAACCTTTTGAGGAAACTGTAGATCATATGGAAACCTATGACCCGGATCAGGGAGGACGTATTACTGCTCCGGCTTTTATTACGGAGGAAATGGCAAAATGTTTTTTTCTATGTTTTGGGGACGAGAAGATGTTTATGCGAAACGCAGCAAATATGGCGGTTATTTCCCACAATGTGAGAATAGATGGAATGAGAAGCTTTGTCTGAAACAGTGTGGTGAGAAGATTCTTTGTGATGAGTGTGAAAATACCAAGTGGATTAAATTGGATGTAAAAAAGATCATTGCATTACTATGACAGAATGTATCCCTCTCAGGATGTGGCAGGCAGCATTGGCAATTTGATTGCATTGCCATTACAGGGACAGGCACTTAAAAATGGGAACAGTGCGTTTGTAGGTGAAAACTGGAATGCGCACCCCAACCAATGGGAGATTTTGCTTCATCAAACAGAAAAATTAGGGATAGAAGATGTTGAGGGCTATACGAAAAAGTGGAAGAGAGAGTTAGCCGAAGCCTCGGGAATACTTGTTGGCAGTGAGAGAGATCACAGATCCAAGGCTTTGATTTTCCAAGACTTGATATGTTGATATTGGCGGCACCGGTGGTGAGACATCACAGCAAGCTCTTGTTAGAGAAATAAAAGAAGAATTAGAAACAGAAATTATGGTTGGTGATTTGATTGATACGATTGAATATGACTATCCAACCTTTCACCTTTCAATGGATTGTTTCTGGTGCGAAGCACTTGAAGGTGCACTGAAGCTTTTGGAGGCTGAATCAGCACGTTGGCTTACAAAAGACACATTATATGATGTTCAGTGGTTGCCAGCAGATATTATGTTAGTAGATGAGATTGAAAAACAGATGGAATAAGCAGTTGGGTTTGTAACTAAGAGGTGAAATTAAAGGTCATGTTTGTATAATTAGAAGAGATTTATATTTGAAAAGCAGGTCCGGTAAAATAAAGGGGAAAATAAAAAATGAAATATCTGGCGCACAGAGATCAGGAATCCGAAAGGGAACAAAGTTTAATTGATCATTTAGAGAAAACGGCAGAACTCGCCGGGCAATATGCAGAAGCGTTCGGTGCATATCAGTGGGGATACTGCGCAGGCTTACTTCATGATATAGGAAAATATTCCCAGGAATTTCAGAGACGAATTCGTGGAAGTGAGGAACAGGTAGACCACGCAACGGCAGGTGCACAGCTTTGTCATGAAAAGAAGGGGTATTATTCCCTGTTAAGTTATTGTATAGCTGGCCATCATGCCGGTTTGGCAGATACCGGAACAAGAAATGATAGAAGTAATATGCCTACATTGTACGGGCGCCTAAAGAAACAGATTCCTGATTATAATGCATACAAGGGAGAGATTCAGATCCCGCAGTTAATGGAGCTGCCTTTTGTGATACAAAACAGGAAAGAAGCAGGGTTTGCCAGTGCTATGTTCATTCGCATGTTGTATTCCTGTCTGGTGGATGCGGATTTTTTGAATACAGAAACTTTTATGAATAAGGGAATGACGGAGCGTGACTGTGGTGATTCCATTTCCGTCCTGTATGAAAAATGTATGTCTGGAATTTCCGGCTGGCTGAAAAACGAAGATAGAAATACGATCAATGGGAGAAGAACAGAGATTCTGAAGCATTGTCTGGAAATGGCTTCCAAAGAGCGCGGGATGTTTCGCCTGACAGTGCCTACAGGCGGCGGAAAAACTATGGCATCCCTGGCTTTTGCTTTGAAGCATGCGGCAGAACACGGCATGAATCGGGTCATTTATGTGATTCCGTATACAAGCATTATTGAGCAGACCGCAGGCATTTTTGCTGAAAAACTAGGACAGAAGAATGTTTTGGAACATCATTCCAATGTGGATTATACCGTATCGGACGAATTGAAATCTATGCAGCTGGCAGCAGAGAACTGGGACAAGCCGGTAGTTGTAACAACCAATGTTCAGTTCTTTGAATCTATGTTTTCTAACCGATCTTCAAAATGCAGGAAACTGCACAATGTGGCTGACAGTGTCATTGTTTTTGACGAGGCACAGATGCTTCCGACAGACTATTTAAAGCCGTGTATCGCAGTTATGGAACAATTGATTCGTCATTATCGGAGTTCCGTGGTGCTTTGTACGGCCACACAGCCTGCGCTGCAGAACCTGTTCTCAGAAGATATTGGATTCAGGGAATTATGCCCTGGAGTTGATGATCAATTTGCGTTTTTTAAACGATCCAAAATCCGGGATTTAGGAAGAATATCAGGTGATAGTTTAGTGGAACGCCTCAAAAATGAGTACAGTGCACTGTGCATTTTTAATACAAAGAAAACAGCACAGAATATGTATCAGGAACTTCGGGGAGAGGGCGTATATCATTTGTCGACGGCTATGTATCCGGTTCACAGAAAACGGGTTCTTGCGGAAATCAGAAAGCGGTTGGATGATAAAAAACGGTGCATTGTTCTTTCGACCAGCTTGGTTGAGGCAGGCGTGGATCTGGATTTTCAGACAGTTTATCGTCAGTTGGCAGGTGTGGATTCGGTAATCCAGGCAGCGGGACGATGCAACCGGGAGGGAAAGCGAAGCCTGGATGAAAGCAATACCTATATTTTTCAGCTGCAGGAAAGAGAGTTTATGCCGGGGCAGCGTCAGCAGATGCAGGTAACAGAAGGACTGCTTATAGATGAAAAGGCTTTGGATGACCTGGAAACCATTCAGAAGTATTTTGAGGAATTGTTCTATCTGCGTCGGGAATCTCTGGATAAAAAGAAGATATTAGAAATGTTTCAGTTTCAGTTTGAATTTGCTCACGCAGCAAAAGAGTTTAAGCTGATTGAAAATAATACAGTAACTATTTTGATTCCTATAGAAGAGCGGGGAAGAGAAATTGCAGAGCAGCTTCGGTTGGGGATGGTAAATCAGGCTCTTATGAGAGAGGCCGGCCAGTATTGCGTCAATGTTTATGCTAAGAAGGCGGAAGACCTGTGCGGAGCAGGGATTATCTCTCCTATTTCAGCAGAACTGGAGGATTTCTATGTTCTGACATCCGAAGAGCAGTACGGGGAAGATACGGGACTGAATCTGAATATTGAGGCGGGGCAGGCGGTTTTGTGGTAGGGACACGAAGGCGGAGAATGATATGTGCATTCTCCGCCTTTGTCGTTTTAAAAAGAAACTAAATATTTCAATCCACAGTTGAAAATTTCAACAGACAAATTTTAATGTAACACAAAAAAATATAAAAGTAAAATTTTTTTTAAAATAGATAGCGGTCTTGACAGATTTATCCAGAAGTGATACATTTTAAATATAAAATAAATGAAATAGAAAAAGAAAGGGGAAAACATGTCCATAGGAATTAAGGTAAAGGTGTGGGGAGACTATGCTTTATTCTGCAGACCAGAAATGAAGACAGAACGCTGTTCATATGACGTTATGACACCGTCGGCGGCCAGAGGGATTTTAGATGCAATTTTCTGGCACCCTGGGTTAAAATGGAAGATCGATCAGATCTATGTGAATCACCCGATTCAATTTACCAGTATACGTCGGAATGAAGTAAAAAGCAAGGCTTCTGCCAGCAATGCATTGCAGGTTTATAACGGATCTCAAAAGCCGCTTTACATCAGCAGCAAGGAAGACATTGTGCAGAGGGCATCGCTGGTGCTGCGGGATGTGGAGTATGTTATAGCAGCTCATTTTGAAATGACGGATCAGGCCAATGCATCCGATAATCCGGGGAAATTTAAGGATATTATGATGCGGAGGCTGAAACGGGGCCAGTGTTATCATACCCCCTATTTTGGAACCCGGGAATTTCCGGTGCGTTTTTGCCTCTGTGAAGAGGAAGAGATTCATACAGCGTATGAAGAGCAGGAGGAAAAAGATCTTGGATATATGATTTGGGATATGGATTACTCAGATCCTGAAAATATCCAGCCTATGTTTTTTCGGGCTGTTTTAAAACGAGGAGTCCTTGACCTTCGGGATTGTGAGGTGGTTCGATGATTCTGCAGGCATTGGCAGATTACTATGAAGAACTGCTTAAAGATGGGAAAACAGTCCCCAATGGCTGGTGCAGGGCTAAGGCTTCTTTTGCTTTGAATCTGGCAGAGGACGGGAGTTTAAAAAATGTTATATCATTAAAAGAAGAACGAGAAATGGGAAAGAAAACAATGTGGGTTCCTTCTGAACGGACAGTTCCACAGATGGTGTCTCGTTCCTCTGGAGTATCTGCCAATTTTTTGTGTGATAATTCCAAATACATGTTGGGAGTAGATACACAAGGAAGCGGCGGCCGTGTTCAGGAATGCTTCGAGGCGGCAAAACAGCGTCATCTGGAAATACTGAAGGATGTACACAGCGCTGCAGCAGAGGCTGTGAAAGTCTTTTTTCAAATCTGGAAGCCGGATGAAGCCAAAGAAAATCCGAAACTGCAGGAAGTATGGGATGAGATTACAGATGGCAGTAATTTGATATTTTTTGCAGATGGAAAAGAATGTCAGGATGATGAAGCGGTTAAAAATGCATGGGAACGGCAGCTTCTGGATGGGGAATCAGAGAAGAAGGGCCTTTGTCTGGTAACCGGTAAGAGAACAGAGATAGCCAGGATCCATACAGTAATAAAAGGCGTACAGGGGGCTCAGTCCAGCGGAGCTGCATTGGTATCCTTTAATGCACCGGCTTTTGAATCTTATGGTAAAACGCAGAACTACAATGCACCGGTGGGAAAGTACGCGGCATTTGCTTATACCACGGCTCTCAATTATCTTCTTTCTCAGAAAGATTATGTTCTGCAATTGGGAGATACCACAGTGGTCTTTTGGGCAGAAGGAGGAGAAGAACTCTATCAGGACGCCTTTGGCTGGATCATGGAAATGCCGGTGGACAATCAAAAGGAGGTACAGGGAATTTTAAAGGCAGCAGCGAAAGGTGAGCCGATTTCTGTTCATGATCTGGAGTTGGATCCGGAGCGGAAATTTTATATTCTTGGATTGGCTCCGAATGCAGCCAGGTTATCGGTACGTTTCTTTTATCAGAATCATTTTGGCAGGCTTCTGGAACATATCAATGCTCATTATGAGCGCTTGCAGATGGTAAGGCCGGCTTGGGAAAAACGAGAGTATCTGGGCATTTGGGCCTTGCTGCAGGAGACAGTAAATCAAAATGCAAAAGAGAAAAAGCCGGTTTCCAATATGGCAGCTGCGTTAATTCGGGCAATTCTTGGAGGGGATCGTTATCCGGAAAGTCTGTATACAGATCTTATGATTCGGATCCGGGCAGAACAGGGGAGAATGACCTGGGGACGGGCTTCTATTATCAAGGCACATTTAATTCGGAATTATAATTGGAAGGAAGGGGTTGAATTTGTGAAAATAAATGAAGAAACAAGAAACAGAGCTTATGTTCTGGGGCGGATTTTTTCTGTATTAGAAGCAATTCAGGAAGATGCGAATCCGGGAATCAATACGACGATTCGGGACCGATATTTTAACTCTGCCTGCACTACACCGGCATCAGTATTTCCGGTTCTTTTACGGTTGAAAAACAGCCATATCCGTAAACTGGATAATATCGGTTTAAAGGTTAAATATGAAAAAATATTAACAGAATTGATGGGAAAACTGAATGAATATCCGGCTCGTTTGACTCTGGAAGAACAGGGAATGTTTATGCTTGGTTATTATCATGAGGTGCAGAAACGATATACTAAAAAGGAGGATAAATAAATGGTAGAGGCGATCAAAAACAGGTATGAGTTTGTAGTTTTGTTTGACGTGGAAAATGGAAATCCCAATGGTGATCCGGACGCAGGAAATATGCCGAGAATCGATCCAGAAACAGGTTATGGCCTTGTGACAGACGTGTGTTTAAAACGGAAAATCCGGAATTATGTGGAGATCGTGAAAGAAGAGGAACCGGGATATGAGATTTATATTCGGGAAGATGTGCCATTAAATCGCAGTGACAGCAAGGCTTTTGAGCACTTGGGAGTTACAGGAAAAGAAGATAAAGCACTCAAAGAATTAAAGAAAAAAGATCCGGATGCAGATTTGAAAATTCGGGATTTTATGTGCCAGAAGTTCTATGATATCAGAACATTTGGGGCCGTTATGACTACATTTGTAAAGGCAGCATTAAATTGCGGCCAGGTGAGAGGACCGGTTCAGCTTGGATTTGCCAGAAGCATTGATCCCATCATCCCACAGGAGGTTACGATTACCCGTGTGGCGATTACAACGGAAGAGGATGCGGCAAAAAAGAGTACGGAGATGGGTCGAAAGAGTATTGTGCCGTACGCATTGTACCGTACCGAGGGATACATATCGGCAAATCTGGCAAGAAAAGTGACTGGATTTTCAGAAGAAGATCTGGAACTTTTGTGGGATGCGATCATCAATATGTTTGAGCATGATCATTCTGCAGCAAGAGGGAAAATGGCAGTCCGTAAGCTGATTATTTTTAAACATAGTAAGGAATTAGGGGATTGTCCGGCTTATAAATTGTTTGACGCAGTGGAAGTGAAAAAGCAGGATGAAGCTGCATATCCAAGAAAATATCAGGATTATGAAATCACTATTCATAGAGATCAGATTCCGGAGAGTGTGGAAGTGATTGAAAAATGTTAAGGAGGGCAAAGAGAATCAATGGAGTATCAGGAAGACGATTATTTGATGATCTCCGGGATTCAGCATTTTCAGTTTTGCCGGAGACAGTGGGCTCTTATTCATATTGAACAACAATGGGAAGAAAATGTTCATACGGCAATTGGCGATTTGATGCATAAAAAGGTTCATGATCCGTATTTAACAGAAAAGAGGAAGGGAGTGCTCGTTGTACGGGCGCTTCCTGTTTCTTCAAAGAGCCTGGGTTTTAGTGGTGAATGTGATGTGGTGGAGTTTCATCAGGCAGATGATGGGGTAAAACTTCATGGGCACAGAGGTTTTTACCAGATTTACCCTATTGAATATAAAAAAGGGAAGCCCAAAAGCACGGAGGAAGATATTCTCCAGGTCACAGCACAGACCATGTGTCTGGAAGAAATGTTTTCTGCAAAAATTGAGAAAGCAGCTCTTTTTTATGGTGAAACAAGGCGAAGGGAAGATGTTATTATTACAGGGGAACTTCGTCAGCAGGTGAAAAATATGGCAGAAGAGATGCACAGGTATTATGAACGGCGTTATACTCCAAGGGTACGGACTGGAAAGAGGTGCAATTCCTGTTCACTGAAAGAAATTTGTATGCCGAAATTGGAGAAGGTTTCTTCTGTGAAAGCGTATTTGAACGAGGCGTTGGGGGAATCAGAATGAAAAAACTGCTGAATACACTGTATGTTACAAGGGAAAACGGTTACTTAGGTTTGGATGGGGAAAATATAGTAATTTACGATGATAATAAAGAGATTGGACGGCTTCCTCTCCACAATTTGGAAAGTATCGTTTCTTTTGGTTATCGGGGAACCAGTCCGGCGCTGATGGGCGCCTGCGTGGAGAAAAATATTCCTTTATGTTACCTGAGCCCGCAGGGGAAGTTTCTGGCTCAGGTAACAGGAAGTGTACGCGGCAATGTGATATTAAGAGAGAAACAATTTGAAAGCAGCAGGGATGGTAAAGTGAGTTTGGATATTGCCAAAAGCTGCATTATAGGTAAAATTTATAATGCAAGATGGGTGTTAGAGCGTACAATTCGGGATCATGGAATGCAGATAGATACAGAACGGGTGAAGCAGGCATCGGAATTTTTGAAAGGATCTCTGCAGGAAATTCGGCAGTGTGAAACTAAGGACCAATTAAGAGGATATGAAGGCGAAGCAGCAAAACTGTATTTTAGAGTTTTTGATGAGATGATTCTTCAGCAAAAGAAAGATTTTTTCTTTGAAAAGAGAAGTAAGAGACCACCGATGGATCGAGTCAATGCACTGCTTTCCTTCACATACACGCTGCTGACACACATGGTACGTTCTGCATTGGAGACAGTGGGGTTAGATCCTTATGTAGGATATCTGCATACAGAGCGGCCTGGTCGGGTATCCTTGGCACTTGACTTGATGGAGGAGTTACGTCCGGTTTTGGCTGATCGTTTTGTATTATCTTTGATTAATCGAAAAATGCTGAATGGGAAAGATTTCAAAATTAAAGAGAATGGAGCTGTCTTGATGACAGAGGATGCAAGAAAAATGATTTTGACAGAATGGCAGAATAGGAAAAAAGAACAGATTACGCATCCTTATTTGAAAGAAAAAGTGGAGTGGGGGCTGGTACCATATGTTCAGGCTATGCTTCTGGCACGATACCTAAGAGGTGATTTAGACGGATATCCGCCATTTTTGTGGAAGTAAAAAGAGGGAATTTAATGCTTGTTCTGATTACATATGATGTTAATACAGAAACTGCAGCAGGGAGATCACGGCTGCGTAAGGTTGCAAAACAATGTGTGAATTATGGCCGCCGCGTTCAAAACTCCGTATTTGAATGTATTTTGGATAATGCCCAGTGTGTGGTATTAAAAGCAGAATTGTCGGAACTGATTGATGAAACTGTAGATAGCTTGAGATTCTATTATTTAGGAAATAATTATAAAACCAAGGTAGAGCATATTGGAGTGGATCGCGGAATTGCAGCTGATGATGTTTTGATTCTTTAGGAGATCCGGTGCGAAGGAGAAGTAAACAGAAAATGTCTAAGAGGTTCGCACTTAAAAAACAAGAAAAAAGGAAAAATAAGGGGGAGGGTAAAACAGTTTTGAGAGTAAAAAGAATAATAATATGGTAAAATGTACTAGTTATTATGTTTGAAACAGGACAGATATTGGCCTGTTTTGCTGTCTGGCTCCGCGAGGAGCTAGTGGATTGAAATTCTGTGCCTACCGCTCTCTCATCTTCCTTACAGGTCTGGCTCTGCAAGGAGCTAATATAAAATAAATTTCTGCTATATATTTTTTGACGATTTCTGGTAAAATAGTGTTATCTAAGAAAGGATGAACGCTATGAGAAAAACATATCTTCCTCTGTCAGATGAAGACAGGAATTACCTTAAATCATTATCAAAAAAGAGAACCATTCAGGCACAAGTCGTGGATCGTGCCAGGATTCTTTTATATAAAGCTGATGGAATGACATTCCGGGAAATTGCTGATAAACTCGCGATCAGCACTGCCACGGTACGTCTTTGTGTTTCGAAGTTTCATAAAGGCGGTTTGGATGCCGCACTGTTTGATGTCCAGCGTTCTGGACGTCCATCCGAAATCTCCGACGATGCGAAGGCATGGATGATCAGCATTGCGTGTCAGAGACCGGCAGAACTCGGTTATGCGCAGGAACTGTGGACATTGGCTTCCCTCCATAAATACATTCAGAAACATGCAGAGGAGGCGGGATATCCAAGACTTTCAACCGTTACGAAACCATATATCCAGAAATTCCTCAGGGAACAGGATATGAACCCCTTTAAAATCAAATATTACTGCGAAAAGCGGGATCCTGATTTTGAAACAAAAATGCATGAAGTCCTGCTGGTCTACAAACAGATTGAAATGCAGTTTGATGAGAATGGTGATCTCATTGTTCCAGACAATTATAAATTGACGATCACGGTGTCCTATGATGAGAAACCGGGGATTCAGGCAATCTCCAATACTGCACCAGATTTACGCCCGACACCAGAACACGGAGAGGTATATCGTGATGCAGAATACAAACGTCTTGGAACGCTCTCTTTGCTGGCAGGCATTGATCTGCTTACAGGAGAAGCCATCCCGTTAGTAAGCGAGACTCACAAGAGTTCTGATTTCATTGAGTTTTTAAAGATATTGGACAAAAAATATCTATCACAGGATACAATCCGGATCATCCTGGATAATCACTCCGCACATACTTCCCAAGAAACACGGCGCTTTCTGGATACGATGCCAAAGGGACGTTTTAAATTTGTGTTTACTCCGAAACATGGCTCATGGTTAGATATGATTGAAAGTTTTTTCAGTAAGGTGACCCGGCAGATGCTTCGAGGAATCCGTGTCAATACCAAAGAGGAATTGGAAGAACGAATTTACAGGTATTTTGATGAAGTAAATCGTGAGCCAGTGATTAATCACTGGAAATATAAAATGGATGAAATCAGTGAAGAGAAAACTGCATCCGTTTGATATAGCAATTATTTAATATTCGTTATACTATTATGAAACATTATAACCAGCTCAAATTTCTATGTATTAGACAGGAAATCGGCAGCTGGTTATAATATAACACACAAAACCTATTAAAACAATATGAAATAAAGGAGATAAATATTTATGAGCATAAACGAAAATAGTAACAGATGCTTTTCATGTACTGACTGCGGTGTGAAAAACTGTTCGACCAGAAAGGGATCTTATCCGGAATTTTGTCCAACGGTGGCATTAACAGATGAGGAAATTGAGAAAGTCACAGATCTTTATGTAAAGAATAAAAAGAACAGAAAAGTTGCAGTGGCAGCAGCGGAGGTTGAAGGTGGATTTTATGGAAAGTATACCCGTGTTGAAGAAATCATCGAGTTTGCACACCGGATCGGTGCAAAGAAAATAGGGATTGCTACCTGCGTTGGTCTTTTGGAGGAAAGCAGGATCTTTGCTCAGATTTTACGGATTAATGGATTTGAAGTGTATGGGATAAGCTGTAAGGTTGCATCGCAGAATAAGACCAGCATTGGCATTCCTGAGGAATATACCTGTCAGACCGGACAGGTGATGTGCAATCCGATCATGCAGGCCAAGCTCCTTAACAAACAAAACGTTGATTTGAACGTTGTGGTTGGCCTTTGTGTAGGCCATGACAGCCTTTTTTATAAATATGCCAATGGATTAACCACCACGCTTGTTACAAAAGATCGCGTACTTGCTCACAATCCTGCGGCTGCTTTATATCAGGCCAGAGCATATTATAAGAAACTGCTGCTTGCTCCCGCAGGCGGGGAAGTTCAGTCGGGAAAGAAATAAAGGATATATGGATACGAATTCATATCAAAAATCTGCATAGGAGAAAATAGTAATGAGAAAATTCAATAACAAAAAAACGTTTGCTTTTTTATCAACCGGTTTGCTCCTGGTTTCCTTAAGCGGCTGTGCTAAGAGCGATACATTGCCAGAAGTTCAGAATGAGCCGACAGCAGAAAATCCCAGAGAAATTCTGATATCCACAAACAGTGATTCTAATCCGGACAGCTTTATTGATGAAAACGGAGCCTATACCGGCTTTGAACCGGAAATGCTGAAGGCGATTGACGAATTACTTCCCGAATATATATTCAAATATACTTCAATTTCCAGTACAGACGCGCTCCTCGCCCTGGAAAACGGGAAGATCGACGCTTCTCTTCAGCGTTGGGAAGATAACCAATCCCGGAGAGAAAAATACCTCTTCACAAATGAGTATTACCTTACATATCCCCAGAATATTACTGTATGGTGAGACAGAAACGATATCAATTCTCTGGAGGATCTTGAAGGTAAAAAAGTACTTGTAAAGGCTGCTGGCGGCAGCGATGACTATTTCAGGCAGAATTATATTGCTGAAAGCGGAGCCGATATTGAGCTTGTTTATCTAAACGGTGCGGGCATAGCTGCCATGATCCAGATGTTCCAGGATGGAGAGGTGGACGCAATGACCTATGTGGAAAGAAATAGGGAAAAGGTAAATGCAGGTTACGATGCTCAGTTCAAAACAGTTGGTGATACGATCATGGCTTCTGATACCTATATTCTTTTGGATAAAAAGGAAGAAAAACTGCGTGACAGGATAGATGAGGCTTTAGTCCGGCTTCGTGCAGAGGGTTTCTTAACAGAGCTTTCGATTAAGTGGTACGGTGAAGATTTCAGTATTGATCCATATAAAGAGTGATTGGAGTATAAACGGTTATGAATTTCTTTGATTTTTCACTCTGTATCGAATACTTCCCGCGATTGTTATCTTATTTTCCCGTAACACTGAAAATCATAGGCTTTTCCATCGTATTCGGCTTCGTGTTCGGGGCAGTTATGGGGATTGTCCGTATCTACAGAGTTCCCGTATTAAGCCAGTTCTTTGCGGTCATTGTTTCTGCTCTTCGTTCCGCTCCTCCGAATGTGCTTCTGCTTTCCTTTTATTTCGCATTGCCAATGCTTTTCGGAGATATGGCGCTAACGTTATTTCAGGTTGACATGAACCGGATTGACAGCATCTGGTATGTAGTGCTTGCCTATTCCTTTATTAATGGCGCTTTTTTCTCTGAACTGATCCGTGCCTCGTTATCTGGTGTAGATCATAATCAGATGGAGGCTGGCTTGGCTATGGGTATGACGGGATTTCAAACGTTCCGGCGTATTGTTGTCCCTCAGGCGATGGTGATTGCGATTCCGGAATTGGGAAATATTCTGATCAATATCGTAAAGAACACCTCGTTAGCCTATATCATCGGCGTCATAGATATTATGGGGGCAGTCAGCATTGTTTCTGTAGAAACCTTTCACAATCTGGAAGCTTACGTAGATGTTGCGGCTATATATCTTGCTGTTTCATTCGTCATAGAGTGTATGTTCAGCCAGTTGAAAAAATGTGTCTACAAGTAAAGGAGTGGGGAATAACGGTGAATTTTAGATTTGACTGGGCTTTTGCATGGAAGGTTTTTTGGATCTGCCTTCAATATGTTCCTTTGTGTATATTTGTTGCTGCTGTTTCTGTTTGTATAGGATTAGTTTTGGGTATTTTGCTAGCAGCTGCAAGACGCAGCCGCTACCGTGTTATAAATGTTATGACAGATATTTATGTTCATCTGATACGCGGTACCCCGCAGATTCTGCTGCTGCTGATTATTTATCTGGTAATTAAAACAAATTTTAACAATCTGGCAAAGTATTATAACTGGGGCGTCAATGCCAGTGTGATATCCCCTGTTCTGATTGCCGTTATAGCGCTCAGCCTTTCTGCCAGCGCATATTTAAGCGGAACTGTATCCACAGCGCTCAATTCAGTAGATGATGGACAGCGGGATGCCGCATTGGCCTGTGGCATGGATCGCGTTACTTCCTTTTACCGCATTATCCTGCCTCAGGCAATTCCGGTGGCTATGCCTCTGATTGGCAGCCAGTTTATCATCATGATCCGTGCCACTTCATTAATCGGTTATATCGGTGTAGTGGATATTGTTGCAGCCGGTAAAATTGCTTCTACGATCAGTTCTAATATCCTTGAGGCATATGCGGCCGAAACACTGATCTATTGGGGGCTTACATTCTTGCTGGAAACCGTATTTTCATTCTTTACAAATAAAATTTGCTGGTCTTATAAAGGAGAAATGGCTTCATGATACAACTAAGCGGTATAAAAAAATCCTTCCATGATCTGGAGATACTCAAATCAGTCGACCTTACCATTGAAAAAGGCGAGGTGGTGGTGATTCTGGGGCCAAGCGGATCTGGAAAAACCACGCTGCTGCGAAGCATCAACTGCCTTAACAGGGCAGATGACGGAACGGTAGCAATAGGTGATCTGAGGGTAGATTTGAAAAGACCCAAAAAACACGAGATACTGGCACTGCGCCGAAAGACGGCTATGGTGTTTCAGCACTATAATCTGTTTCATAACAAAACAGCACTTCAAAACATCAGTGAGGCTTTGATCATGGTAAAAAAACTGCCAAAGAAAGAAGCGGAGGCAATTGCGGCAGAATACCTGAGACAGGTAGGTCTTGCGGATAAGGCAGACCGATATCCGCGCCAGCTGTCCGGCGGACAGCAGCAGCGTATAGGAATCGCACGTGCGCTGGCCATCGATCCTGAACTGCTACTGTTTGATGAACCGACAAGTGCATTGGATCCAGAGCTGGTAGGCGAGGTGCTTGATGTAATGAAAGCGATTGCAGGGCAGGGACGCACGATGCTGATTGTTACACATGAAATCAGCTTTGCAAAAGAAATAGCGTCCTGTATCGTGTTTATGGATGGAGGCGTAGTGGTGGAGGAGGGTCCGCCAGAAGAGATTTTGAACAGGCCGCAGAATCCTCGTACGATTTCATTCCTGCGCCGGCTGCTACCGGAAGACTACAGCTATACCATATAGAGGAGATACGTAATGTTTGATTTTGATAAGGAGATAAAGCGAAAAGGAACGAACTGTTCAAAATGGGGTCATCAGGGCGGTGATTTTATCCCTATGTGGGTCGCTGATATGGATTTCCCGTTAGCTCCGCCAATCATGGATGCGATTCAAAGGCGTCTCAGTCATCCTGTATTTGGGTATGGAGGGTATCCTGAAGAGGCTGCAGAAGCGGTAATACGGCATTATCAGGAGGCGTATGGTGCGGCGGTATCCCGGGATTGGCTTGTCTGGGTTCCAAGTGTTATGCCGGGGGCAAATCTTGCGTGCCGCGCAGGAGGCGGAGATATGGTTTACAATACGCCAATGTACACACATATTCGCAGACTGCCGAAGGAAGCAGGAGTGAATGCTGTCGAAGTTCCCATGAGGGAGGAAGGCTTACATTATACACTTGATTTTGAAGCCATGGAACAGGCAATTACCCCGGATGTGAAGGTGTTTGTTAACTGCAATCCCCATAATCCTGTTGGAAGAGTTATGACAAGATCAGAACTGGAAGAAATTGATGGTTTTGCCCACAGACATTCCCTTCTGGTTGTATCGGACGAAATTCATTGTGAACTGATTTTAGAGGGACGTCACATACCCTATTTTACATTGAATGAGCGCGCAGAGCAAACCAGTATCACACTTTCCAGTGCAGGTAAAATAGCAAATATTCCGGGCCTTCCTCTGGCATTTGCAATCATTCCCAATAAAGAGCTTAGCAAAAGCTTTCAGGAAGAGGCTTGCGGACTTTTTTCGCATCCAAATGAACTTGCTGTTGCAGCAATATCAGCCGCCTATGATGGATCCTGCAAGGAATGGAAAGACCGGCTGATTGATTATCTGCGTCAGAACAGAAATTATCTGGAGGAACGCATTCGTAAGATCCCGAGACTTCATGCCGTACATAATGAAGCTACGTATCTCTGCTGGATTGATGCACGTGAGTCCGGAATCCATGATCCATATACTTTTTTCAGGGACAAGGCTGGCGTGCGTCTGAATGATGGACGGGATTATGGTAAGGAAGGGTTTGTGCGGTTGAATTTTGGCTGCCCAAGAAAACAGCTGACAGAAGCTCTCGACAGAATGGAGGAAGCTGTCAGAAAGAACTGTTAAACATTCAATAAGGAGTGCATGGATATTTTTAAATGGTATAGGTGAATTCAGAAACCTGACGGTTGATAATATCTTCTAAGGTAATACTGTCGAAATATTTTGTGACAACATCGTACAGGCCTTCATAAATTGGTAAAGTAATACAGTCTTCACATTTTTTACACAGGTTTGGGGTGTTGTCCATACAGCTTACAGGAACAAGACTCCCCTCAGCGCTTTCTAAGATTTCACGGACTGTGATTTCGGAAGGCGCTTTTGCCAGCCTGTAACCGCCCATATGTCCCTTTGTTGCGCTAAGTAAATTACCTCTGTTCAGGAACGGGATAATCTGCTCCAGATATTTCTTTGAAATATCCTGTCTTTTTGAAATGTCTTTTAATGCGATAAATCCCTGATCATAATGCTGCGCCAGATCTATCATCATGCGCAGGGCATAGCGTCCTCTGGTTGATATTTTCATAGGATCACCTCCTCGCTGCCTATTATACTACAGAAAAGATAGGCTTTCAACGCTTAAAAATAGATTGACAAATGGAATCTGTGGCACTATACTTACATAAACATATATAACCTATATAAATAATAGGTAATAAAAGAATGGAGGAAAAAATCATGGCAGATATCAGGAAAAGCTCATTAGAATTAATTGGAGGAACACCGCTTCTGGAGGCGGGAAGATACAGTAAAAAAGCAGGGGTAAATAAGGCGGTTATTTTGGCAAAGCTGGAGTATTTGAACCCGGCAGGATCTGTCAAAGACAGAATTGCGCTTGCTATGATCGAAGATGCAGAGAAACGCGGCATTTTAAAGCCTGGAGCGACGATTATTGAACCGACCAGCGGGAATACTGGAATCGGGCTTGCGGCTGTGGCTGCGGCAAAAGGATATAGGGCTATTCTTACACTGCCAGATACCATGAGCATTGAGCGCCGGAATCTCCTGAAGGCTTATGGAGCCGAGCTGGTACTGACGGAAGGTTCCAAGGGGATGAAGGGAGCCATTGCGAAAGCAGAGGAATTAAATAGGGAAATTGAGGGCTCGGTTATTCTGGGGCAGTTCATTAATCCCGCAAATCCAAAGATACATAAAGAGACGACAGGGCCGGAGATCTGGAAACAGACAGATGGAAAGGTGGATATCTTCGTTGCCGGCGTCGGAACAGGAGGAACCATTACTGGTGTGGGAGAATACTTAAAGGAACAGAATCCGGATATCCAGATTGTAGCAGTGGAACCGGCAGGAAGTCCGGTTCTTTCCAAGGGAACCCCGGGAGCCCATAAGATTCAGGGGATCGGAGCCGGATTTGTGCCGCAGACACTTAATACGGAGATTTATGATGAAGTCATTACGATTGAGAATGAAGACGCATTTAAAGAAGGGAGAGCTTTTGCAACATCAGAAGGCATCCTGGTCGGCATTTCTTCCGGAGCAGCATTAAAGGCTGCGGTTATCCTTGCAGGCAGACAAGAGAATGCAGGTAAAGTGATCGTTGCATTGCTTCCCGACTCTGGAGACCGGTATTTGTCAACAGCCTTGTTCAGCACAAATTAAAACTGCAGGTGATACAATGACATTAACACAGTTACAATATGTAGTGGCAATTGCGGAAACAAAGTCCATGAATAAAGCGGCGGCCGCTTTATTTGTATCACAGCCGGCATTGTCAGGTACAATTAAGGATTTAGAAGAGGAGCTTCAAACGGAACTGTTTATCAGAACCAATAAGGGAATCGTGATCACAACAGAAGGCCAGGAATTTTTAAGCTACGCAAGGCAGATGGTTGAGCTTGGAAATCTGGTGGAAGAGCGGTTTGTGAATAAAACAATAGCAAAAAAGAAGTTTAGTGTGTCCATGCAGCATTATTCTTTTGCAGTGGAGGCATTTATTAAACTGGCAAAAAATTTTTCTATTGGGGAGTATGAACTGGCGGTTCATGAAACAAAGACCCACGAAGTGATTGATAATGTAAAGGATTATAGAAGTGAACTTGGTGTGCTCTACTTAAATTCCTTTAATGAAAAAGCAATGACCAGAATACTGGAGGATAATGATCTGGAATTCATGCCTTTATATGACTGTGGCATATCTGTTTACCTTAGTAAGAACCACCCCCTCGCAGAGAAGACGAAGATTACAATGGACGAGCTGTCCGAGTATCCATGCCTGTCTTTTGAGCAGGGGGAAAGGAATTCCTTTTACTTTGCAGAAGAGGTATTCAGTACCCATGCATACAAACAGATCATCAAAGCAGATGACAGAGCGACGATGCTGAATCTTATGACAGGATTAAATGGTTATACTCTGTGCAGCGGGATCATATGTCAGGATCTGAATGGGGATTTCTACGTGTCGGTTCCTCTTGATACAACAGATACCATGACAATCGGTTATATCAAGCGGAAAAATATACCCCTCAGCCTTCTGGGCAGAAAGTATATTGATATTCTTAAATCCTATAAATGAGTTCGGTATTTCAGCGGTTTATTCATTGTTATAATGGAAACTTATAGCCAGTTCTAACTTCTATGTATTTTACAGGAAATGAGAAGCCGGTTATAATAGGCCCATAAAACCTAGTTAACATATAGGAAACAGAGGCGAATCGGAGGAGAATGATATGAGCAAATACAGATTTGAGACGCTGCAGTTACACGTAGGACAGGAACATCCAGATCCGGCAACTGATTCAAGAGCGGTACCGATTTATCAGACAACATCTTATGTTTTCCGAAACTCTCAGCATGCGGCAGACCGATTTGGCCTTGCAGATGCCGGTAACATCTATGGAAGACTTACGAATTCCACACAGGATGTGTTTGAGAAGAGAATAGCGGCGCTTGAGGGCGGCTCCGCTGCCCTGGCATTAGCAAGTGGAGCGGCGGCTATTGCTTATACCATTGAGGCTCTGGCGGCAAACGGTGGGCATATTGTCGCACAGAAGACGATTTATGGGGGAAGCTATAATCTGCTTGCCCATACCCTTACCCAGTATGGAATTACCACAACTTTTGTGGATGCCCATAATCTTGAGGAAGTAAAGGCAGCGATCCAGGATGATACCAGGGCTGTCTATCTTGAAACTTTAGGAAATCCGAATGCAGATATTCCGGATATTGACGCCATTGCAGAACTTGCACATGCAGCAGGACTTCCTGTCGTAGTAGATAATACATTTGGCACACCTTATCTCTTCAGGCCCTTTGAGCATGGCGCCGATATCGTCGTTCATTCGGCAACTAAGTTTATTGGCGGACACGGAACTACACTTGGTGGAATTATTGTTGAGTCCGGAAGGTTCGACTGGAAGACAAGCGGAAAGTACGGCAATATCGCTGATCCAAATCCAAGCTACCATGGAGTAAGCTTCTATGATGCGGCAGGCCCCGCAGCATTTGTAACTTACATCCGGGCCATTCTTCTCCGTGATACGGGGGCAGCCATTTCACCCTTTAACGCATTTCTTTTGCTTCAGGGGACAGAGACTTTATCCCTTCGTCTGGACAGACATGCAGAGAACACCAGAAAGGTTGTAGAGTTCCTAAGGAACCATCCAAAGGTTGCCCGGGTGAATCATCCGTCTCTGGAGGAACATCCGGATCATGAGCTCTATGAAAAGTATTTCCCCAATGGCGGAGCGAGCATCTTTACGTTTGAGATCAGGGGTGGAAAAGAAGAGGCATGGAAGTTTATTGATAACCTTGAGATTTTCTCACTCCTTGCAAATGTAGCGGATGTGAAAAGCCTTGTCATTCATCCGGCCAGCACAACCCATAGTCAGCTTACAGATGAAGAACTTGCAGATCAGGGCATCAAACAGAGTACGATCAGACTCTCGATTGGAACAGAACATATTGACGATATTATCGCTGATCTTGAAAAGGGATTTGCCGCGATATAAAGGAATGAAGGCAGCTGGCTCAATTACCCAGGGAATTTCCTTATTAAAACAGGAAATTCCCTTTTTGATGTCATCAACGATCCGTGAAATCTTTCGTAAGCAGCCAGTTTGATTTTTATAAAATAAGATCAGTGTGTAGCGCCCTCGGCAGCCTTTATATCAGATTCATGTTCGCCGATAGCTCTGATTGCGGCTTCGATCCCGGCAGCAATATCTTCGATGCTCATGGAAGGGGCGGGAGCCGGACGGTTGACGGTCTGGCTGTGGATAAAGGGAACGTGCATAAAACCGCCTCTTACTCCGGGGTATTTCCGTTCCAGAGTATAAAGGACGCCATACATCAGATGATTGCATACAAAGGTTCCGGCAGTATTCGATACGCTGGCGGGAAGTCCTGCCTGACGGATAGACTGCACCATAGCTTTGATGGGCAGGGTAGAGAAGTAAGCCGGAGCTCCGTCCTTAAAGATGGGGAGATCGATGGGCTGATTACCTTCATTATCTTTAATACGGGCGTCATCCAGATTGATCGCCACCCGTTCGGGCGTCAGTCCATAGCGTCCGCCGGCCTGTCCGATACACAGGACGGCGTCTGGCATTTCCTGTTCTATGGCCTTTGCCACTGTTTGAATGGATGTTCCGAATACAGTGGGAACCTCCAGCTTAACGATAGAAACAGAGCCGATCTGGTTCTGTACTTTTTTTACGGCTTCCAGAGCCGGGTTAACCGGTTCGCCTCCAAAGGGATCAAATGCTGTAAGTAAAAGCTTCATAATAAAATATCCTTTCCGCAGATGGTGTGAAAACAGCTTCAAATGTATCAGAATGCCAGAAAATACATCAGTACAATATGGATGGCCAGCATGAAAAGAGCCATGGGGAGCTGGGATAAGATTACGGTGTATTTGTTTTTCGTTTCCAGTACTGCCGCTGGGAGAATGTTAAAATTAGCAGCCATGGGCGTCATCAGAGTACCGCAGTAGCCAGCTGTCAGTCCAAGGGCGCCTACAATCGCCGGATCGGCTCCCTGTGCGATCAGGAAAGGTATACCGATCCCGACGGTAATTACTGAAAAGGCAGCAAAACCATTTCCCATGATCATGGTAAAAACCGCCATGGCAATACAATAGACTGCGGTAGCTGCAAACAGATTTCCGGAAGGAATCACAGCGCTTACGCCTGCGGCAATTACATCGCCGACTCCCGCAGCGGTAAACACGGCTCCAAGAGCGGCCAGAACCTGCGGGAGAATACCGGTGACGCCGACATTGTCTGTAAGACGAGTACAGTCCTTTGCCGCATATACAGGTTTTGGGCGAAAGAGCAGGAAAGCCGCAATAAGTGCAATTACTCCTGATACGCCGATGGCGTTATTGGCTCCCAAAGATTTAAAAAAGGTAGCGACCAGTACGGCGCTGAAGGCCAGAAGAAGAGGCGGAATAAATACAGAATATCCTAACCGGTCTGCCGCTGCACGTGTTTTGGCTGCCGCGGGAACGTCGCTGCTGCTGGGGGCAACCCTTTTAAATGCAGTGAGGATCGCCATAAGGACGACACATAGTCCGGTGATCCATCTGGGGAAATAGGGACCCGCAATAAATGTAGCGGCCAGAATAAACCAGAAGGCCGCGGTTGTAATCCGTTTTTCACAGGTCGGATCCTTTAAAGCCTTAAAGCCTGTGCCAATAAAAATAAGGCCTATAATACAGTAAAAGAATTCAGCAATTGCAGTACTGAGAGTCCAGGTCATATTAGTTTGCCTCCTTTTTTCTGCGTTTATCTCCGAATCTGCGTTTCAAAATCCGGTCAAAAAGCAGGGCATAGACCACACCTGCCACCAGAGAAAGTACGGCGATGGGGATTGACTGTCCGGCAATCTGAAGGGCGTCTACGGGATAGCCCTGTTCACTTAGGGTGGACACAATCAGAAGTGTGCCGGAAGAACCCATAAAGCAGTTCTGAGCAAAAAAGTTACCGTAATTTTCGCTTCCTGAGCACATACCCTTAATTTGATCTTCAGTCTTTTCGTCCAGTTTGTCATACTGGACAACAGCGGCTGCCTGAGCTATAGGATTGATCAGAGGACGGATAAACTGGACATGGCCTCCGATGCGAAGAGAAAATGCCGATGCAACCGTACGAATAGCCTGCCAGATCGCAATCAGACGGCCGGTTGTAACATTTTTCAACGATTTGATAAAATCGACAGCCTTATCCTTTAAGCCATTGCACTCGCACAGTCCGATAACGGGCAGGGTCAGGATAAAAAGAGTAGCTGTCCGGTTAGTGATAAAGGCGGTTCCAAGAGTATCCAGAATCTCCAGCGGACTCATGCCTGCCACCAGACCGGTAGCAAGACCTGCTGTTACCACCACGGCTAGAGTGTCCAGCTTAAGTATAAATCCTGCAATTACGATGAGGACGCCGATCAGTTTCACAATTTCCATACAAATCTCCCTCCTTAATAAATGCGCTGTAAAAGCGCTTTTTATTTTTGACATCCGGATGTGTCGATAAAATTGTCGGAGAGGAACAACAGGAAAATATTCTGTATTCTTCAGCGGATCAGACTACACACATAATAAAAAAATATGGTATTATTAAAACAGAGAGAAACACAGTACAAAAGTTGATTTCAAGGAAGGGAACAACAGAATGGATTGCATAGGAGAAAGAATTTTGAATGCATTTTGCGGCGCAGTCGCCGTTTATGATGAAGAATGTAAAACGTTTTGTTTTCAATATTGTCCGGAAAAAGTAGTGCAGCTCTTAGGGTATGATATGCCGTATTTTGATCTGCATTTCAGTAAAGATGCCCTGGGGCTTTTGTGTGATGAGGACAGAATGGAAGTGGAGCATGCAATTATGTCCGCAAAGTCCAGGCATATAGGAATCAAAGTTTACTCTCCGGTCAAAGAGAAAACAAGCTGTTTAAAGTGGTATAAAATAGAGGGATGGGAGGATGGAACAACATACTGTCTCCTTTTTGGGGGAATGTCCCAGGAAACCCAGCTGTTCCAGAGCATAGCCAGTGAAAATGCAGACAATATTTATGTGATTGATAAAGAAAATTATGATCTTCTTTATGTAAATGGTTTTAAACGTGCATTCTGGAATGAGGAAGGGCAGAATACACCTAAATGTTATGAGCATATTTATAATAAAAAAGAGCCCTGTTTCCATTGTATGATGAAGATGGGCGGGTCAGAGGAAATGCCCTGTGAGACGAGCTATGAAGAGGGAGGGCGCTGCTATGCTACACATTTTAAAGAAACAGAGTGGAACGGGACGCCTGCATATATAAAATATGTGAGGGATATTACCGAAGAAGCAACGGTGAAAAGAGAAAAGGAGCGTCTGGAAAAATATTTCGAGACAGTTTTGAAGTACCTTCCGGGCGGAGTTGCTGTTGTTCACCATGGACTGAATGGGAGATTGACTCCGGAGTATCTGTCCGATGGATTTGCCGAGATGGTTGATATGTCTATGGAAGAAGCCTGGGATATGTATAAGACAAACGCGCTTTCAGGTGTCCATCCGGATGATCAGGAATATGTAAAACAGACATTAGACCGCTGTATTCGTGAAAACTGCGACAGAGAAGCCCTTCAATACCGGCTGAAGAAGGGGAGCGGCGGTTATATCTGGGTCAATACAAAATTTTCCGTTATTCAGTGTGAAGCTGGGGACGCCATGGTTTATGCGGATTATCATGACATTACAGAAGAGAGAGAAATGCAGGAGAGATTAAGGCTTCAGTACAGGGAGCAGATTTTCCAGCATTATTTGATAACAGATCCCAACACACTGATTTTAGGGCATTGTAATATCACAAAAAATAAGATTATTGAGATTGAAGACCGTACCAATTCCGGACTTCTCGAACGGTTTGGTGATAAACGGGAGGATTTTTTTACAGGAATTGGAACTCTGGTAGCGTCAGAAGCGGAGCGGAGCCTGTTTTATGAAAAATATTTAAATGAACCGTCTATCAGGGCTTTTGAAAATGGGATAAAGGAAGTTCTGATGCCATGTTTTGTGAAGCTTCCGAATTATCCGCAGGGAAGATATGTACAGTTTAAGGTGAATCTTGTGGAAACCCCGGATACGGGAGATATAACGGGTATTTTAACGGTTACAGATATTACGGAAAAGACAATACAGGACAGAATCATCCGAATGCTGTCATCTTTAAATTATGATCTGGTTGCAGACGTGGATTTGATAAATGATCAGTATAAAGTCGTAAGCGGTGGGGACCATAATATAACAGAAACTCAGGGAAGCCTGATGGAACGGGTGAGACGTGTGGTTGAGGAGCTTGTGGTGGACTCGGAGAAAGCATATGTAAGGGATATGCTGGATCCGGGGAAGATGGTCAGCCGGCTGAAGGACGGAGAATTCTATTCGTTCCGGTATTCTGTAAATAATGGAAGCAATGAAATCCAGACTAAAAATATGATTATTTCCGCCATTGATCTGAGTCTTGGCAGAATCTGCCTGGTGCGGACAGACGTAACCGATATGCTTGCCGCGGAAAGAAAAGTGAAGTATGATCTGGAGAAGGCATTATCAGAGGCAGAAAAGGCAAGCAGGGTTAAGAGTGATTTTCTGTCTTCCATGAGCCATGATATCCGTACCCCTATGAATGCTATTGTGGGAATGACAACCCTTGCGCAGGCCAATCTTTCGGATTCCCGGAAGGTGGAGGATTATCTGAAAAAGATTTCTGTATCTTCTCAGCATCTGCTGAGTTTGATTAACGATATTCTGGATATGAGCCAGATTGAGCAGTCCAAATTGCATATGAATGTGCAGGTTATTCATATTGATGAACTTCTGGATCAGATTTCCTCTATTATGGCTTCCCCATCAAAGGACGCGGGACTGAAATTTATGGTTGAGCGGGGAGAGATACAGCATCTGTATTTTCAGGGGGATGCCTTACGGATAAAACAGATTTTAATCAACATACTCAGCAATGCATTTAAATTCACCATGGAAGGCGGAAACGTTCGGTTCAGGACGGAGGAAATACCGTCATATGAAAGCGGAAGAGTAAGGTATCGTTTTGTCATCAGCGACACGGGAATCGGTATGACACAGGAGTTTATCAGCCATTTATTTGAGCCCTTCTGCCGCAGTGAACGGGTGAACAGGGTAGAGGGAACCGGTCTGGGACTGAGTATTACAAAGGGGCTTGTAGATCTTATGGGGGGTAAAATCCGGGTAGAAAGCCAGCTTCATCAGGGAACGATGTTTGAGATTGAACTGGAATTTGCTGTGGCAGACGGAAAGCAGAAGCGTTCCCCAAATGCGGATGAATGCATACCGGAGGAATCGCTGGAAGGAAGACATTTTCTTCTGGTAGAAGACAATGCGATCAATTCAGAAATTCTGGCAGAACTTCTTCAGATGTGGGGAGCAACCTGTGTTTTGAGGGAGAATGGGCTGCAGGCAGTAGAGGAGTTTGAAAGCAGTGTTCCGGGAACATACGATGCGATTTTAATGGATATACAGATGCCTGTTATGAATGGCTATGAGGCAACGCGCAAAATCCGCAGTTCGTCCCATCCGGAGGCGAAGACAATGGTGATATTGGCTATGACTGCAAATGCATTTGCAGAAGATGTGCAGAAATCCATAAGTGCCGGAATGAATGGCCATGTGGCTAAACCCGTAGATATGAAAATACTGTACAATACCTTAATGGCGTTGTTAGATGATTAAACAGTGACAGGGAGAAAGAGATATGTACATTGCAGACCTTCACATTCATTCCAGATATTCCAGAGCCACCAGCCGTGAGCTGACACCGGAGCAGTTGGATCTGGAGGCGGGAAAAAAGGGAATACATCTTTTAGGAACTGGGGACTTTACCCATCCGGCCTGGCGTGAAGAGCTGTATGAGAAGCTGGTCAGGGCAGAGGACGGACTGTACCGCCTGAAGGACGAATACAGGTCAGAGAATGGACGGCGGTCAGAGACAGCTACGCCACGTTTTGTTGTTTCCGGAGAGATCAGCTCCATTTACAAACAGGACGGAAAGGTGCGAAAGGTTCACAGTCTGATTCTTCTGCCTGATTTGGAGGATGCCCAGAGGCTGTCGGCGAAACTGGAAATGATTGGAAATATACATTCAGACGGCCGTCCCATTCTTGGACTTTCCTGCCATGATCTTCTGGAAGTCATGCTGGAGATCTGTCCAGGGGGAATGCTGATACCAGCTCATATCTGGACGCCTCATTTTTCCATGTTTGGTGCATGCTCTGGTTTTGACCGGGTGGAGGACTGTTTTGGGGAGCTGACGCCCTATATCCATGCAGTGGAAACCGGGCTTTCCTCCGATCCGCCGATGAACTGGCGGCTTTCTGCCCTGGACCGGTTCCAGCTCATTTCCAATTCAGATGCCCATTCCCCTGCCAAGCTGGGAAGAGAGGCAAATCTTTTGAACTGTGAAATGTCCTATGCGGGGCTGAAAAATGCCATTGAAACAGGAGAGGGATTGGAAGGCACGATTGAGTTTTTCCCGGAGGAGGGGAAATACCATTTCGACGGACACCGGAAATGCCACATCTGTCTGAGTCCGGCGGAGGCGAAACGGTATGGCGGGATCTGCCCGGTATGTAAAAAGAAGCTTACTATGGGCGTTTCTCATCGGATCGATCAGCTGGCAGACCGGCCCGAAGGCTTTATACCAGAGGGAAGAAAAACGTTTGAAAGCTTGGTTCCTCTTTTGGAGGTCATTGCTGCGTCTACCGGACGGTCTGCAGCGTCAAAGAAGGTTCAGGAAGAATACTGTAAAATGGTGGATGAGCTGGGAACGGAATTTGATATTTTAAGAACGATTCCGATTGAAGAAATCAGAAGCCATTCTGGTCATCTGATTTCTGAGGGGATCCGCCGTCTGCGGGAAGGCCGGGTAAAACGTCTTCCGGGCTTTGACGGAGAATATGGTATCATCCGGCTTTTTGAACCGGATGAAATTGCAAATCCGGACGGACAGATGAGTTTCAGGATATCAGCCCCATTCAGTACCGTCTGATCCGTGAATGGAACCGTGATGGAAAGGAACTGTTTGTGATCGGTGATCCGGCAGATGAACCTGTTTGATTTTATATAGAAACCCAGAGAGGGCTGGTATTGACATTTTTCCCTCTGGATGCTATAAATAAAACCATACTAAGTTACTATGAATAGTGTGCAAACGTAACACCCAGGAGGACATTATGGAAAAATATAGGAAAATTGCAGGAAAATGTCTTGCAGCAGTTCTCTCTGCTGCCATGGCGCTGTCCTTGGCAGCCTGTGCAGGAGGTACCGGAAGCAGCGAAAGCCAGAGCCAATCTGCCAAACAGGAGGCAGCTGCAGAAAAGCCTGCTCAGGCCACAGGGGAAAAGATTGTAAATGTGGGAGTAACAGGAACAGTAAATACCCTGAATCCCCTCCTGATGGACGGCGTGGAGATCAATAAATATGCCACCGGACTGATGTTTCTTCCGCTGATGGAGCTGGACACCAATATGGAGTTTGAGCCCATGCTGGCAGACTCCATTACCGCAGAGGACGAGAAACATTTTCTGGTACACATTGACGATGAGGCGGTCTGGTCTGACGGCCAGCCGGTAACAGCTGATGACGTAGTATACACAGCTCTGCGCCTGTGCAGTCCGGCCATTGCCAACACAGCCATGATGTATTATGTCTTTGAAGGTGTTGGTGATGACGGTTTTGTGGAAATGGGAACAGACCATATTGAGGGAATCACAAAGGTGGATGATAAGACGGTGCGCTTCGCCACAAAGGAGCCCATGTCCTTAGTTACCTTTCAGAATTCCTATGCCCGGTATCTGATGCCTCTTCCAAAGCATGTGATCGGAGAGATCCCTGAGGCAGAGCTGGCCTCCCACGAGTGGTTTGCAAAGCCGGATGTAGTAAGTGGCCCTTACCGTGTCACCGCCTTTGACAAGGATCACTATGTATCCTATGAGGCGAATGAGAAATACTGGAAGGGAGCGCCTAAAATTCCGAAGCTGAATATCCGTATTGTAGAGGGAAGCCAGCTTTATGCGGGACTTCAGTCCGGGGAAATCGATATCACACAGAACACCATGAGCGCCATTCCGCTGGAGGATTATGAGAGCCTTCAGGTGCTGGAAACAGTGGAGACAAGCTTTGGTGACGCTATTACCAACCAGTCTGTATTTATCAATACAAAAAATGTGCCGGATCAGAAGTTCCGCCAGGCTCTTTTATATGCCATTGACAGAAATCAGATTTTAGAGCAGCTGTTAAAGGGCAATGGAGAAGTGGTAGACGGCTTCCTTTCCACCGCAGGCCCTTACTACGATCCGTCCATTGAGCCTGTTTCTTACGATCCTGCAAAGGCAAAGGAACTTCTGGCAGAAAGTAACTGGATGCCTTCTTCTCCCCTGCGTTTCTATATTGATTCCGGAGACAGTACCTTTGTAAATGCTGCCTCTGTAATCGCAGCCCAGTGGGCGGCTGTGGGAATCCAGACGGAGATCCGTACCATGGATATCAATACGCTTATGAGTACTGCAGGAAGCGGAGACTTTGACATTATGGCGGTGCAGTACACCTATCCGCCTGTAGATCCTTATGTAGATATTGCATGGCTTTTAGGCGGCGAGGGAAGCTGGACCGGTTACAGCCATGCTGAGGCAGAGGAGGCTCTTTCAAAAATCGCTGTATTAAGCGATAAGGAAGAATTAAAAGAGCAGTACGGTATCATTGACCGCCGGATGCAGGAGGATGTGCCCATGTTTTCCGCGTATGTGATCCGCACCATGGCAGCGAAAAATAAACGCCTGACCGGAGTAAACCCCTCGGTATACGGCTTCTTTAATCATGTGGAAGAATGGGATATCACAGGCTGAGTGTGATCCCGTCTGCCGTACGTGACCATACATTGTTACTCGTTCCCCGGCAAAGCTTTTTGCCGGGGAATGTCGGTTCATTACAAAATCTGAAAAAGGAGTTAGGAATGTCACATATTTTGGAAGTCCGTGGCCTTCAGGTTGCATTTGCAGGGGAACGCGGAAATACCATTGGCACAGACCGGATTGATTTTTTTGTGGATCAGGGAGAGACGGTCTGTCTGGTAGGGGAGTCCGGCTGCGGAAAAAGTATTACATCTCTGGCTGTTATGGGGCTTTTGGGCCGGGGCGGCCGTGTGTCACAGGGAGAAATCCTTTTTAATGGAAGAAATCTTTTGAAAATGGATCGGAAGGAGCTGGATCAGGTCAGGGGAAAAGAGCTGTCCATGATCTTTCAGGATCCATTAAGCTCCTTAAACCCGGTTCTGACCATTGGAAAACAGCTGGAAGAGGGCTTAAAGGCCCACACAGAGCTGGGAAAAGAGGAGCGCAGGAAACGGGCCCTTGATCTGTTGGGCAGAGCAGGAATCCGGGAAGCAGAGGCTGTGATGAAGAAATATCCCCACCAGCTTTCCGGAGGAATGCGTCAGCGTGTGATGATCGCTATGGCTTTATCCTGCCAGCCTTCTCTGCTTATTGCAGACGAACCCACAACGGCTCTGGACGTGACCATCCAGGCCCAGATCATGAATCTGCTGCGTTCCCTGAAAAGGGAGCTTCGTATGTCGTTGCTTTTGATTACCCACGATATGGGACTGGTGGCTCAGATGGCAGACCGGGTTATGGTGATGTATGCGGGGCAGATCATAGAAGAAGGGACGGTATTTGAGATTTTTGACCATCCGTCCCATCCCTATACAAAGGCGCTGCTGGCTGCAGTTCCGTCCATGGAGCAGAATCCGGAGAAAATGCTTCAGGCCATAGAGGGGACGGTTCCTGAAAATTACGGGCAGATGACCGGCTGCCGTTTCAGAGACCGGTGCCCTTACCGGAAGCAGGGCTGCGAAGCGCCCCAGGAGCTGGAAGAAATAAAGGCAGAGGAAACACAGAAGGCACAGGAGCTTCACCGGGTGCGGTGCTGGCGGGCAAAGGAGGCAGAGCAAAGTGGCAGAACCTTATAAGAATACAGAGCCCCTGCTTAAGGTGGAGCATCTGAAAAAATATTATCCCCAGAACCGGCCCATTTTCGGCCGTCCCACCTCATGGATCCGGGCGGCAGATGATGTTTCTCTGGAGCTTTATCCGGGGGAAACACTGGGGCTGGTGGGAGAATCCGGCTGCGGAAAATCTACTCTGGGCCGTATGATCGCCGGGCTGGAAGCCCCGGACTCCGGGTGCATCTGGTATAAAGGACAGGAACTGACTGCAAAGGGAGGCAGAGGCTATAGCGCAGTGCGCACAGAGATCCAGATGGTATTTCAGGATTCCTATTCCTCTTTAAATCCCAGAAAACAGATCTTTCAGATCCTTTCAGAACCCATGCTTTACCACAGCCTGGCGGATAAGCATACGGTTCATAAGAAGGCAGAGCATCTGATGGAGCTGGTTGGGCTTCCTCTCAGCGCTCTGGACCGTTACCCTTATGAGTTTTCAGGCGGGCAGCGGCAGAGAATCGGCATTGCAAAGGCGCTGTCACTGGAGCCGAAGCTTTTGATCTGCGATGAGCCGGTAAGCGCTCTGGACGTATCCATTCAGGCCCAGATCCTGAATCTGCTTAAAAGCCTTCAAAAGGAGTTAGACCTGACCTGTATTTTTATCGGACATGGATTAGGGGCTGTAAATTATGTAAGCCGGCGTATTGCGGTGATGTATCTGGGGAAACTGGTAGAGACGGGGGAGAGCAGTGAGCTGTTTGAGCATCCGGTCCATCCCTATACCAGAACCCTTCTTGGGGCAGTGCCCATCCCGGATCCCAGAAAAAGGGAGGAAAACTGGGGCGAGACCAGTGAAGGAACAGCGTATGAGCCGTCCATCACAGGGGCAGAGGATAAGGGCTGTCCCTTTAAAGACCGCTGCTTCAGGAAAAGGCCGGAATGCAGCAGCGCAGAGGTACCGCTTCGTCCCGTCCGTCCGGGCAGCACCCATCTGGCGGCTTGTAGTCCTGCTGTTTTGGAGGTAAAAAGAAACGAATGAAAAAATATATTATAAAACGGCTTCTCATTGCTATTCCTACCCTCATCGGGATCACGCTGATTGATTATGCGATCATGTGCTTTGCAGGAAGTCCTCTGGAAATGCTTCAGGGCGCTCGTATTTCTCAGGAGGCAGTAGCTGCAAAGGAAGCGGCTCTGGGGCTTGATAAGCCCTTCTATGTTCAGTATTTTATATGGCTGGGACAGGTTCTTAAGGGAAATCTGGGTGTTTCCATCAAGACCTACCAGCCCGTAAGCCAGATGATCATGGAACGTCTGGGGCCCACCCTGTTACTGATGGGAGTTTCACTGGCAGTGAGCCTTCTTATCAGTATCCCTGCGGGAATATACAGCGCAGTGCGCCAGTATTCCAAAGGAGATTATGCGGTGGTAACAGCGTCCTTTTTAAGCAGCAGCATCCCGGGATTTTTTCTCTCCCTTCTTCTGGTTTACATTTTTAATATTAAGCTTAAACTCCTTCCGTCCAGCGGGATGATTACCCTGGGAGGCTCCGGAGGGATTGGAGATCTGGCAGCCCACATGGTGATGCCTGTGACCGTTTTAGCCCTTTCCATGGCGGGAACAAATATCCGCTATATCCGCAGCTCCATGCTGGAGATCCTTCAAAAGGATTATCTGAGGACAGCCAGGGCAAAGGGCATAGGGGAACGGCTGGTAATAGGCCGCCACGCCCTGCGGAACGGCCTTGTGCCGGTGGTGACAGTGATCGGGATGCAGATTCCCCTTCTGTTTGGAGGCGCTGTGATCGTGGAGCAGCTGTTTTCCTGGCCCGGACTTGGACTTATGACCATGAGCGCTATTTTATCCAGAGATTATCCTGTGATTATGGGCGTCTGCCTCTTAGCCGCTGTGGTGGTTTTGGCAGCGAATCTGGTTACAGATATCCTCTATGCTGTGGTTGACCCTTCCATTCAGTACGATTAGCAAAGGAAAATGAAATGAAAAAGCAAATGAAAAATCATGAGACCTATGCGGGGGCGGTATGGCGCAGATTCTGCCGCCACCGTCTGGCTTTGGCAAGTCTGGCTGTGCTGGTTCTGATCTGCGGCAGCGCCGTCCTTGCGCCTGTGATCGCTCCCTATGATCCGGAGGCAATCGTGGGACCCTTCGGAGCACCTCCCGGAGATGAATTTCTGCTGGGGACGGATCAGATTGGCCGCGATATGCTGAGCCGCCTTCTATATGCAGCCCGAACCTCCCTTTTTGCAGGCGTACTGGCTACTCTGATCGCTACTGCTCTGGGCGTGTTTCTGGGCCTTCTGGCTGGATATTTCGGGGGCTTGGCGGATATCCTGATCATGCGTTTTACGGATATGGTTATGTCATTTCCCTATATTCTTCTGGTTTTAGTGGCAGCCGCTATTTTCAAGCCCGGTTTGTGGAGCATTATCCTGATACTGGGGTTTGTAGACTGGCCGGGAATTGCCAGACTGGTGCGGGGAAACGTGCTCAGCTTAAGAGAGACGAATTTTGTAAAGAGCAGTGAGGCGGCAGGCATGCCTGCTTTCCACATCCTGTTTTCAGAAATCCTTCCCAATACCATGGCTCCTGTGCTGGTTTATGCCACCTCTGTTATGGCCCTTACCATGCTGGATGAGGCTGCTTTAAGCTTTCTTGGCATGGGGGTGCAGCCTCCGGCCGCCAGTCTGGGAAATATGTTAAACAGCGCGCAGTCGGTTACCGTTCTTACAAAACAGCCCTGGCTCTGGATTCCTCCGGGACTTGTGATAATTATCGTGGTTACAGCGGTAAATTTTGTGGGAGACGCCCTCAGAGATGCCTTTGATCCCCTGTCCATAATAAAAATGTAACAGAGGATACGCGGGAAGAGCAAGAAATCTAAAAAAAATTGTATAAAAATTGAAACAGAATGTGTTAAAAAAATGTCAAGTTAAAAAGACGTAAAGGCAAAACAAACAAAAAATTGCATGATAATATTATAAAAAATTTAGAAACTCCCTAAATACCATTGATAAATCCATGGGTATGGAGTATAATTCACTCATATTGTACAAAGAAAGTAAGGACATGACAAAAAAAACTGTGTCTGATATGGAAAAATATGCCAAAGGAATTTGTGCAATATGACAGGGAGTGCACAAAAATAATCCTATAGGCAACCAAAAAAATTTAGGTACGCAGGATATGACAGGAGGATCACACATATGAAGGGATGGGCCCATACCATGAGTTCTCTTTCTATGTTTTCCCAGCTGGGATTGTCCCTGGCAGCCCCTCTTCTTCTCTGTGTTCTTATATGCAGCTGGCTGACCGGACGTTTTGGTATCGGGACGTGGATCTATATTCCCGGTTTTTTCTTTGGGCTGGGAGGCTCTGGAGCTACGGCCTGGAAGGTCTACCAGAACATTATGAAGCATCAGAAAAAGAAAAAAAGAACCAATGAGAGGGCATTTAACGAACATTTTTAAGGAGGAATGAGGATGGCACAGATTCAGCCGGCTGTCAAAAAGGAGACAGCCCGTGTGACGGGGATTACTTTGACAGGGTGCGTCATTATGTTTGCAGCTTTTTTTGTTCTTCATAAGATTTCACCTGCATCAGTTCCCTTTGATATGAAGGTCATTATAAGCGGCCTTTTAGGCAGCGGAGTGGCTGTGGCCAACTTTTTCTTTATGGGACTTACGATTCAGAAGATCGTTTCCGGCGAGGATGAGGAACAGGCCAGAAAAGATATGAAGGCCAGCTACCGGTTCCGCACCGTTACCCAGCTTCTGTGGGTGGTGCTTGCAGTAGCCCTTCCGTTTCTGAATGGTGCAGCAGGGCTTATCCCCCTGTTTTTTCCAAGCGCAGGCATCAAGGTGCTGAGTATGTTTGGAATGATAAATGCAAAACCAAATCCATAGAAAGGAGATGAAACTGCAAGTATGAACTTTGATATTTCAGGTGCGGCCATATACTTAAGGATTCCCACAGGAATTCCCGTTCTGGGTGATTTTGTGATCACTGAGACCATGGTTGTCAGCTGGCTTGTCATGATCCTGATCACAGGCTTTTGTATCTGGCTTACCAGGGATCTGAGGGTGGAAAATATTTCCAAACGTCAGGCGGTAGCAGAGATGCTGGTAGAGCAGGCCACTAATCTGGTCCGCAACAATACCGGCGGTACAAAGTTCGACTATCTGATCCCCTTTGTGGCAGCCCTCTTTACCACAAGTGCGGTGTCAAACCTGATCAGCCTGACGGGTCTTAGAAGCCCGACAGCCGATCTTTCCGTCGAAGCAGCCTGGGCGGTAGTGGTCTTTGTTATGATCACAGCCAACAAGATTAAGGCAAGCGGTCTTCTGGGATACATGAAGGGCTTTACCACACCGATTCCGGTGATGACGCCGTTCAATATCCTTTCTGAGATCGCAACGCCCATCAGTATGGCCTGCCGTCACTTTGGAAACATTCTTTCCGGCGTTGTTATCAACGGCCTTCTTTATGCGGCTCTGGCTGTGGCAAGCTCTGCACTGCTTGGCTGGCTTCCGGGCACGCTGGGAGAAATCCTGGGAAGCATTCCCATCCTGGATGTGGGTATTCCCGCCATTCTGTCTGTATACTTTGACTGGTTCTCCGGTCTCATGCAGGCGTTTATTTTCAGTATGCTGACCATCATGTACATTGCCAATGCGGCAGAAGGTTAAGCAGACTTATTTTACTCAGAACATTTATTTTCGAGGAGGAAAATTATCATGACAGATTTTCAGGTATTAGCAAAAGGTATCGCTTTAGCAGGATGTGCCATCGGCGCCGGCTGCGCTCTGATCGCAGGTATCGGTCCTGGTATCGGTGAAGGTAATGCGGTTGCAAAGGCGCTGGAGGCGATCGGCCGTCAGCCGGAGTGCAAGTCTGACGTAACCAGCACAATGCTTCTTGGATGTGCGATTGCAGAGACTACTGGTATTTACGGTTTCGTTACAGGTCTGCTTTTGATCTTCGTTGCTCCTGGCACATTCATGAATTTCCTGTCTTAATGGAAAAGGGAACACCGTATTCCGCAGACAGGAGGTAGGAAGATGAGAGAGACACAGGAACTTGTAACCATCGTACCCTGGACCTTCATTGCTACGATCTGCAACCTGTTCATTCAGTGCTGGCTGATTAAAAAGTTTCTGTTCAAGCCTATCCGCGAAGTGATTGAAAAGCGCAGGGCTCTGGCAGATTCTCAGATTCAGGACGCAAAGAAGGCAAAAGAAGAGGCAGAGACCATGAAGGCCGGATACGAGGCAGAGATGGCAAAGGCAAAAGAAACTGCCAGCGTAATCCTTCAGGATGCCCAGAAGGATGCAGCTGCCCGCAGTGAGGCTATGCTGCAGGAGGCAAAGGCTCAGGCAGCCGGTATTAAGGCAAAAGCAGAAGCCGATATCCTTCAGGAGAAGAAGAAAGCCGTTAATGAGATCAAAAATGAGATCGGCGGCATTGCCATGGATATCGCAGGAAAGGTGATCGAGCGCGAGATCAGCGAGGACGATCACAGGAAGCTGATAGACGAGTTTATTGAGAATGTAGGTGAGGCGTCATGACAAAAACTGCCAGACTCTACGGAGGCAGCCTCTATGACCTTGCTTCAGAAGAAAAGCTGACAGAGGAAATGTTAGAGCAGCTTGACATGGTTCGGGCGCTTTTTAAGGAAGAACCCTCTTATCTGCGGCTCCTTGCAGAACCTTCTATTCCAAAGACAGAGCGTGTGGGTCTGATCCATACGGCTTTTGAAGGTAAGATTCATGTATATCTGCTGAATTTCCTGAAGCTTTTATGTGAAAACGGCATGCTCCGGGAGTTTTCAGACTGCTGCCGGGAATTCAGAACCAGGTACAATGAAGACCAGGGAATTGCTGAGGCAGTGGTCACCAGTGCGGTGCCTCTGACAGAGGAACAGAAAGAGGCACTCAAAGCCAGACTGGAAAAGATTAGCAATAAAACCATTCAGCTTACCCTTAAGGTTGACCCGCAGGTAGTGGGCGGCATCAGGGCAGAGCTGGAGGGAAGGCAGCTTGACGGCACACTGCAGGAACGTCTGTCAGGACTGCGAAAGAAAGTTACGGAAATCATCGTATAAAGGATGTGAATGGAATGCAATTAAAACCTGAAGAGATATCCAAGGTCATCCGCAGCCAGATCAAATATTACCAGAATGCCATTGAGCAGAGCGAGACGGGAACCGTCCTTATGGTCGGCGATGGTATTGCCAGAGTCAGCGGGCTTACAAACTGTATGTCCGGCGAGCTTCTGGAATTTGAAGACGGCACCTTCGGAATGGCCCAGAACCTGGAAGAAACAAATGTTTCTGTTGTATTATTCGGATCTGACCAGGGGATCAGCGAGGGACAGACAGTAAAGCGCACCGGAAAGGTCGTATCTGTTCCTGTAGGCGAGGCTATGATCGGCCGCGTTGTAAATGCCATCGGCCAGCCCATTGACGGAGCAGGCCCTATTGAAACAAGTGAATACAGACCCGTAGAGTCTCCGGCTCCCGGTATCTGCGACAGACAGCCCGTAAAGGAGCCTCTCCAGACAGGAATCAAGGCAATTGACTCTATGATCCCGATTGGAAGAGGACAGCGTGAGCTGATCATCGGAGACCGTCAGACCGGTAAGACAACCATTGCTACGGATACGATTTTAAATCAGAAGGGCAAGGACGTTATCTGTATCTATGTAGCCATTGGACAGAAGCGTTCTACCGTTGCAAACCTGGTATCTGAGCTCCAGGCAGGCGGCGCGATGGATTACACCATCGTAGTTACGGCTACTGCTTCTGAAACAAGCCCCTTACAGTACATTGCGCCTTATTCCGGCTGTGCGATGGGAGAATATTTTATGAACAAGGGAAAACACGTTCTGATCATCTATGATGATTTGAGTAAGCATGCAGTTGCATACAGAGCACTTTCCCTGCTGATCCGCCGTCCGCCGGGGCGTGAAGCTTATCCGGGCGACGTATTCTACCTGCACTCCAGACTGCTTGAGCGTGCAGCAAAGCTTTCTGATGAAAAGGGAGGCGGTTCTCTGACAGCCCTTCCTATTATTGAGACCCAGGCAGGTGACGTATCAGCCTATATTCCTACCAATGTTATTTCCATTACAGACGGACAGATCTTCCTTGAGACAGAGCTGTTCCATTCCGGCATTATGCCTGCTGTAAACCCGGGTATTTCTGTTTCCCGAGTAGGAGGAAATGCACAGATAAAGGCTATGAAGAAGGTAGCCGGTACCTTAAAGCTGGTTTACTCTCAGTACAGAGAGCTTCAGAGCTTTGCTCAGTTCGGTTCTGACCTGGATGCGGATACCAAAGCCCGTCTGGCTCAGGGCGCCCGTATCGTAGAGGTATTAAAGCAGGGCAGAAGTACGCCGGTTCCGGTTGAGAAGCAGGTAGCAATCCTGTATGCCGTTGTAAACGGTATCTTAACTCAGGTTGAGGTAGAGGATATCCAGTCCTATGAAGAGGGACTTTACACCTTCTTAGACAGTGATGCTGCAGGTGTGTCCGCTATGGAAGGAATCCGCTCTACAGGTAAGCTGGAGGGCGAGACAGAAGAGAAGTTAAAGACGGCTCTTAAGGATTACACAGACCGTTTTTTAAAGGCCAGATAATCAGATAAAAGGAGGAAGACCATGGCTGCAAATATGAAAGCCGTGAAGCTCCGTATGAAGAGCATACAGAGCACCATGCAGATCACCAAAGCAATGGAACTGGTGGCATCCTCCAAGCTTCGCAGGGCCAAGGAACGGGCAGATGCCAGCCGTCCCTATTTTCATACTTTAAGGGATACGCTGGCTGACATTGCGGCAGGCAATACGGACTTTTCATCGGTTTATACCAGGTCCGGAAAAAGCGGCCGCTGGTGTTATGTAGTAGTTGCCGGAGACAGAGGTCTGGCAGGCGGCTACAATGCCAACCTGTTTAAAGAGATGGAAGCGCAGATGGCAGGAAAGGACTGTATTGTGCTTCCCATCGGAAAAAAGGCGGTAGAGTATTATAAGCGCCGTAAGGTAGAGATTCTCACAGAAGAGTTTGCTGAGGTGGGAGATCTGTCTGTTTCCGACTGCTTTACTATTGCAAAGCTTCTTTGCAAAGGCTTTAAATCAGGCGACTTTGGCCATGCGGCACTGGGCTATACCAATTTTATTTCCATGCTCTCACAGCGTCCCGGCGTATCCGGCATGCTGCCTCTGGAGGATTTCTCCGGGGAAGAGAAGGATGTAAAAAAGATCCGTTCTCTGATTCTGTACGAGCCGGATGCGGAAACTGTATTTGACTCCATTGTGCCGGAGTATCTGGCAGGACTTCTTTACGGAGCTATGTGCGAGTCTGTAGCCAGTGAGCTGGCTGCCAGAAGAACCGCCATGGACGCCGCTACCAAGAATGCCGGCGAGATGATCGAACAGCTGAGTCTCTACTATAACCGCGCCCGTCAGGCAAGCATCACTCAGGAGATCACAGAGATTGTGGCAGGAGCGGAGGAGCCCTGATCTGCGGGATAGACGGCCCCGTGAGTATCTGTGCGGGGATGATATGCATCATTTTTTGGCAGAACATGCCAAAGGGTGGATAACAAGGAGATTTGTATATGACTGAGAAACATATAGGCAAGGTAGTGCAGGTAACGGGTCCTGTTCTGGATATCCGTTTCAGGGAAGGAGAGCTGCCTGCGCTGCTGAATGCGATTGAGATTGATGTAAATGGTCATCGCCTGGTGGCAGAGGTTGCCCAGCAGGTTGGTGACGATGTAGTGCGCTGTATTGCCATGAGTTCTACGGACGGACTGGTGCGCGGTGCAGATGCAGTAGATACGGGAAGTGCGATTACCGTTCCCGTAGGCGATGAGTGTCTGGGACGTGTATTCAACCTGTTAGGTGATCCGGTAGATGAGAAGCCTGCTCCTGAGGATGTGGAGCGCTGGGCTATCCATCGTCCGGCTCCTTCCTATGAAGAGCAGATGCCGGCTACAGAAATCCTGGAGACAGGTATCAAGGTAGTAGACCTGATCTGTCCGTACGCAAAGGGCGGTAAGATCGGTCTGTTCGGCGGTGCCGGCGTAGGAAAGACGGTTCTTATTATGGAGCTGATCCACAACGTTGCTACGGCTCACGGCGGCCTGTCTGTATTTACAGGCGTTGGCGAGCGTACCCGTGAGGGAAATGATCTTTACGGCGAGATGAAGGAGAGCGGCGTTATCGACAAGACCGCTTTGGTATATGGTCAGATGAACGAGCCGCCGGGGGCCCGTATGAGAGTTGCCCTTTCCGGCCTGACCATGGCAGAATATTTCCGTGATGTGAAGAATCAGGATGTGCTTCTGTTTATTGATAATATTTTCCGTTTTACCCAGGCAGGCTCCGAGGTATCCGCTCTGCTGGGACGTATGCCTTCCGCGGTAGGATATCAGCCTACTCTGGCTACGGAGATGGGCGCCCTGCAGGAGCGTATCACCTCTACAAAGAAGGGGTCTATTACCTCTGTTCAGGCTGTATATGTGCCTGCGGATGACCTGACTGACCCGGCTCCGGCTACCACATTTACCCATCTGGATGCAACTACGGTTCTTTCCAGAGATATTGCCAGCCAGGGTATTTATCCTGCTGTGGACCCCCTTGAGTCTACCAGCCGTATCCTTTCACCGGAGGTAGTAGGAGAGGAGCACTATCAGGTGGCAAGATCTGTGCAGAGAGTGCTTCAGAGATATAAAGAACTGCAGGACATTATCGCAATTATGGGTATGGATGAGCTGTCGGAGGATGATAAGCTGACTGTATCCAGAGCAAGAAAGGTACAGCGCTTCCTGTCCCAGAGCTTCTCCGTTGCAGAGCAGTTTACAGGTATGGCAGGACAGTATGTGCCGTTAAAGGAAACCATTCGTGGCTTTAAGAAGATTCTGGACGGCGAGTGCGATGAGATTCCCGAGAGCTGCTTCCTGTTTGCGGGAACTATTGACGATGTCTTTGAGAAAGCGAAAAAGGCACAGTAGAAGGGAGGGTGAGGCTTTATGGCAGCCTTCCATTTGCAGATTGTGACTATGGACGGAAATGTCTTTGACGGACAGGTTCAGAGCGTTTCCTGCCGTACGATCCACGGAGATCTGGCGATCATGGCCCGTCATATGAACTACTGTACGGCAGTAGGCATGGGAACTGCTCATGTGATAATGGAGGATGGTACAGAGCGCACAGCCGCCTGTATCGGCGGTATGCTGACCGTGATGAACGGAGAGTGCCGTCTGATCCCTACTACCTGGGAATGGAGCGATGAGATCGATCTGGAGCGTGCAAAGCGTGCAAAGGCACGGGCGGAGGAAAAGATGAACAAGTCCGGCCTGTCTGAGGTGGAGCGTCAGATGATCGAGGCAAAGCTTCACAGGGCTCTGGTCCGTATCGGAACCGTGGAAAAGTAAAATAGATTATAGTTTGATTAAAAATGGCCGCCGCAAGGCGGCTGTTTTTTGTTATGGCGGCGATTGATACTTTAAACTAATTGTTTTTCCATTTGCTGCGTGGTAGAATGAGGGAAATACAGGAAAGAAAACAGAGGTACAGATGTGATGGAGACAAAGAGAATTTATATAAAGGATACAGAACATGTAAGGGATGAGGAGCTTTTGGAGGCGGCAGAAATCATCCGCCGGGGCGGTCTTGTGGCCTTTCCTACGGAAACTGTATACGGATTGGGAGGAAATGCTCTGGATGAGGATGCTGCAAAAAAGATTTATGCAGCCAAGGGCCGGCCTTCTGACAATCCTCTGATTGCCCATGTTTCCTGTCCGGAAGAAGTAGAACCTCTTGTAGAATATATGCCTGAGGCTGGTAAGAAGCTGATGGAAGCCTTCTGGCCGGGGCCGCTTACCATGATTTTCCCCAAAAGCAGCCGGGTTCCCTATGGAACCACAGGAGGTTTGGAGACAGTTGCGGTGCGGATGCCTTCCGATCCGGTGGCGAACCGATTGATTGCTCTGGCAGGAGTTCCCATTGCCGCTCCCAGCGCCAATACCTCCGGTCGTCCCAGTCCCACTACAGCAGATCATGTATGGCAGGATATGAACGGAAGAATTGATATGATCATTGACGGAGGCCCTGTGGGGATCGGCGTGGAGTCTACCATTGTGGATGTATCGGGACAGGTGCCTGTGGTGCTTCGGCCGGGAGCCATTACGATGGAAATGTTAAGAGAGACTCTGGGAGAGGTGACGATTGATCCGGCTATTTTAGGCCCCATGGCAGAAGGCGTGCGTCCCAAGGCGCCTGGAATGAAGTATAAACACTATGCTCCCAAGGCAGAGCTTACTTTAGTGGAGCCTGCGATGGAGGACAAAAAGGCTTCCATGACTCAGGAACAGGTAGAACGCATGGTTTCCATGGTATGGAAACTGGCAAAGGAGCAGATTGACGCCGGAGTGCGGGTGGGAATTATCTGTACGGATGAGTCCAGAGCTGCCTACCCGGAGGGCATTGTCCGCAGCATTGGAGCAAGAAAAAGCCAGGAATCGGTCGCTCATAACCTGTACGGAGTACTGCGGGAATTTGATGATCTGAAGGCAGAAGTTATTTTTTCGGAAAGCTTTGGGGAAGACCATCTGGGGCAGGCGATTATGAATCGTTTGTCCAAGGCGGCAGGATATAAGATTGTGCGTGTATAAGAGGGGGAAAATACATGGAAAAACAGACCCTGGGTGAAAAGACAGCCCAGATGCTTTTGGAAATGATACAAAAGGAGGGCTTTGGCCCGGGGGATAAGCTTCCGACGGAAGCAGAGCTGGTGGAATCTCTGGGAGTGGGACGCAATACTGTCCGGGAGGCGCTGCGCATACTGATGTCCAGAAATATTGTCACCATCCGTCAGGGATCCGGAACCTTTATTTCTGAAAAAAAAGGCGTTGTGGATGATCCGCTGGGTTTTTCCATGATGGAGGACCGGCGCAGGCTGACCGAGGATCTGATCCAGGTACGTCTGATGCTGGAACCTCAGCTGGCAGCACTGGCAGCCCAGAATGCTGCCGAAGAGGATTTACAGAAACTGGAACAGATCAAAGAGGAGCTGGAAGATCTGATCCGTCAGAGAAAGGATTATTCCTTAAAGGATTCACAGTTTCATGAGCAGATCGCTAACTGCAGCCACAACCAGATCATGACCAATCTGGTGCCTGTGATCACAGAGGGCGTGCGGATGTTTGCCGTCTCGGTTCAGGAAACGGAATATGAGCAGACACTTTCTTCCCACAGGAGGATCTTTGAGGCCATCCGGGATCGGAGAGGAGAGGATGCAAAGATGGAGATGTATTTCCATTTGATGTATAACAGTAATCGGTATCGGGCGGAGTGGGGAGAATAATCGATAAAAGAGGAAATGAAATGGAAGCTAAGAACGGTTCAATATTTGCTGGCATCTCACCATATGATGAGGCGTTTCCTATGAAGCTTTTGGAAGAGGCATTTACTTTGCAGATGGAGAAGGCGGAAAAAACAGCATCTAAGATTTATGATGATGTACTGAGACAGATACCGGAATACTGGAGTACAGATCTATCAGGAAACGGAAAAATACGGATTGTAGTTGATGCTTTGTGGATTGTAGATGAAGAAAAATCTTATTTCTCAATCAAGGCCTTAACAGATTCAATTTTTCAGATGACCTTAATGATGCAGTCGGAGATTATCTATCTTAGGAATAAAGCTTATGAGTATGGAAAGAAGAGAAGGACGGAACTGATTAAGGAATAAATGCGAAACATCAATCAATGTTTTTCTGCTATTCATCAAAATTCGATTCTAAAAGCAGGTATTTATTGTAAAGCAGGGGAATTATTGGCTTCAAACCGGAATGACAAAAACGGTGAACGGAAGAAAAAGACGAAAGGGGCAGTGAAAAAGGCGGAAGGAGCAGCGATAGCTGCACGCCCTGCTATGGCAACGGTTGCTAAAAATTTAAAACAAATAGAACAGTCAGGCAGGGGAATAAAAGATGTAGGTGGAAAAGTGATTCAATACTTTTCACACCCACGCCAGATAAGCCATTCGAATCAGTTATAGGTCACAACGCTGAAAATAAAAAATTTTTTATCAACTATAAATGAGCAAATTTGAAATTTCACCCAAATTGCTTTAAATGCCTTAAAACTAAAGACACCATGCCTTTTGGAGCGTATACTGTTTTTGACGAAAAAAATAAATAACTTGTAAAGAATGATGTCCTATAAAAAACAGTATATACCATTTAACGCTGCTTTAAAAACTTAAATTTATGTCGTGTTTTTCCTCAGATCACCATGAAATATATCATGGCAGTACTGATATTCGTCTTTTCTCTCGGATATCATGGAAAGTGGATTTTGAAAAATACAGCTCCTGCCACCGTACTATGACCGCGCATTTCCTGAATAAAGGGAAATGAGATGACAGCAGACTGGAAGATATACTAAAAAGCACCATTATCCAGATTATTTATGAGGAAGCCCTGCGTTCTGTATTGTGGATGATACCATCTCCTTCAAGCAAAGCCTTCGTCATGGGCTCTGTATCCGATTGAAGATGCGTATTTCCACCAGTCCCACCTCAAGGGAAACAGGATTACGGGCATCAGGCTGTAGCCGCTATGTTTTCCTGCAATAGGATTGTCCTGAATTATGTCATTGTCATGTACGATAAATCCAGATCCAAGGTAAAAATCGTACAGGACATTGCAGAGGAACTGCCTGTGCCTCCGGTTGTTTCTTACTTTTTCTGCGACAGCTGGTATACCTGCAGCGGTATCATGGACGCTTTTATCAAAAAGAGATTCTATACCATTGGCGTACTGAAAACGAACTGGGTACTGTACCTCTGTGGCATCAGGCAGAAGGCCTGTGAGTTCGCCCTTCATCTGCGGAAGACAGATGCGGCTGTCAGCCTCGTGACCTCTGGTAGCTGAGTTATTATGTCTGCCGTTATGAAGGGAGTCTCAATAGCATTGAAAATGCCGTAGTTCTGCTCAGCCATTCGAAGGATGTGTTCCTGAATCCCAGAACCCTGTGTGTTTTCATCAGCACGGATGTTGCCTTGAGCACCCAGAAAATTCTGGACATTTATGTGGAACGCTGGCCAGTAGAGGTGTTCTGCCGTCAGATAAAGGACAAACTGGCCTTTGACCGGTATCAGATCTGTTCATTGGAAGGAATCCGCAGGTACTGGCTGCTGATGTCATCGGCATATCTGCTTGCATGTACCTGATGTGGTGAAGCCATGTCTTTTGAAGACGGCTATGCTTACATTTACAGGCATATCCAGAAAGAATGGCTCTGGTTCATCTATCAGTGCGAAGCAAAGCATATCCGTTTTGAGGAGGTTCTGGTTTTTGCGGCATAAACTTATTGTGCAGTTTTTTAAATTTGCTCATTTATAGTGACACTATTTTACCATGCATTATCTCAAAAATATATATCATAAACCTGAATTATTCACGGAACAGTATCTGAATTGATAACAGTACCATGAATCTGAAAATTGATCCATGCAGCCATAACATCACTCAATTAACCCGTCAAAAGGGTATAAAATCCCTGTGGCAGAGTTCAGAGCAGTTGTTAAGCTGTCAATGTTCGTTAATAGTTGCTATTCCAGCTGTACATTCAGCTTGCCGATATTTGAAAGTGTCTCATAGAATTCATTCTTATAGGGGCAACTGCTGCACAGTTTGAATGTGATATATCCTGCTGAATGAACTACTTTTGCAGCAATCTTCTAAACCAATTAAATATGTTATACGCAAGAGCATGTACCTGCAGTCTATTGGCATTTACCATTCTGGTATGACTGCTTACGGACGCAAAATCAA
>NZ_DBMACH010000015.1:0-80093 GCF_057861365.1 Enterocloster sp.
GATTCTGTGCCATAGGTTTTTCTCCTGTTCTCGTATTGATTATGATTATATATCAAAATCCTTGAGAATAGGGTGTCAACTTTATTTATACACCATCATTTCTAGCAAGAGAAGATGAAGTGAAATGCTTGCATTCTCTAATGATTATTATGGAATAATTTTTAGGGCAACACAATCCGTCGAATTATTTTGCGCTTACCATTTTGCTGCCTGCTATGTAGCAAAACATGAAATGTGCTACATGATAAGTAGCAGTCAAATCGTCACGCATACTCTATAATATAAATGTAGAAAAGACTGCACATGGAAAGGAACGATGATGACGAGCAAAGGAGAAAAAAGTTAGAAAAAGGAGTGTACAGAGCTGATTTATTTTCCGACTTGTGATATATTGAATCTGTTCTGCGTATATTTTATGAGAAAAAGAAGAAATTCAGCAGAAATATTTTTACAAGGGAGCATACATGGATGGATCAACTATACTGTATTTACCGAAGCATTGAAAAAAGTATTTGCTCAACAATTTCTGCATCCTTTCCATCGGCATGTATTGTTTCTTTTCTGGCATTTATAAGCTATATGGTGTTCCGGCTGTTTTTTAGTCTGCATAAAAACAGATCAAAAAATTTTTCGGGTGTTTCCGATATGGTTTATCAGGGCGTTTGGACTGCGATATTTATCTTTTACACATATATGGTATTGTTTCGTACCTGGATTGCAAGGAAACGTTGGGAAGATCCGTTAGACAAGATATTTGGAGGCTGGGGCTTATATACCGAAAAAGGAAACCTTACCACAGAGGCGATTGAAAATCTGATGCTTCTTTTCCCGTTTACGTTTCTTTTGGGGATACTTTTGAGAAAACGGTGGAAAAAGTATTCGCCGGGATCAGCTTTCCGGTATTTGGCACTCAGCGGTTTCTTCATGTCTTTGACCATTGAAACAGTGCAGCTGTTACTGAAACGCGGAACATTCCAGTTTTCAGATCTTTTCTATAATACGACAGGTGGGATATTAGGAGGAGCTTTCTATTTGACAATACGAAGGCTGAGGTTTAAAATATGCGCATGCAAATGGCAGTCAAAACATAAAAAATGAAAGCTCAGGATGCTTTTCAGTGTCAATTAAGGAGAAAGAAATATGTGTGGAATCGTTGGATTTATAGGAAATCATCAGGCGGCCCCGATCCTTCTGGATGGATTATCAAAACTGGAATACAGAGGCTATGATTCGGCAGGTCTGGCTGTCCGGGATGGAGACGCCCCGGTTCAGATCGTAAAAGCAAAAGGGCGCCTGAAGGCGCTGGCAGAGAAGACGAATGACGGAGAGGCCTTAAAGGGCACCTGCGGTATCGGACACACCAGATGGGCGACTCATGGAGAGCCTTCGGAAACCAACGCTCATCCTCACTGCTCGGATGATGGAAATGTAGTAGGCGTTCACAACGGAATTATTGAGAATTATCAGGAGCTGCGTGATAAGCTGGTAAAAAAAGGATATACCTTTTATTCTTCAACCGATACGGAGGTCGCTGTAAAGCTGATTGACTATTACTATAAAAAGTATGAGGGAACTCCCGTTGATGCGATCAATCATTCTATGGTGCGGATTCGGGGATCCTATGCTCTGGCAGTGATGTTTAAGGAGTATCCGGGAGAAATTTATGTGGCCAGAAAGGACAGCCCCATGATCCTGGGAGTCACGGACGGCGAGTGCTATGTGGCTTCTGATGTGCCTGCGATTTTAAAATATACGAGAAATGTATATTATATCGGAAATATGGAGATGGCCCGCCTGAAGGAAGGGAAGATTACCTTTTATAACCTGGATGGAGATGAGATAACCAGGGAGATGACGCAGATCGAATGGAATGCAGAAGCGGCTGAAAAGGGCGGTTTTGAGCATTTCATGATGAAGGAGATCCATGAGCAGCCGAAAGCAGTTTCAGATACCCTGAATTCTGTTTTGAAAAACGGCCGTCTGGATCTGACGGAGATGGGGCTGACAGAAGAAGAGATCTGCGCCATATCCCAGATTTATATTGTGGCCTGCGGCTCTGCGTATCATGTGGGGGTGGTGGCTCAGTATGTGATGGAGGATCTGGCAGAGATCCCGGTCCGTGTGGATGTGGCTTCCGAATTCCGTTACAGAAAACCTCTTCTGGATAAAAATGGGCTGGTGATCGTAGTGAGCCAGTCCGGAGAGACGGCGGACAGTCTGGCCGCTCTCAGGGAAGCGAAGGAATATGGGGTAAAGACCCTTGCGATTGTAAATGTGATCGGTTCTTCCATTGCCAGAGAGGCAGACCATGTGTTTTACACCATGGCGGGGCCGGAGATTGCCGTTGCAACGACAAAGGCCTACAGCACCCAGCTGATCGCCGTTTACTGTCTGGCTCTCCAGTTTGCCCTGGTGAGGAAAAAGCTTTCAGAGGAAAAGTGTGCAGCGCTGATCGCAGAGCTGCAGTCTCTGCCTGGGAAGATGGAAAAAATCCTGGAGGATAAGGAACGGATCCAGTGGTTTGCATCGAAATACGCAATGGCAAAGGATGCGTTCTTTATTGGAAGAGGGATTGATTACGCAGTTTCCCTGGAGGGAAGCCTGAAGCTGAAGGAGATTTCCTATATTCATTCGGAGGCTTATGCGGCAGGGGAGTTAAAGCACGGAACCATAAGCCTGATCGAGGACGGTACGCTGGTGATCGGAGTGCTCACACAGAGCCAGCTTTATGAAAAGACGCTGTCCAATATGGCCGAGTGCAAAAGCCGGGGGGCCTATCTGATGGGCTTGACTTCTTATGGAAAATATGATATAGAGGATGCGGTAAATTTTGCGGTATATGTGCCCAGAACCGATGAACATTTTTCTGCCAGTCTGGCAGTGATCCCTCTTCAGCTGCTTGGATATTACGTCAGTGTGGCAAAAGGACTGGATGTAGATAAGCCGAGAAATCTGGCAAAATCTGTTACGGTAGAGTAAAGGGCGCAGATCCGATTACAAAGGAGATTGAGAGAAGCTGGGAGTGATTGCGGCTGCCATAGGCATATTGCTGCTGACTCCTGTAACCGTATTGGCAGAGGATAAGTGGGAGAGCAAAAACGGCGGCAGATACCGTGTAAAGGAAGACGGAACCTATTATGCTGGGGAGGACGGAAAAATATATGTAAACGGCTGGTTTGTGATAGAAGGTACATACAGCAACGGAAAGCTCTATTCTAACTGGTATTACCAGCAGGAGGACGGTTCTCTGCATACTGATGGCTGGCATGGAATTTGTTTGTAAAATACAACCGATGCCAGAATGACGATTATCCGTAGAAAGAGCCGCATTGTCATACCGCTGTGCGTCTTTAACAGATGTATATTGGGTCAGATATAAGGGCGAGAGGGTTAAATTTGATGAGATCAATTTATATGATAATCATCTCAGCAATACCTTTATGGATATTACATTGAGAGGAAGACAATATACTGTGCAGAATGAATATCTGGCAAGAGATCTTTCTACCAATGGTTGTTTTCCTAAGGCATGGCAGCGGTCTGACCATAGGTTCAGGTTGCTGAAAGACGGAGGAGAGGATGCGGTAAACAGGGAAATTCTTGCCAGCAGTATCAGCGACAATATTACATCAAAGGCATTTTCTATTGCATCGGCAGAGGCATTTAATATATATGTCTTAAATCATGATCGTGATTTAAAGAAATGTATTTTGTCATTAGACTCCCACAATTATTACATGATGAATATAATGGATTATTTGACAGGGAATACGTCCTGTGAAGCTTCACAAGCTGATGGATTTTAACCGTGCATTTTATTCATATGATACTTTGGATGGAGCAAACTGTCAGACTGTATTTGGGGAAAAAATGACGCAGAAAGAGGCTGCAGTTCAGGCAGTAAAGAAGATTGTGCTGAATCAGATCAGCGAAATCCCGAAAGGTATTTTTGGGCTGCTGCCGGAGTATAAAGGTATGTTTGAAAGGCGGTATGGGCTTCTGCGGGAATTATGAGGTGTATGGAGATTAGTTTTGCCCCCTCCCAACCGGCTCCGAACGAATCGGAACCCCGGCTGTGAGGGGGCGTTTTTATTTACAGCTTCCAGATATCCCTGTTATACTCCTCAATGGTCCGGTCTGAGGAGAAGTATCCTGCCCGGCTGATATTTACCAGCATTTTCTTCGCCCAGGAGGCCCGGTCCTCATAGTCCGAGAAGGCCTTTTCCTTGGTACGGCAGTAGGCGGCAAAATCAGGGAAGGTCATGAACCAGTCCTTATTTAAAAGCTCATTGTAAAGGCGTTCCAGATTTTCCTTATCGCCCACAGCAAGCATTTTCTTACTGATGATAAAGTCTACGGCCTCCTTTAAGGCAGGGGAGTTTTCGTAGTAGGATCTGGAATGGTAGTCCCCTCTCTTATAGCGGCGGATGACCGTATCGCTGGAGTCGCCGAAGATATAGATGTTGGAGTCGCCTACCAGCTCGTGGATCTCCACATTGGCTCCGTCATCCGTTCCCAGGGTGACGGCTCCGTTCAGCATGAATTTCATATTTCCCGTGCCGCTGGCTTCCTTGGAGGCCAGGGAGATCTGTTCGGAGATATCGCAGGCCGGGATCAGCTTTTCTGCCAGAGTCACGTTGTAATTATTTACCATTACTACATTTAAGTAGGGGCTTACCTCAGGATCCTCCTTTATGATCTGCTGCAGGCAGAGGATCAGATGGATAATGTCTTTGGCGATCACATAGGCGGGCGCAGCCTTTGCGCCGAAGATGGCCGTGATGGGAGTAGTGGGCTTATGGCCTTTTTTGATCTCCAGATATTTGTGGATCAGGTACAGGGCGTTTAACTGCTGGCGCTTGTACTCGTGAAGGCGCTTGATCTGGATGTCAAAGATGGAATTGGGATTGATTTCCAGTCCCTGTGTTTCCTTTAAATACTGTGCCAGCTCTGCTTTTTTCTGATCCTTAATGGAAAGCAGGCGGTACAGGTGCTTTAAATTGCAGGAAATGGCAGGCTGATCCAGTTTTTTCAGTTCATCTGCATCCCTTTTATAGCCTTCCCCGATAAAGCTGGTGATAAAATCAGAGAGCTGTGGATTGCAGTGGAGGAGCCAGCGGCGGAAGGTGATCCCATTGGTTTTGTTATTAAATTTTTCAGGATAGATTTTGTAAAAATGGTTCAGCTCCGTTTCCTTTAAAATATCGGTGTGCAGAGCGGCAACTCCGTTTACGCTGAAGCCGTAGTGGATATCAATGTGGGCCATGTGAACCCGGTCGTCCTTATCAATGATATAGACGGAAGGATCGTCAAATTTACGGCGTACCTTGTCATCCAGCACCTCCATAATGGGGATCAGCTGGGGCACCGCCTCCTTGAAAAATTCCATGGGCCAGGTTTCCAGGGCCTCAGCAAGGATAGTGTGGTTGGTGTAGGCGCAGGTGCGGCTGACGATTTCAATGGCGTCGTCCATTTCCATGCCATGCTCTGTGGTCAGCAGGCGGATCAGCTCCGGGATTACCATAGTAGGATGGGTGTCATTGATCTGGATGACAGCATAGTCGGGCAGGTCATAGAAATCAGAGCCTTTTGCAGCGGCCTCTTCCAGGATCAGCCTTGCGGCGTTGCTTACCATGAAATACTGCTGGTAGATGCGCAGGATCCGTCCCTCCCTGTCGCTGTCATCGGGGTAGAGGAACAGAGTCAGGTTTTTGGCTACATCCGTTTTGTCAAAGGAAATACCGTCCTCTACAATGGATTCGTCCACAGATTCCACATCAAATAAATGGAGATGATTGGTACGGCCGTGATAGCCTGTTATCGCGATATCGTACATGCGGGAGGTAAGGGTGAAGTTTTTATAGGGAACCTGATAGGTCACATCGGTTTTTGTAAGCCAGGAGGCGTTTTCAATCCAGGGATTGGGAGACTCCTCCTGTTTATTATCTTTAAAGAGCTGCTTAAAAAGGCCGAAGTGATAGTTCAGTCCAATGCCGTCGCCGTTTAAGCCAAGAGTGGCAATGGAGTCCAGAAAGCAAGCTGCCAGACGTCCCAGGCCGCCGTTTCCTAAGGATGGCTCCGGCTCTGCTTCCTCGACTGCTGCCAGAGATTTGCCATTTTCTTCCAGAATCGCCTTTACGTCATCATAAAGGCCCAGATTGATCAGGTTGTTGGAAAGAAGCTTTCCGATGAGAAATTCAGCAGAGATATAGTACAGCTTTTTCTTTCCGGCGTTTTCTTCCTTTTTTGCAGCGGCCTGCTGGGAAATGGCAAGAAGGGCTGTATAGAGTTCTTTATCCGTACAGTCGGCGATCGCTTTAGGACAGGCGGTGCACAGTGCTGTTTCAAGTTCTTTTTTTGTCATATCAGATCCATCCTTTCTGCTCGGTGCAGGAGTTATTTATATTACAGTTATTCTATCAGGTGGCTTGGAAAAAATCTTGCAGAATGATGGGAGAATATAGTACAATACGATCAAAAGGAGGTGGAAGGCAGCATGGAAAAAGGCGATATGATAAGGCAGGAAAAGTACCATGAAACCAAGAAGCACGGACTGCGCGAATTCCCTTTTAATATCTATCCCTGTTCCATTCCGGGGGATTTTCAGAATGTGGCTCTCCACTGGCATGAGGAAATGGAGATCATTTCCATAAAAAAGGGCCAGGGCAACGTGGTTGTAGACCGGGTGGTTTATGAGGTGGAGGAAGGGGATGTGATGGCTGTCTTTCCCGGCCAGCTTCATGCAATTTACGGATTTGAGGATCAGAGAATGGATTACGAAAATATCATTTTCAGCCTGTCACTTCTCATGGGGGCAGAGGAGGACCTCTGTACGGAACGGTTCCTTTTTCCTCTTGCCAGAGAGCAGGTGAGGGAGCCGCTTTTTAAACGGAGAGGAATGGAGGGATATGAGGCGTTTGCAGGATGCATTCAGGCGCTGGACTGTGTATCGGAGGAGAGGGGAACTGGGTATCAGCTGGCAGTGAAGGGGCAGCTTTATACCTTTCTTTATCTGGCCTTTCAGTCCGGCCTGACGCTGTGGGAAAAACGGCCCGGACGGGCCAGGGAGCGGATTAAGCAGGTGCTGGGATACATTGAGGAGCATTACGGAGAGGAGTTTGATATCAGCCAGGCCGCCGGGATGTGTTTTTACAGCCAGTCTCATTTTATGAAATATTTTAAGCAGTATACGGGACAGCCCTTTGTGAGCTATCTGAACGATTACCGTCTTTCCCGTGCAGGCGGATTTTTAAGAACCACGGGAGACACGGTGACGGAGATTGCAGTCCGGTGCGGTTTTGATAATCTGTCCTATTTCAACCGCCTGTTCCGCAGAAAGTACGGTATGACCCCGAAGGAGTATCGGGAGTCTTAAGGCCGGCAGTCCAAAGCGATTGATTTTGTATCCGTTTTTCCGTATAATGATGTGGATTGCAAAAAGGGGGTTATTTTATGCGCGAATGTGGAATTTTGCTTCCTGTGGCAAGCCTGCCCTCACGGTATGGCATCGGAGCCTTTTCAAAGGAAGCCTATGAATGGATTGACCGTTTAAAGCAGGCGGGACAGGGCTTTTGGCAGGTGCTTCCCTTTGGCCCTACGGGCTATGGGGATTCGCCCTACCAGTCCTTTTCCGCTTTTGCAGGAAATCCGTATTTTATCGACCTGGAGCAGCTGATCCGGGAGGGCCTTTTGACAAAGGAAGAGTGTGATAAGGCCGATTTTGGGGATTCCAGGCGGTATATTTCCTATGACCGGATCTACAGGGAGCGGTTTCCGCTGCTTAGAAAGGCCTATGATCGGTGGAAGGATGGGCTGGCCCGGAAGGGGACTGCGGGGAAAGAATCTGCAGAGAATACGTGCGGCGTTCTGGAGCAGGTTCACGGTCTGGCCCTTGAAACTCTTGGGCCGGAAACAAGGGAATACTGCTTTTATATGGCTTTGAAGGATCATTTCCAGTCAAAAAGCTGGAATCTCTGGGAGCGCGGGATCCGTCTTAGGGAGCCGGAGGCGCTGAAAGCCTACGGCAGCCTTCTTACCGATGAGATCGGGTTTTATGAGTTTCAGCAGATGAAATTTGAAGAGCAGTGGACAGCGTTAAAAAATTATGCCAATAAACAGGGGATCCGGATCATCGGAGATATTCCCATCTATGTAGCTTTTGACGGCGCGGACAGCTGGTGCCATCCGGAGCTGTTTCAGTTTGATGAGGAAAATCTGCCAAAGGCAGTAGCGGGCTGTCCGCCGGATGCCTTTGCAGAGACGGGGCAGCTTTGGGGAAATCCTCTTTATGATTGGGGATATCATGAGAAAACCGGCTATGAATGGTGGATCCGGCGGATGGAATACAGCCTTCGGATGTATGACGTAGTGCGGGTCGACCATTTCAGAGGCTTTGAAGCCTATTATTCCATTCCCTACGGCGATGCGACAGCAGAGTTCGGACACTGGGAAAAGGGGCCGGGAATGGCGCTGTTTCAGGCGCTGGAGGCGCACTTTGGGGATGAGCTTCCGGTGATCGCAGAGGATCTGGGCTTTCTTACCCCTGAGGTCTATGAGCTTTTGGAGAAAACAGGATTTCCGGGGATGAAGGTTTTGGAGTTTGCCTTTGACGATTCAGAGGAAAGCGGCTATCTTCCTCATAATTATACGGAAAACTGTGTGGTTTATACGGGAACCCATGACAATGATACGCTCACAGGCTGGTTTGATTCCATGAGCAAAAAGAACCGCAGCTTTGCCAGAGAGTATACGGGAAGCCGCCGGGTTCCAAAGAAGGAGCTTCACTGGCAGTTTATTCGTCTGGCACTGGAAAGTCCGGCCAGACTGGCTGTGATCCCCATTCAGGATTATCTGGGCCTTGGCACAGAAGCACGGATCAATGAACCTTCCACATTAGGGAAAAACTGGAAATGGAGGCTGCTTCCGGGAGAAGTGGATCAGACCTTGGTTGAAAAATGCCGAAGGTTGGCAAAGATTTACGGAAGACTGGCAAAAAACAGTTAAATTAATAAAATCTTCTGATTATAATCGGTAAAAATTTATGGATTTTGTGTCATTTTCTGATAAAATAAAGATAAGAATAATCAGGAGGTGGCGGCTATGAAGAAGGAAACGAATGTAAAAAGAACAGGATGCTATATCAGACGGAATCGCTTTATTTTAGGAGCAGCAGCGGGCCTTCTTCTGGCAGCTGCCCTTCCCTTTGGAGCGTTGGGAGCAGAAAAAGGCTGGCAGATGGTGGACGGAGCAGAGCGCTATGTGGATGAGACCGGCGGTATCGTTACGGAGCAGTGGAAAAAACGGGACGGCAAATCCTATTATCTGGATGAAAACGGTGAGATTGCAGCAGACGCCTGGATCCAGGGAACCTGGCATGTAGATGAAACAGGAGCCATGGAAAAGGAAACATGGATCTATGAGGATGGTTCCTCTCAGATGGCGAAAGGCTGGTACTATCTGGGACCCAGCGGCAAGGCGGAAAAGAATGACTGGAAAAAGCTGGGAGATGTCCGGTACAGCTTTGACAGCCAGGGACGGATGCGCACAGGCTGGCATTATGAAAATGGAGATATTTATTATCTGGGAGATGAAAACCAGGGATATATCCAGATCGGCTGGCGTTATCTGGAAAGCGACGGGAGGAAGCGGCCGGCAGAAGGCTCTGTTTCCAAAGCGCTGGTTCCCGGAGAACCCGGAGGACAGTGGTATTATTTTAACTCTTCGGGAAAGGCCAGACGGGCAGAGGTGGGCTCCTATAAGGAAAGCGAGATTGACGGCCATCGTTACTATTTTGATGCCAACGGCGTGATGGCGACCGGATGGCGCTGCGTAAGGGAACAGGCAAAGCCTGGAGACGGCACAGGGATCAGCCGTTTTGTGTATCTGGGCGGAAAAGACGAAGGGATGCTTAAGAGCCAGTGGCTTGAAACAGAGGAACGGCCCTGGGACAGCCCGGAATGGGAGCAGGCCTTATCAAAAGAAGCCCGCCGTACTAAAAATGCTTCCGAGACGGCACAGACAAAGGAAGATATGACACGCCGTTTCTATCTGCAGCATGACGGTACTCCTGCTTTTTTATCAGCAGATGCCGTGCAGATCTGGGATGCAGTGACAAAGCTGGATGGAGCCTATTATTTCTTTGATTCCTACGGGGTACAGCAGAGCGGGCTGATCCGCATGACCTCAGGAGGGAAAACCGAGACGGCCTGGTTTGATCCGGATAAGGACGGCGTCCTTTTGACAGGAAAAGCAGAAGCCGTAAAGGATAAAAACGGCAAAACATTTGCCTTTTGTGCAGAAACCTCAGGTTCCTTAAAGGGAACAGGGGTAAATGGAGAAAAGGACGGTTTCCTTTATTATAACGGTCTTCTGGCGACTGCCCCTGAAGGAACCGGCTATGCGTCCTTTAAGATCGGAGACAGAATCTGGACGGCGGATGAAAAGGGGCGGATCCAGACAGAGGATAAGATGAGAAAGGCAGAGACAGCACCGATTCCGGCAGCAGGCTGGGAGATATCGTATGTGAGATAAAGAGGTTGCCAAACATATCCTCATCTGCTATACTTGATACACAAAAAATATAAATAAATCCGGCAGGAGCCGCCCGCTGCGGCGGCTCTTTCCGGATTTAAATTGCTCTAAAAATGAGGAGACCCCGGCTGTTTTAAGCCGGGGCAATTATGAAAAATCTATGTGCAAATATACCAGTAAGCAATGCGAAAAACATGATTTATTTATATAAAAAGTATAAGAAAAAGATATGAACGGATTGTGAACTAAATGTAAATAGATTATGAATCAAAGGGGATTTTTTAAAGGGAATCCCCAGGGTAAAGAGGGAGAGAAGATGGATCAGGAATTAAAGAGAAAAACGCTGGTGATCGGCCACAGAAATCCGGATACGGATTCAATCTGCTCGGCTGTATGCTATGCCAATCTGAAACGGGCAGTAACAGGAGAGGAGTACATTCCTGCCAGGGCGGGCCATGTGAATGGGGAAACAAGGTTCGTGCTGGATTATTTCGGCATGGAGGAGCCTGCTCTGGTGGAGGATGTACGGACGCAGGTAAGAGACATTGAAATACGAAAGACAAAGGGCGTTGCGGACAACATTTCCTTAAAGCGGGCCTGGAATATCATGCAGGAAAATAATGTAGTTACCATTCCGGCGGTGCGGGAGGACGGCACTCTGGAGGGACTGATTACGGTAGGCGATATTACAAAGACCTACATGAATATTTATGACAGCAGTATTCTGTCCAAGGCCAATACCCAGTATTCCAATATTATTGAGACACTGGAGGCAGATCTGGTGATCGGTACGGCCGATGCCTATTTCAGCCAGGGAAAGGTGCTGATCGCGGCGGCAAATCCCGATCTGATGGAGTTTTACATCGAGCCCCATGATCTGGTGATTCTGGGAAACCGGTATGAATCCCAGCTTTGCGCCATTGAAATGGGCGCGGACTGCATCATTGTCTGTGAAGGCGCGGGAGTGTCCATGACCATCAAAAAGATTGCTCAGGAGCGGGGCTGTACGATTATTGCCACAACCTATGATACCTACACGGCAGCCCGTCTCATTAACCAGAGTATGCCCATCAGCTACTTTATGACGCGAGAGCACCTGATTACCTTTGAGAGCGATGATTATATTGATGAGATCCGTGACGTCATGGCGAATAAGCGCCATCGGGATTTCCCGATTCTGGATAAGGATGGACGTTATCTGGGTATGATTTCCCGAAGAAACCTGCTGGGAGCCAAGGGGAAGCGGGTTGTGCTGGTGGATCACAATGAAAAGAACCAGGCAGTGGCCGGAATCGAAAATGCAGAGATTATGGAGATCATTGACCACCACAGGCTGGGAACCATTCAGACCATGTCTCCTGTATTTTTCCGCAATCAGCCGTTAGGCTGTACGGCTACCATTATTTACCAGATGTATCAGGAAGCCGGTGTAAAGGTGGAGCCAAAGATCGCAGGACTTCTCTGCAGCGCCATTGTGTCCGATACCCTGCTGTTCCGTTCTCCTACCTGTACGCCTATGGATGAGATGGCTGCCAGATCGCTGGCAGAGATTGCGGGAATTGAGATAGAAAAATACGCCATGGAAATGTTTGGTGCGGGAAGCAATCTGAAGGGAAAGAGCGACGAGGAGATCTTTTATCAGGACTTTAAGCGCTTTACTTCAGGAAAGATTGCTATCGGCGTTGGACAGATCACCTCTTTAAATGGAGATGAGCTGGAAAGCATCCGCCCAAGGGTTATCCATTATATGGAAAATGCCAGACAGGAAAACAGCCTGGATCTTGTATTTTTCATGCTGACAAATATTTTAACCGAATCGACAGACCTGATCTGCGAAGGAAACGGAGCGCTGCAGCTGGCGGAAAAGGCCTTTCATACAGAGCCGGATGAGTCCGGAGAACAGACAGAGCCTCTGGTACGTCTGCCGGGAGTGGTATCCAGAAAGAAGCAGCTGATCCCGGCGCTGATGCTGGCAGAGCAGGAGTAAAGGAAAGGACGGTATTTTTATGAGCAAAGAATACTGGAAGCCGGGCAATATGCTTTATCCGGTGCCCGCAGTGATGGTGAGCTGCGCCAGGGAGGGAGAAACTCCCAATATTATCACCGTAGCCTGGGCAGGCACGGTCTGTTCTGATCCTGCCATGGTATCGATTTCTGTGCGCAAGGAACGTTTTTCTCATAGGATCATTAAGGATACAGGGGAGTTTGTGATCAACCTGGTAAACCGCCCTCTGGTGCGGGCGACGGATTACTGCGGCGTAAAGTCCGGCCGGGATGTGGATAAGTTTAAGGAAATGCGTCTGACGCCTCAGCCCTCCCGATATATCAAGGCTCCGGGGATCGCAGAAAGTCCGGTAAATATTGAGTGTAAGGTAACTGAGGTAAAGGAACTGGGAAGCCATGACCTGTTTCTGGCTCAGGTAGTGGGAGTAACCATTGACAATCAGTACATGGATGCAAAGGGGAAATTTAACTTAAATTCCTCCGGTCTGGTATCCTATTCCCACGGTGAATATTTTGAACTGGGAAAGAAGCTGGGAAGCTTCGGATATTCTGTAAAGAAACCGGTGAAAAAGAAGAAACGCTGAAGAACAGGAGGATGTGCAGGATGAAACCCAATATTACTATGATCGGTATGCCGTCTTCGGGTAAAAGTACCATAGGCGTACTGCTTGCCAAACGTCTGGGCTTTTCCTTTGTGGATGTAGATATCGTGATCCAGGAAAAGGAAGGACGCCTTTTAAAGGAAATCATCGCAGATGAAGGAATGGATGGCTTTTTAGAGGTGGAAAACCGGATCAATGCGGGGCTGGATGTACGGCTTTCCGTGATCGCTCCTGGAGGCAGCGTGATCTACGGGGAAGAAGCCATGAAGCATTTGAAGGAGATCAGCGAGGTGGTCTACTTAAAGATGAGCTATGAGGAAATGGAACGGCGCATCGGAAATGTAGTGGACCGGGGCGTTGCCTTAAAGCCGGGATTTACGCTCAGAGATCTCTATAATGAGCGGGTTCCTTTGTATGAAAAATATGCGGATATTGTTATCGACGAGGCGGGAAAGACGCCGGGAGATACAGTGGATGAACTTCGCCGGGTCATTGAGGGAATGATGGATCAGGATAAGCTGCAGGCTGCTTTGGAGAAATGATTTTATAGTACATACATACAGGCGGCAGACGCCGGGCCTTTTAGAAGAGGGCTCCGGCAGTCTGCCGCCTGTTTTTGTGCTACAGCATTTCCATATATCGGATCAGCAGATGCAGCCCGGCAAAGCCTATTACAGCAAGTAGGGCTGCGATTGCCAGAGAAATCCTGAGAAATACCCGTTTATAGTACAGATACGCTCTGGCAAACTGGCTTTTGGGGCTGTCATTGTGCTCCTGATAAACAAGCTGCTTTAGGTACCGCCATCCGTAGAAGGGGATGTTCATGCACATAAAGGTATAGAACCAGTCCTCAGCCCCGTCCGGTTTTTCCGGTAAAATGGAAAATGAGGGCCTTTTTTTGCCGTTTTGCATGGAAGCTGTGTTATGTTTATTCATCGCCCCGTCCTCCTGGTCCATAGTATTCCATATTGTTCCACTTAAAGCGTTCCCGGCTTAAGGAGGAACGGAGACGGGCCTGGCTGGACTGGATTTCCAGCTGGGCCTCCTGTTCCTTTTTCGCCTCCTGTTCGGCTTCCTGTGCCTGAAGCTTTTCCCATTCTTCTGCGGTGGGAAGCGTGGAAATGCGGCTGATGGCTGTCTGAAGCCGGTCGGAGAGAGCATTTGCTTCCGGATCTCCTGCAATGAGGGAAAGCTTGTCAATGGCATCGTTTACCAGGCGTTCCGCGTCCTCTCTCTGGTATTCCAGCTCCTCTACCGTTTCAAGGGCCAGAAGGAAGCTGTTCTTTTTGGTGACCTTGTCTTCTTCCAGACGCTGCTTCTCTGCCTCTTTGGCAGCTTCTTCTCTGGCTTTTTTCTCTTCGGCAGCTTTCTGCTCTTCATAGCGCCGGATTTCATCACCCATCTGGCTGATGATGGAGACAAAGTAATCATACCGCTGTTCCGTCTGCTCTAAGAGCAGTGCCCGCTGCTCTCCGTCGTCCAACAGGGGGAGACGGGAAGTGATAGAAGCATATTCATCCTTTACCGTATAGGTATCTTCCACAGAACGGATTTCTCTGGCACAGAACGCCTCTGCTTCCTGGGTCAGCTCTTCTAAAAGCGCAGCCTGTTCCTTTTCATGAAGGCTTTGCTGAGCCCGGAACTGAGCCGTGGTGCTGAAATAATCTTCGATCCCATTGGTTTCATCTGCACGCCGCTCTACGGTATCGGGCTGTTCCCAGTCAAGAGGGGGGAGACCCTGGTGGATTTCGTCCATTACATTTTTCCAGATTTTTCCTGCGTAGGTGGCTCCGTAGATTCCCGGCATATTACGGGGGATATCGTAACCCACCCAGACGGCGGCTGTGTAGTAAGGGGTGTAGCCGCAGAACCAGGTATCCTTGCTGCTGTTTGTGGTTCCCGTTTTTCCGGCAGCGGGCATATCATTTTCCAGGCCAAGTCCCCGTCCGGTGCCGTAGGGGGAGGTAAATGTGCCTTTTAAGACGTCTGTGAGCATAAAGGCAGAATCGCTGCGGTAAACCTGCTTTGCAAAAGGCGTCATATCCTTTGTGAGCTCGCCCTCTTTTTCATGAAGGATTTTCACGATGCAGGTGCGGTCATTGTATACTCCGCCGTTTGCCAGTGTGCTGTAGCCCTTTGCCATATCAACTACCCGGACGCCGTTGGTAAAGCCTCCGATGCTTAAGGAGGGCACCTGATTGTCCACATAGCTCAGCTTCTGAAATTCCATTTCTCCCAGATAGCTCAGACCGAAATCAATGCCGATATCCTCTAAGATCTGCCAGGCCACAGTGTTTAAGCTGCGGTTTAAGGCTTCTCTTACGGTAACATTGCCAAAGTAGCGCCTGCCGCTGTTGGAAGGACCCTTCTCCCATTTGTGGTCATTGACCATGCGCGTGGGATAGTATTCCCCGGTGTCAAAGGCGGGTCCGTAGTCAATGAGGGGCTTAATGGTGCTTCCGGGCTGTCTGGCGCTTAAATAGGCCCGGTTAAAGGGATCATCCGCCCCGCGTCCTCCTACAATGGCCGTTACATAGTTGGTCTTGTTGTCTACGATCACACCGGCTCCCTGAAGGGCAAATTTTCCGTTTTCCTGAAGCTCTGTAAAGCCCGAAAGACTGGCGTCGATCTGCGTCTGGAGCACAGCCTGCAGTCCGCTGTCTAAGGAGGTGTAGATCTGAAATCCGCCTGCCCGTATCCGGTCTGACTGCTCGGAGTAGGCTGCAGTATAGCGTTCGGAGTAAAGGGTGTAATCTTCTTTGTTATCAAAGGTATACTGAAATTCAAAACCGTCCATTTTCATCAGCTCCAGGGCAGCGCAGTGAATGGCATAGCTGCTCTGATAATTTTCATCCGTGCCCTCTGTTTCCTTCTGTACGATTTTTAAAGGAGAAGAGACGGCTTTTTCATAGTCTTCATTTGACAGATACCCTACCTCGTTCATGCTTTTTAATACATCATCCCGTTTGTTTTTGGAAGCGTTCGGATGGGAAACCGGGTCATAGGCAGAGGGGCTGTTGCTGATGCCGATCAGCACAGCCGCTTCCTCAGGGGCCAGATCTTCGGCGTGTTTTCCAAAGTAATACAGACTGGCAGCTTCAACACCGTAGCAGCGGTGCCCGTAGAAATTCGTGTTGCAGTAAAACTCTATGATATCGGCTTTGGAGTATTTCTTTTCCAGTTCGGGAGCCAGCAGGATTTCCACAATCTTGCGGGTAAAGGTGCGCTCCTGGGTCAGATATGTATTTTTGATCACCTGCTGGGTAATGGTACTGCCGCCCTGAGTCACTTCCCCGCCATGCTTGATCAGGGCAAGACCGGCCCGGAAGGTGGCGATCCAGTCTACGCCGTTATGGTTTTTAAATCTCCGGTCCTCCTGGGCGATATAACCGTTCTGCAGGTTCATGCTGATGTGGTTAATATCCATATACTGATAATGACCCGCGTTGATCAGACCGATCTGTTTTCCGTCCTTATCGTAGATTACTGTATCGGACAGCATGGAAAAATCGGAACGGTCCATCTGAGCAAGCTTGTCATAGGCAATCTCCCGGCATTTGTCAAGCTCCGGTTTGACTGCTGCGTAGAGGATCAGTCCTGCTGCCGCCATGATAAGAAAGGCAGCGGTAAAGACAGAAAGAACTCCTTTAAAAAGCCAGCCGGTGATTCCTAGAGCCGTAACCAGACGGCGGCGTGAGCCGGGAGTCTGGAGTTTTTGCTTCTTATTAATATTCATGGCGCTATACCTCCCGGATCAGAAAATGCAGAACCTCCGGCGGAATATTGAGCCCCTGGCCCTGCATCTGGGTAAATGCAGTGAGAATCCGGCTTACGTCGCTTTCCTTCATGGGTACCAGACGGTTGTCCAGAGTGGTGGTTAATACCAGAAGGATGATATAGGCTGTTTCCTCCGGATATTCGCAGACCGCACCGTTTTCTGCCACAGCCTGCCGGAGGATATCTGCAAGAATAGGTCTTAAATGGGTGATAATGGCTTTGGCAAATTTCAGATGGATGAAGGCCCGCTCCTGGCCGTCGGGGGCGGCGTTAAAGGACTCCTGACGGCGCAGCTCCTTAGAGGCTTCCAGACAGGCGTGATAGATGATCTCCATTTTACAGAAGGCATCTATGTCTGAGGCAGCGGCCAGAGCCTTTCCCTTTTCCAGAACGCGGGAATAGGCCCGCTCAATGACTCCGTCCAGAATATCATTTTTAGAGGGAAAATAATAATAGATGCTTCCTTTTCCAATGCCGGCTTTCTGAGCGATCTCACTGACCGTAATGGAACGGGTATCAGCGGTTGTCATCAGCTGCTGCATGGCATCCAGGATTTTTTCGCGTTTATTCAGATACTGCATGATGTTCCTGCTTTCTTTTAGTGTCATATGGATGGTTTTCAGAATGGTTCGAGTATAGCATATGTGATATAAAAAATCCACACTTGACCACTGGTCGAAAATATGATATTGTAAGGCAGAAACGATTCGACTAGCGGTCGAAAACACGGAAAAACCATGGGAACGCAGCAGGAGGGGGAGTATGATCTACGCAGCCGCATACCGGCCGGAGGGCAGGAAATGCGACCGGTCCAGAGAACATATCCTGGGAAGAAGGCTTCTTGAGCGGGGGCTTTTGCAGGAATATGGGAGAACCTGGGAGGTGATAGCTCCGGAAAATGGAAAACCCTTTCTAAAAGACAGTCCAGGAGTTTTTTTTAGTATCAGCCATACAGAGGGAATGGCCGTCTGTGCGGTCTGCAGCCATCCAGTAGGGATTGATATCCAGGTCCGAAAGCCCTGCAGCAAAGGGCTGGTCAGGAGGATATGTTCTCCGGAAGAATATAGATGGATTTGTGAAAAGAAGGAGAAAGAGGCAGAGAAAACTGCGCTCCGTTTGTGGACGTTAAAGGAAAGCTATGCAAAGGCAGACGGCAGGGGACTTGCCTTTCCCTTTCGGCAGATTTCATTTGCAAACAGGCTGGAAAGAGAGCCGGAGTGTATTTTTTATGGGACAGCTTCCTTTGAACTTCCTCTGGATCTGGGAGATCGCCACGGTTTTACAGCAGATATCCCCGGCTGGCGCTTTTTTGAGGCCCAGCTGGGAGATGCGTATCATATAGGGGTCTGTATGAGGGATACGGATCCGGATAAAAAAGGAGCGGCAGGATGAAAATAAAGTGGATGTTGGGAATGGGAGCCGGAGCGGCAGCTTTGCTTGCTGCGGGAGAGTATGCGCTGGCGCGCTATTTTCTGCGCCGGACGCTGATGCGGGGAAAGGCGGATAATAAGCGGACCCAGAAAATGGCAGGTACGGACTGGAGCGTCTATCTGCCCTTTATGGAGGAAAACCGCCAGTGGTTTTTAAGCCAGCCCCATGAGGATGTGTACATACAGTCTGAGGATGGCTTAAAGCTTCACGGAACATACTTTCCGGGAAAGGATCCCAAACGGGCCGTGATCTGCTTTCATGGCTATACCAGCCGGGGACTGAATGATTACCCGTCCCTGGCCCGGTTTTATATGGGATGCGGGCTGGGCGTCCTGACGGTGGATGAGAGAGCCCATGGAGACAGCGAGGGTACCTATATCGGTTTTGGCTGTCTGGACCGTCTGGATGCAAAAAAATGGATGGAATACATGGCAGGGCGTCTGGGAGAGGACTGTGAGCTTCTGCTTCAGGGCATTTCCATGGGAGCCGCTACGGTGGATATGGCAGTAGGACTTGAGCTTCCGCCGCAGGTAAAGGGGGCTGTTTCCGACTGCGCCTTTACCTCTGCCAAAGAGGTATTTACCTCTGTTCTTAAGACAACCTATCATATGCCGGCATTTCCCTTAATGGATCTGTCCGACCGGATGGCAAAAAAGGAAGCAGGATATGGCCTGGATGAGTGCAATGCCAGAGATGAGGTAAAAAAGGCTAAGATCCCCATGCTGTTTATCCACGGATCAAAGGATACCTTTGTGCCCTGCTCTATGGTGCATGAGCTCTACGAAGCCTGCGCTGCTCCAAAGGATCTTCTGATCATAGAGGGAGCTTCCCATGCAGAGGCATATTATAAGGATCGTCCGGCTTATGAGGCGGCTGTAAGGAAACTGATGGAACGTGCATTTACGAAAGGGGTATGTGAGGAATGAAAACGAGAAGGGGCTGTAAGGTATATCCGCTGACCGAGGCGCAGAAGCTGCATTTTTACTGTCTGAAATACTGTCCCAAAAAGCAGGTATTAAATATCGGCTCAAGCCTGACTATTGAGATCGATCTGGACTGGGAGGTGCTGCGGGAGAGCATTAAGGAAGCGATTTCCCGCTGCGAGGGAATGCGGATCCGTTTTGCCCATGACAAAAAAGAGGGAAAAGAGTACCAGTATGTGGTAAAGGAGGATCACTCTGAGATCGGACACTTTGACTTTTGCGGCTGGAAAATGGAGGACGCAGAGGCGAAGATGAGGGAGTGGACCGAGCTTCCCTTTGAGCGTTACGATTCTCCCATGCACCGCATTGTGATGATCCGCCTTCCAAACGGCTTTCAGGGAACCTATGTGTGCGTAGACCACATGACCATGGACGCCCAGTCCCTGATCCTGTTTTACAGGGATATCATTGAAATCTACAGCCATAAGATGTTTGGAGACGAGGTGATTGCTTATCCAAAGGCCATGACCTCTTACATAAAGCAGCTGGAAAAGGATCTGGCTTATGAGGCGGGAAGTACATCCAGCCAGAGAGACCGGGAATTTTTTGAAAAGCTGATCGGTACATCGGAGCCGATCTTTAACAGCATCTACGGTCCAGGGCTTCTTGAACAGCAGAGAAAGGCTTCCGGCAACCCGGATCAGAGGGCGGCCCGCACCATTCCGGAGGATGTATCAGCCAATATTACCACTTTCCGGCTGGAACCGGAGCCGTCGGAACGGCTTTTAACGTTCTGTGAGGAACACAGGATCTCCATGACCTGCCTTCTGCTCATGGGCCTTAGGACCTATCTTCAGAAGCAGAACGGAAATGAGGATGTTTCTCTTACGACCACTATTGCAAGAAGGGCCACTCTGACCGAGAAGCGATGCGGCGGTACCAGGATCCACTGCTTCCCCTTTAGGACCATTATTTCACGGGACAAGACCTTCTTAGAGGGAATGGAGATCATCCGGGATACACAGAATCAGTATTTCCGGCACGCAAGCTACAGCCCTACGGAGTATTTTAATTACAGAAAGAAATTTTATAACCTGGAAGACGGCCTGACCTATGAGCCCCTGGCTCTGACCTATCAGCCTCTGGCTATGAAATATGAGGGGCCGGGCCTTGATAAGATGGGCGGGATCCGCTATGATACAGCCCGTTACTCCAATGGTGTGGCAGGACAGCCGCTGTATCTGACTGTGAGCCACCGCGCTCTGGACGATGGTCTGGATTTCTGCTTTGAGTACCAGACCGGTATTGTGACGCCCCAGAAACTGGAAGAGGTATACTACTATCTGTGCAGGATCATTTTCAGAGGTGTGGAGGACTGCAGCAGGACGGTAGGAGAGATTATTGACATGGTATAAAAAGAGGGAGAAAAAGGATATGTTTGAAGAGTTAAAAGAGATGATCTGTGAGTATGTAGATGTAGAACCGGGAGAAATCCGGGAGGATTCCCGTTTTGTGGAGGACTTGGGCTTTAATTCCTATGATTTTATGAGTATGGTCGGAGAGATCGAGGAGCACTGGGACGTTGAAGTGGACGAGCGGGAAGTGGTCAATGTAAAGACAGTAAAGGACGCCATGGAGTATATCCAGTCCCTGCAGCAGGCTATCTGAGGCGGGAAAGAGGAAGGAGAAGGAATGGAAGCAAATACATTACAGGAGATCATAAGCCGGGCGGCTGATTCTTACGGCAGCCAGACCGCGTTCCGCTATAAGGTAAAGCGGGAGCTTGAGGAAAAGACCTATGAAGATCTGTACAGGGATACCATGGCCTTTGGCCGTATGCTGGAAGAAAAGGGGATGAGAGGAAAGCATATTGCTGTCATCGGCCCTACCAGCTATGGATGGATCACTTCATATTTTGGCGCGGCAAACAGTAAAAGTGTGGCAGTTCCCATTGATGTACAGCTTCCTGCAGAGGCAGTCTGTGAACTCCTAAACCGGGCAGATGTGGAAATGCTGGTGTTTGATGAGGTGAGGACGGATGTGGCAGAGGCTGCCGCTTCTTCCTGTCCAAAGATCCGTGAGTTTCTTTCCATCCAGTCTCTGCCTGAGCTTTTAGAGGCATACCGGGGAGAATTTTACTGTGAGGTAAAGCCGGAGGATCTGTGTACCATTCTCTTTACCTCAGGAACCACAGGAAAGAGCAAGGGCGTTATGCTGACCCACCGGAATCTGGCGGACAATGCCCTGTGTCTGGATATGAAGATCCCTCAGGGAACCGTATCCCTGACCGTTCTTCCCATTAACCATGTGTACTGTCTGACCATGGACATTATAAAGGGCATTTCCATTGGAATGATCATCTGCATCAATGATTCGATCATGCGGTTCCAGAGAAATTTAAAGCTGTTCCAGCCGGAAATCGTGCTTTTGGTGCCTATGATCATCGAATCGCTGGCAGGAAAATTAAAGGAGATCGATCCGTCTGTTCCAAAGGAACAGGCTGCAGCGGCCATATTCGGCGGAAAGCTTAAGACCATCTGCAGCGGAGGCGCTTACCTCGATCCGGACTGTATCCGTCTTTTTAAGGAGTTTGGCATCACCATTCTTCAGGGATACGGCATGACGGAGTGTTCTCCTGTGATCAGCACCAATCTGGAGTGGGAAAATAAGATCGGATCCGTAGGAAAGCTTCTGCCAAACTGCGAGGCAAAGACCGTGGATTACGAGCTCTGGGTACGGGGAAGCAGCGTGATGCAGGGATATTACAAGATGCCTGAGGAAACGGCTGCCGCTCTGGAGGACGGCTGGTTAAAGACAGGAGACTTAGGCTATGTGGACGAGGATCGTTTTGTATTCCTTACCGGCCGCAGAAAGAACCTGATCATCCTTGCAAACGGGGAAAATGTATCTCCTGAGGAGCTGGAAAATGAGCTGGGACGCAATGATCTGGTAAAAGAGATTCTGGTGCGCGAGCATGAGAAGGTCATCGAGGCAGAGATCTTCCCGGATCCGGAATATATGGAAAAGCATACGATTACAGAGCCAGAGCCGCTTCTTCAGGAGCTGGTTGACCGCCTGAATGGGTCTATGCCTGTCTATAAGCGCATTGCCAGGCTGATCGTGAGAGAAGTACCTTTTGAACGAACAGCCGCAGGAAAAATCAAGCGGTTTTAAAGCAAAACAGAATAAAGGAAAATGAATGGCCTTGTCCTCTGAGGATGGGGCTTTTTCATGTTTTTTTCAGGAAATGTTTGAAATCTCCGGAATTGGGAATCCTATGAGTGTATGAATGAAGTGATGAAACTCAAAATAAGGAGACAAGCCATGGAACGAAATTCAGACTGGAATGGAAATAGACAGACGTACCGCCCGGTGATCCGGGGAGACCTCTTTTATGCAGACCTTTCACCGGTCAGGGGATCGGAGCAGGGAGGGATCCGGCCGGTTTTAGTCATCCAGAATGACACGGGAAACCGCCACAGCCCGACGGTGATCGTAGCTGCCATTACCAGCCGAACCACCAAGGCGGCGATTCCTACCCATGTAAGCCTGGATAAGACATTGTGCGGATTAAAACAGGATTCTACGGTGCTTACAGAGCAGATCCGCACCATTGACCGCAGCCGCTTAAAGGAATACATAGGGCACCTGGACCGGCGGCAGATGGGCGGTGTGGACCGCGCCATGGCAGCTAGCCTGGGGCTGGAATGGTATTTCCGGTCTGGCAGAAATATGTCTGGCAGTTATGAGATTATGGCACAAACATAACCTGAAAGAATAAAAAATATGAAAATACGGTATGTTCTATCTGATTGACTTCCGAATAAAAGGGATTATAATGACAGTTATTCCAGAAGGAAGGAGATAAGAGTATGAACACACTTGTAATTGTAATGATCGCAGCGGTATGTCTTTTGGCGGGATATACCCTGTATGGCCGTTGGCTGGCAGAAAAATGGGGCATAGATCCCAAGGCCAAAACGCCTGCCTGTGCACTGGAAGACGGACAGGATTATGTGCCTACAGACGGATGGACGGTATTCGCCCACCAGTTTTCATCCATTGCGGGGGCCGGCCCTGTGACCGGAGCGATCCAGGCCGCTGCTTTTGGATGGCTGCCCGTGCTTTTGTGGGTGATCCTGGGAGGCATTTTCTTTGGAGCAGTTACGGATTTCGGAGCACTGTATGCCAGTGTAAAGAATGAAGGAAAGTCCATGGGGCTTCTGATCGAGCGGTATATTGGAAAGACAGGGAGAAAACTGTTTCTTTTATTTTGCTGGCTTTTTACCCTGATCGTAATCGCAGCTTTTGCAGATATGGTGGCAGGTACGTTTAACGCATATACCGTGGCTGACGGAGCGGCAGTTCTTTCTCCGGCCGCACAGACCAATGGAGCGGCAGGAAGTATTTCCCTTCTGTTTATTGTATTTGCGATGATATTTGGAGTGATCCAGAAAAAACTACAGTTAAAGGGCTGGAAGAAAACGGCAGCGGGACTGGCCTGTACGGCGGCTGCTCTTGGGATTGGAATGGCATTTCCGCTGGCAGCAGGAAAGGATACCTGGTCCTATCTGACCTTTGCATATATCTTCATGGCAGCCGTGCTCCCCATGTGGCTTCTGATGCAGCCCAGGGATTATATGACAACCTTTATGTTTGCCGGCATGATCATTGGTGCTGCGGCGGGTCTGGCAGTGGCGCATCCGTCCATGAACCTCCCTGCATACACAGGCTTTAAAAATGCATCCATGGGAGATATGTTTCCTATTCTGTTTGTTACGGTAGCCTGCGGAGCTGTATCCGGATTTCACAGCCTGGTATCATCAGGAACTTCATCCAAGACCATTTCCAATGAAAAGGATATGCTGAAAGTGGGATATGGAGCAATGGTTCTGGAAAGTCTTCTGGCAGTTTTGGCCCTGTGTGTGGCAGGCGCTGCTGCAGGAGCAGACGGAACGCCTGCTGTGGGTACTCCCTTCCAGATCTTTTCAGCCGGTGTGGCAGGATTTCTGGAAATGTTTGGAATCCCTATGTATGTAGCCCAGTGCTTTATGACCATGTGTGTATCAGCTCTGGCTCTTACAAGCCTTGATTCCGTTGCAAGAATCGGCCGTATGTCCTTTCAGGAGCTGTTCAGTACAGATGATATGGAACAGGCGGAGCACTGGAGGCAGGTGGTATGCAATAAATATTTTGCAACTATGATCACATTAGCCTGCGGCTTTATCCTGACAAAAATCGGATATTCCAATATCTGGCCTCTTTTTGGAAGCGCCAATCAGCTTTTGAGTGCTCTGGTTCTCATTACGCTGTGCGTCTTTTTAAAGGTTACGGGCAGAGAAAACAGAACGCTGTTCCCTCCGCTTATTATCATGCTCTGCGTTACCTTTACCGCTTTAATTGAGCGTTCCATTGCACTTGTTCATGCTTTTGGCGCAGGAAGCGCCGTATTTATGGTAGAGGGACTGCAGCTGATCATTGCCGCTCTTTTAATGGTTCTCGGTGTGATCATCGTGTATACCTCCGGTCGTGAGCTGTTTCGGAAAAAGGAGGTTCGGGAAAAGAGCGTGGGAAAGACCGGTATTCAGGCAGGCGCATAAATGATCCAGGGGAAAAATGAGTATTTAAGAAAATAAGAAAAACGGACGGAATCCCGTTGAGGGCCGTCCGTTTTTATGGATTTGAGTTGTTCGAACGCTGGGGTCGATTCTGTTTTTCCGGCGGTGAGAATGGAAAAACAGGAAAAAATGTGCTATAGTAAGGGATGGCATCCAGAGGGTGCCGGAGAGGAGAATGTACTGTGAAAAAACAAATTTCTGTATTGACTGCACTCTTAACTGCAGCAGCCTTCGCTGTAACCGGCTGCGGCGCATCCGGCGATAACGCGGCTCCTTCCGCTTCTTCCAAGGCAGCTTCTCAGGAGGTTCCAGAGGAAACGGAACATTCAGAGGCAGAATCCACTGAGGCAGAAAATACCGGGGCAGAGACCGGTTCTGAGGCGGTTTCAGAAGAGGAGAAGGAAGGTTCCGGCGCATCCGCTGTCCGTGTGGGCTCCTTAAAGGGACCTACCTCTATGGGACTGGCCTATCTGATGGAAACTGCCAATACATATGAATTTACCATGGCAGGGAAGGCAGATGAGCTGGTAGGAAATATTGCAAACGGAAGCCTGGATATTGCGCTGGTGCCTGCCAATGTAGCCAGCGTGCTTTACAATAAGACGCAGGGGCAGGTAAAGGTCATTGATATCAATACACTGGGAGTTTTGTATGTAGTGGCTTCGGATGATTCCATTTCCACAATGGAAGATTTGAAGGGTAAAACCGTATATATGACAGGAAAAGGAACCACGCCGGAATTTGCCATGAATTATCTTCTGGCTGAAAACGGCCTTGGCTCCGGGGATGTAACCATGGAGTTTAAATCCGAGGCTGCAGAGGTTGCTTCTATATTAAAGGAAGATCCGTCTGCCATCGGCGTGCTCCCTCAGCCCTTTGCTTCAGCGGCCTGTATGCAGAATCCGGAGCTGAAAACAGTGATGGATCTGACCGAGCAGTGGGATCTTTTAAATAAGGAAGGAAACAGCCGGATGATTACGGGAGTTACCATTGTCCGCACCGGATTTTTAGAGGAGCATGAGGCTGCTGTGGAGCAGTTTTTAAAGGATCATGCAGAATCTGCGGAGTATACATCTGCTGAGCCTGAAAAGGCCGCACAGCTGGTAGCTGATATTGGAATCGTAGAAAAGGCTGCTATGGCCCAGAAAGCGATGCCTCTCTGCAATATTGTATGCATTACCGGTGAAGAAATGAAACAGGCCCTTTCCGGCTATCTGGAGGTGCTTTCCGGACAGGATGCCAAGTCCATCGGCGGAACGCTTCCCGGAGATGACTTCTACTATCTGCCATAATGAAAAACATGAAAATATCTTCGCGTTTAAAAACATATATGATATGGCTTTTCTGGGCGGTTCTCTGGCAGGCCGCCCACTTAGCCATCCAGAATGATGTGATTTTTGTGGGGCCCTTCGATATGCTTGGGGCCCTTTGGCAGCTTTTACCGGAAGTTTCCTTCTGGCAGACGCTGCTTCATTCATTTTTTAAGATCAGCGCCGGCTTTCTCATGGCTTTTGTTCTGGGGATTCTCCTGGGGTGGGCCAGTTACGCCTGTTCCTTTGTAAAGGATCTTCTGGAACCTCCCATGCTGCTGATCCGTTCCGTTCCCGTGGCCTCCTTTGTGATCCTGGCACTGATCTGGATCGGCTCTGACGGCCTGTCCGTGTTTATTTCATTTCTGGTTGTGATCCCTATGATCTATACGGGAACGCTGACCGGTCTGGAACATACGGACAGGGAGCTTTTGGAAATGAGCCGAGTTTTTTCGTTTTCCTTTTTCAAACGCCTTCGATATATATATATTCCGGCCGTTCACCCCTATCTTTTAAGCAGCTGCCGTACGGCTCTTGGGATGAGCTGGAAATCAGGAGTTGCGGCAGAGGTGATCGGCATACCTCAGGCGTCGATCGGAGAGCAGCTCTACTATTCCAAGCTCTATCTGGATACAGCGGGCCTGTTTGCCTGGACCTTTGCCATTATTGTGATCAGCGCTGTCTTTGAGCGCTTTTTTCTGAGCCTGCTTATGCGGGTACGCCACTGATGAGGAGGTTGTATGAAGCTTTGCATCGAGCATCTTTCTAAAAAATACGGAGAACTGCAGGTCCTTCGGGATCTGAGCCTGACGCTGGAGCAGGATGCCTGTTATTGCCTGATGTCGCCCTCAGGCTCAGGAAAAACAACCTTTCTTCGGATCCTCATGGGGCTTGAAACGGCTGACAGCGGAAGGATTTTTACTCAGGATGGGCCTGGGTGGCCTTTGAGGATTTCTGCAGTTTTTCAGGAGGATCGTCTCTGTCCTTCCTTTTCCCCTATGGAAAATGTGCAGATGGCATTAAAAGAAAAATGGAAGGAAGAAAAACTGGCCCAGGCCATGACCTGCTTACTTCCTAAAGAATGCCTTACCCGCCCCGTGTCCACCTTGAGCGGAGGGATGAAGCGGCGCACCGCCATCCTGCGGGCCGTTCTTGCGCCTTCCCATATGCTTGTAATGGATGAACCCTTTACCGGGCTTGATGAGGCCCTTAAGCTGGAGGTGATCCGCTATATTCTGGAAAACCGCCGGAACCGCTTCCTCCTGATCACAACCCATCAGGAGGAAGACGTAAAGCTCCTTGGCGGAGTCCGGATACAGCTGGATTAAGGGCTGCTTATCGGGGCTGGGGCGCCTGATCCGGATCAAAGGCCGGATTAAAGGCATAGAAATTGCGGCTGTCCAGTTTTTCCTGGGTGATTCGGAGGGTTTCACCGAACCGCTGGTAATGGACGATCTCACGTTCTCTCAGGAACTTGATAGGTTCGCATACGTCATAGTCTGTTACTACCCGGAGGATGTTGTCATAGGTACTCCGGGCTTTTTGTTCTGCTGCCATATCTTCATGAAGGTCTGTGATCACATCGCCCTTGGACTGGAATTCGCAGGCATTAAAGGGAATGCCGCCTGCGGCCTGAGGCCAGATTCCGGTGGCATGGTCAATATAATAGGGTCCGAAGCCCTGTTCTACCAGCTGCTCGGCTGTGAGGTTCCGGGTCAGCTGATGGACAATGGCGGCGATCATTTCCAGATGTGCTAGTTCCTCTGTGCCGATATCGGTCAAAACAGCCTTGCCTTCTTTATAAGGCATGGCGTAGCGCTGGGACAGATAGCGCATGGATGCGCCCATCTCGCCGTCGGGGCCGCCGTATTGACTTAAAATAAATTGTGCCAGTTTGGCATTCGGCTCCTTAATATTTACCGGAAACTGGAGACGTTTTTCATAAATCCACATTATAAATTCCCTCCTTCCCATGGCCAGGGATCACTGACCCAGGTCCAGTAGGCATTTTCAGTCACATTGCCCGCATTTAAGGGGCCAAACTGGGCCTCATAGGCGGCTTTTGCGTTTTTGTAGGCTTCCATCATCTGATTGAGATAGGAGAGAGCTTCCATATCACAGGGATGAGTGTCCAGATAGAGATTGGCCTCCACCACGGCAAAGCTGGTCTGGTTTACTGCCTGGAGCATGGCTCCTCTTGATGGGTTCTGAAGATGTTCTGTCATCGTCCGCACCTCCCGTAATTAAATGGAAGATCCAGGTCAGGGAAGATGGTTCCCTGCATGAGGCCGCGTTCAGGCGCATAGGCAGTCTGCCACTGCTGCCACGGTACATAGGCCATAGCTACGGGGTGATGCTGCTCCAGATAACCGGCTGTGGTATCCGGGCAGTTCACGATGGGCCATACGGTACTTCCCTGATTCATATTTGTTCCTATCTGAGGATATCCTGTCTGGGGATATCCGGCTTCCCCATAAGGAAGGGACTGATTCATATCCCATCCGGGCCACATCTGGGGGGATGGTCCGGAATATTCCGGCTGTGCGGCCGGTCTGTCTGATACGCCGGGAACGACACGGCTTCTGCATCCGCATCCGCAGCTGCAGGTCGAAGCTTTTGCATCCATATATGCTTCCATTGTTTGAAATCTCCTTTTTATTCTTTCTTTATTATTTTATGAAGAGATACATAACAGGTGACGGTTTTTGCGCAGGAACACTTTGTCTCACTGTCCCATATGATATGGTACAACCAATTAAAAAAGGAGAGTAGAGATTATGTGTTGTCTTTTATGCTGTTGTAATAATGGATGCAGAAATGCAGAACAGAATGGAAATGGTTCTGGCTGTGGATGTCAAAACAGATGTGGCTGCGGATGCCAAAACAGATGCGGCTGCGGATGCAGGATTTCCGGCTGCTGCTGCGGCTGCCGAAACTGCAATACGGAGTCCGGCGGTACCGGAACGACCGGTTCCTGCGGCTGCGGCGGAACACAGGCAGCGGATAGGGAACGCCGGGCATACCGTCAGGGATACCGCGACGGCTGGAACTGGGGGTACTGGCAGGGCTGGAATGATGCTGTCTGGGGCCGGAATGGCAGAGAGGGGAGCACCTGTGAAAGAGAAGGAAGCTGCTGCGGAAGAGACAGCGGCGGCTGCAATTAGAATTTGCAGCAGGTAAACTTCTGAATGGAAACAGGAACCGGTCATCTGGCCGGTCCCTGTTTCCAGGATAAAAGGTCTAAAAGGCATCTGGCTGCGTCCTGATACCCAAGCTCGTAAACAAGCTGAAGTTTTTGCGGATCCTTTTCCATTCGTCCGATGGTAAGAGGCCTGCTGGGGCGGATCACAAAGGCCTGGCCGCTGTTTTCCAGAGACTCGATCTCATCCAGCGTCCGGTTGTACACGGATGGCCGGTTTTTAATGGTTTTTACAAAGGCTGGATAATGGCGGTAGCACAGTTCGGTAAGCCGGGTTCCCTCTGCTTTTTTCCGGTAACCCCTGTGGCGGGTAAGGACAACAACATTCCTTGGGTATCCAAGCTCCATAAAGGCTTTTACCGGGATGCTGTCCGTACAGCCGCCGTCTAGCAGCTTTTTCCCTCCGGCATGTACGATTTTTGATACCAGAGGCAGTGATGCAGAGGCCCGCAGATAGTCGATCTGCTGTTTCATGTCGGTCAGATGCAGATACTCCGGTTTTCCTGTTTCTACATTGCTGCAGCCTACATAAAATTCGGCCGGATTATTGTTAAAGGCTGTATAGTCATAAGGATCCAGCTTTTCCGGCAGCGTGTGGTAGCAGAACCGTTCTCCTGCGATGTCTCCGGTGAGGATAAGGTTTCTAACGCTCATAAAGCGAGGATCCTGGCAGTATTTTTTATAATATCGGATGTTCCGCCCGCGCTGTCCGGAAAGAAAGCTGCAGCCGTGGATGGCTCCTGCGGATACTCCGATCACTCCGTCAAAGGTTACTCCCTGATCCATAAAGAGATCCAGCACGCCGGCTGTATAGATCCCGCGCATTCCGCCGCCTTCCAGCACAAGTCCTGTCTTTTGTTCCATTTTCTGATTCCTCCATTTGGCTTTGCCGGGCGGTTCTGTCCGGCAGGCATATCGTTTGAAATATATCCAGTATACCACACTTTTCCATCGGAAAACCTTTGTTTTTGCAGAAATATTATTGATAAAAATATGACAATATGAGATAATGGCATTACATGTGGGGAGACCCCTGTATAAAGGATAAAGAACATACAGACAGAGTGAAACGAATAACGGAGGGTGAAGTGAAAATGAAAGTAACAATATGTATTGGAAGCGCCTGCCATTTAAAGGGTTCCAGAGAGATTATTGAAAAGCTTCAGAAGCTTGTAAATGAAAACGGCCTGTCGGAACAGGTTGACTTAAACGGAGCTTTCTGCTCCGGAAACTGCGACCACGGCGTATGTGTGACTGTGGACGGAGAGTTATATTCATTGAAGCCGGAGGACACAGAAGCGTTTTTTGAAAACGAGATCAAAGGGAGACTGTGATTATGGGCATGGAAATCATTGATTTCAAGGCCACAAAATGTAAGCACTGCTATAAATGCGTCCGCTACTGCGAGGTAAAGGCCATCCAGGTCAAGGATGGACGAGCCGTGATCATGCCTGATAAATGTATTCTCTGTGGCCACTGCCTGAAGATATGTCCGCAGTCTGCAAAGACGCTCAGAAGCGATCTGGAGCTGGTGAAGGGCTGGATCGCAGCCGGCGAGAGGGTAGTGGTTTCCATTGCACCCTCTTATATGGGTCTGTTAAAATATAAGACCATCGGCCAGGTCCGTGGGGCACTGATCCGTCTGGGGTTTGAGGATGTGAGGGAAACATCCGAGGGCGCTGCCTATGTGACGGCAGAGTATGCCAGACTGCTTAAGGAGCATCAGATGGAAAATATCATTACCACCTGCTGCCCCAGTGTCAATGACCTGATCGAGATTTACTATCCGGAGCTGGTAAAATACCTTGCGCCGGTGGTATCTCCCATGATCGCCCACGGACGCATTTTAAAGGAAGAACTGGGGCGTGAGGTGAAGATAGTATTTTTAGGCCCCTGTATTGCAAAAAAGAAGGAGGCAAACGATCCTCGCCATGATAACTGCATTGATGCGGTCTTGAATTTCCGGGATATGAAAAAATGGCTGGATCAGGAGGAAATTTCCATTGAGGATTGTGAGGATATGCCCTTTACGGCCTTTGATCCCAAGGTAAACCGCCTGTATCCTGTTACAAACGGAGTGGTAAATTCGGTACTGGCTGAGGAAGAAAGCAGGGGAGACGGCTACCGCAAGTTCTATGTCCATGGGGAGACAAACTGTATTGACCTGTGCAGGAGCATGGCCAGGGGAGAGATCAAAGGGTGTTTTATTGAAATGAATATGTGCGCCGGCGGCTGTATTAAGGGGCCGACGGTGGATGATGAGGAGTTTATTTCACGATTTAAAGTAAAGCTGGATATGGAGGAACGGATCTGCAGAGAGCCGGCCGACCGTTCCCAGATGGAGCATGCGGTTGAGGCAGTTTCTTTCAGAAAGGAGTTTTTAGACCGTTCGCCCAAAGATCCTATGCCGACGGAGGAGCAGATCCGCCAGATCCTGCGCATGACGAATAAATTTAAGCCAGAGGATGAGTTAAACTGCGGAGCCTGCGGTTATCCTACCTGTCGGGAAAAGGCGATCGCCGTATTCCAGCACAAGGCAGAGGTTTCTATGTGCATTCCCTATATGCATGAAAAGGCGGAATCCATGTCTAATCTGGTAATGGAAACTTCTCCTAATATTGTGCTCATTGTAGGGCCGGATATGCGGATTTTAGAGTATTCCGATGTGGGAGAGAAATACTTTGGAAAGACGCGCTCAGAGGCGCTTGAGATGTATCTGTATGAATTTATTGATCCGGTGGATTTCCAGTGGGTATTCGACACCCATCAGAATATCCATGGAAAGCGGGTCAGCTATCCGGAGTACCATTTGTCCACACTCCAGAACATTGTATACATAGAAAAGGAAAATGCAGTGCTTGCTACCTTTATTGATATCACCCGTGAGGAGGAACTGGCTCAGGAGGATTATGAGAAGAAGCTGGAAACTATTGATCTGGCTCAGAAGGTAATCCACAAGCAGATGATGGTGGCTCAGGAGATTGCAGGCCTTCTGGGAGAAACGACAGCGGAAACCAAAACTACCTTAAGCAAACTGTGCCGTTCTCTGTTAGATGATTCCTCTCTCCATGAGGAGGATGAAATGGAACCGCCTTTGGAAAATGTCCATATAGGAAGCGGGGCGGTTCCACTAAGCGGTGTGATGACAAGGGATTCCCTGGGAGGCGGCTCTCCAAGGCAGGCAGGAGCACAGGCTGTCATTTCGGGAGCGCCGGGTATACGGCCGGGAGCATCGGGAGCATCCGCCTCCAAGGCGGACAGCTCAGAAACGGCAGAAAAGCCGGCAGGCTATGTCCATCTGGGGAGCATCCGGCCCAAGTCTCCGGGCTTTGGGAGGTAGCGTATGGAGATAACGGTAGATGTTGCTTACAAAAGCCTGAACAAATACAGTGAGATCCTCTGCGGCGACAAGGTGGAAATCCTTCAGACAGAGGATTCCAACATTATGATTCTGGCCGACGGTATGGGAAGCGGGGTCAAGGCCAATATTTTATCTACTCTTACCTCAAAAATCCTGGGAACCATGTTTTTAAACGGAGCTACCCTGGAGGAATGTGTGGATACCATCAGTGAGACCCTTCCCATCTGCCAGGTGCGCCAGGTGGCCTACTCTACCTTCAGCATTTTGCAGGTTTTCCATAATGGAGACGCCTATCTGGTAGAGTATGACAATCCGGGCTGCATTTTTATCCGGGACGGAAAACTGATGGAAATTCCCCAGAACATCCGGGAACTTCAGGGAAAACGGATCAATGAATACCGTTTTAAGGTGCAGAAGGGAGACGCTTTAATCCTTATGAGCGACGGCACCATTCATGCGGGAGTTGGTGATCTTTTAAACTTTGGCTGGCTGTGGAAGGATATAGCGGACTATGCGGTGCGCCAGTATCAGATCACCGTTTCCGCCATGCGTCTGGCTGCATCCATCAGCCGTGCCTGTGATGAGCTGTACCAGTTTCATCCGGGAGACGATACCACAGTGGCCTGTATGCGCATCATAAACAGCAAGCCGGTTCATCTGATGACTGGTCCGGCCCGAAATCCAGAGGATGATACAGCCATGGTAGAGGATTTTATGTCCGATCCCAATGCCGCGACCATTGTATGCGGCGGCACCAGCGCTACCATTGTGTCACGGGTTCTGAACCGGAAGCTGGATGTATCGCTGGACTATGTGGATCCGGAGATTCCGCCCATTGCCTATATGGACGGGGTAGATCTGGTGACAGAAGGCGTCCTTACGCTGAACCGTGTGCTGCAGCTTTTGCGGCGGTATGTAAAGAATGAAACCGTATCGGAGGATTTTTTTGAGGAACTGGATAAGCCCAATGGCGGCTCCATGGTGGCAAAGATCCTGATCGAGGATTGTACGGAGGTTCATCTGTATGTGGGAAAGGCCATCAACAGTGCCTATCAGAATCCGGGTCTTCCTTTTGATCTGGGAATCCGCCAGAATCTGGTGGAGCAGCTGCGCCATCTGATCGAGGATATGGGAAAAAAGGTGGTTATCACCTATTATTAAGTTGGCAATGGGCCCTTTGGGCCTTCCAAGATATATATTTGCTGTCTGGACGCTTAGAACAGGCGTCCGGGATTATGAATGGAGGAAATGAAAAATGGTAACAAATGATGCAACGATCCTGCGCCTGAAACATGACGTGCTCTATGAGGTCGCGAAAGCTGCATGGGAGGGAAATCTGGAGGAAAAAAGGGATGAGATCCCCTATGATATGATTCCGGGCCCTCAGGCCAGCTACCGCTGCTGTATTTACAAGGAGCGTGAGATCATCAAGCAGAGAGTCCGTCTGGCAGAAGGCAAGTGCCCTACAGGAAGAGACAGTTCCAATGTGGTTCAGGTCATTAACGCAGCCTGCGAGGAGTGTCCCATTGCGTCCTATATTGTCACAGATAACTGCCGCAAGTGTATGGGAAAGGCCTGCCAGAATTCCTGTAATTTTGGAGCCATCACCATGGGTCACGACCATGCCTATATTGATCCAAATAAGTGCAAGGAGTGCGGCAAGTGCGCACAGGCCTGTCCTTATAATGCGATCGCCCATCTGGAGCGCCCATGCAAAAAGGTCTGTCCGGTAGATGCGATCACATATGACGAGTATGGCATCTGTGTGATCGATGAAAAGAAGTGTATCCAGTGCGGCGCCTGTATCCACAGCTGCCCATTTGGAGCTATTGGTTCCAAGACCTTTATGGTAGATGTGATCCGTCTGATCAAGGCAGGCAAGAAGGTAGTCGCCATGGTGGCGCCCGCGACGGAAGGACAGTTCGGATCGGATATCACCATGGAGAGCTGGCGCGTGGCCTTAAAGCAGATGGGCTTTGCAGACATGGTTGAAGTGGCTCTGGGCGGCGACATGACGGCAGCTTATGAGGCAGAGGAGTGGGCAGAGGCCTACAAAGAGGGCAAGAAGATGACTACATCCTGCTGCCCCGCATTTGTAAATATGATCAAGCAGCATTTCCCTATGCTTCTTGACAATATGTCAACTACCGTATCACCTATGTGCGCCGTATCCAGACTGTTAAAGAGCCAGGATCATGATGTAGTGACTGTATTTATTGGCCCGTGTATTGCGAAAAAGAGTGAGAGCCTGGATCTGAATATTGAGGGAAATGCAGATTATGTTATGACCTTTGGCGAGATCCGCGCCATGATGCGCGCCAAGGGTGTAGAGCTGCAGCCCGCAACGAACGAGTATCAGGAAGGCTCTGTATTCGGAAAGCGTTTTGGAAACGGCGGAGGCGTAACGGCGGCTGTTGTAGAGTGCATGAAGGAGAGCGAAGAAAACTTTGACGCAAAGGTACTTCGCTGCAATGGAGGAGCCGAGTGTAAAAAGGCGCTTCTTCTCATGAAGGTAGGCCGTCTGCCTGAGGACTTTGTTGAGGGCATGGTCTGCGCAGGGGGCTGTGTCGGCGGCCCCAGCAAGCATAAGGGTGAGACAGAGGCAAAGAAGGCCAGAGACCAGCTGATCGGAGAGGCAGATGACAGAAGAATTCTGGAAAATCTGAAGAAATATCCCATGGATCAGTTCTCTATGCACAGACATTAAAAAGAAATCCGGGAGGCGGATGTGCTTCCCGGATTTCTTTTTAAAAGAATAAAAACAAGAGAAAGGAAGAATGATTATTTATGCATGGAATTTTATACGGCGTAGGCGTAGGACCGGGAGATCCAAGGCTTATGACCTTTCTTGCGGCAGACACTATAAAAAAATGTGAGGTTCTGGCTGTCCCTGCCCGGACAAGAGAGCAGGCAGTGAGTTACCAGATTGCCAAAGGGCTTCTGCCTGAGCTGGATCAAAAGGCGTGTCTTTCTCTCGCAGTTCCCATGACAAAGGACAGGAAGGTTTTAAACGCAGCCTATGAGCAGGCCGCAGATCTGGTAGAGGAGCAGTTAAAAGCAGGAAAGGACGTAGCCTGCCTGACCCTGGGCGATCCTACAATATACAGCACCTATATTTATCTTCACCGTATCATAAAGGCCAGAGGCTACGAAACACAGATCATAAGCGGCGTTCCCTCCTTTTGTGCGGCCAGCGCCCGTCTCGGAGACAGCCTCGCGGATCGGTCTGAGCAGCTTCATATCGTTCCTTCTGCTTACGGAGTGGAGGAGACTCTGTCCCTTTCCGGCACAAAGGTACTTATGAAAGCAGCCTCTAAAATGGATACGGTGAAAAAAACGCTGCTGGAACAGAAGGCAGGGGCAGTTATGGTGGAAAACTGCGGCATGGAAAATGAAATGATTTTCAGAGGAACAGAGCAAATTCCGGATCAGGCAGGGTATTATTCGATTATTGTGGTAAAAGAACAACAAAAATGGTAAAAATAGGGTGGTTTTCGTTAAAATGTCTGCGATGGTAAATAGTGGGCGGTCAAATGTACGCCAGTGCTTGACACAAGGCGGTATTTGATGGTAAAATACATCACTAGATGGCAGAGGGTCATACTGTTTTTGACAGTTTTTGAACACGGCTCCTTGTCTTTTATCTATGAAAGGAGAATATGCACTATGAGAAAAAAGGCGGCAAAGATGGCAGCTCTTATGCTTACAGCAGCAATGGCACTTACAGCCTGCGGGGGAAGCGGACAGAGCACAGAAAACAGTGAAAACGGGGCTGACAGCAGCACTCAGGCAGCAGAGAGCGGTAAGGATGCGATCAAGGATCTGGTAACATATGAAAATCCAAAGAGAGAGCAGGAAGGATTTTTTGTTTTGAATACAGAGAAGGCGGCTGACTTGAATGTACTCTGTAACCTCTACGCTCCTCTTCTTGAGGTGGATGAGAACGGAAAATTAAGACCTGCAGTCGCTAAGGAGTGGGGAACAGAAGATGGCGGTCTTACCTGGACCTTTAAGTTAAGAGATGATGTTAAGTGGGTTGATATCAACGGCAATGTAAAGGCTGACTGTACCGCTCAGGACTGGATCACCGCTATGGAGTGGGTATTAAATTTCCACAAGAACGGTTCCCAGAATACATCCATGCCTCTGGCGCTGATCAAGGGTGCTGAGGATTACTACAACTACACCAAAGAGCTTTCTCCGGAAGAGGCTAAGGCTCTTGACACAACAAAGATGCTGGAGATGGTAGGGATCGAGGCTCCGGATGACTACACGCTGATCTATCATTGTGCGCTCAACGCTCCTTACTTTGATACGGTATGTACATCTGCATGTATGTACCCTGTATCTCAGGCTCTGATCGATGAACTGGGTGTAGATAACGTAAATGGTATGACCAATGAGACCATGTGGTATACAGGTCCTTATTTTGAGACAACCTTTACCATGAACAACGAAAAAATCCTTACAAGGAATGAAAATTACTTTGATAAGGACGCAAAGCTGTTTGATACAGTTACTGTCCGTATGGTAGATGGTACCCAGTTATATCAGTTGTGGCAGAACGGAGAACTTGATAATATCGCTCTGGCTGAGGCTGATTTAAGAACCATTTATAATGATGACAGCAATGAGTGGAAGCCATATCTGAGTGAGACAAGACCGAAAAAGTACTCTTACCAGATGCACCTTAACTATGACAAGTTCAAGGATGACGGTACTCCGGATGAAAACTGGAACAAGGCAGTGGCAAACGAAGCTTTCCGTCTCTCCATTTACTACGGATTGGATCTGAGAAACTACTGGTCCAGAACCAACTTTATCGAACCTCTTCACTGTGAGAACGTGGGCTATACCATGAAGGGACTTCTGTACTACTCTGACGGAACTGATTATGCTGCAAAAGTAGAGGAGAAGATGGAAATCGCACCTTCTGACGGCGAGAATCCGAGACGTTTCGATGCTGCAAAGGCAGAGGAGTACAAGAAGCAGGCAATGGAAGAACTGTCCGCTAAGGGCGTATCCTTCCCTGTAGAGATGGACTACTATATCATCGCAGGCGATCAGAATGCTCTTGATAAGGCAACTGTATTAAAGCAGACTTTTGCAGAGTGCCTGGGTGCAGAATATGTGAACTTAAACATCAAAACCTTCGTTTCCAGTATGACAAAGGAGGTTGTACAGCCTGGTCTGGGTTCCTTCTATATCAATGGATGGGGAGCTGACTACGGCGATCCTGCAAACTTTATCGATCAGGAGCGCTACGGCTATGACGCTGCTTACTACTCCAATAATTACTCCAGAATCAACAATGCAACCGATGAGGATCTGATCGCAACCTACAAGGAGTTCTCCGCTCTGGCAGAGGCCGCAGGCGCAATCTATGACGATCCTGACAAGCGCTATGACGCGTACGCAGATGCGGAGGTTTATCTCTTACAGCACGCCCTGACCATTCCTATGGAGTATGAGATCCAGTGGCAGCTGACCAAGATCAACGATTACTCCAAGATGAACGCTATGTACGGCGCTCAGAACTATACTTATAAGAACTGGGAAACATCTGTAGACGCCTATACTACAGAGCAGTACAAGGAATTCCAGGCAGCAGCTGAGGCGAAATAATACATGGTAAAATATACCGCCAAACGACTGCTTCAGTCCCTGATTACAGTGCTGGTTGTCGCTACTATCGTGTTCCTGCTCATGCGTATGCTTCCAACTGATTATTACTTTACAGAGGATCAGGTGATGAAGCTTACGGAAGAGCAGAAGAATGCGCAGCTGGAGGCAGCCGGCCTGCTCGATCCGATGGAACAGCAGCTGGGCCGTTTTTATGGGCAGCTTCTGCGGTTTGACTTTGGTACATCCCGCAGAATTCAGAACGGCGCTTCTGTTCTTAAGGTGATCGGAACCAAATTTTCCGTATCCATGCGTCTGGGCTGCATTGCCCTGGTGATCGCCCTTTTGATCGGTGTGACCATGGGTATTATCCAGTCCAGAAATAAGGATCGTATCCTGGATCATGTGGGAACGGCTTACACGGTGTTTGTAAATGCTGTTCCGCCGCTGGTATCCTATTCTCTGGTACTGGCCTTCGGCGCTAATGTACTTCATCTTCCAGCGCTGTATTCTACCAGAAACGCTACGCGATCCAGTATTCTTCCGATTGTGTGTCTTGCACTGACCTCCATTGCTCACTATGCGCTGTGGACAAGACGATATATGGTAGATGAGCTGAACAAGGATTATATCAAGCTTGCCAGGATCAAGGGAATGTCTTCTAAAAACATTATGGTAAAGCATGTTTTGAAGAATGCATTTGTTCCTCTGGTACAGTACATTCCGGCGTCATTTCTTTTAACGATCAGCGGTTCCCTTCTGGTAGAGCGTTTCTTCTCTGTTCCGGGTATGGGACCTCTGCTGACAGACGCCATTACACGCTACGACTTAAATGTTGTGCAGACACTGGTTATTATCTACGCCGCTCTCGGTATTATCGGCGTATTCCTGGGAGACGTCCTCATGATGATCCTGGATCCGAGAATTAAACTGACAGACAAAGGAGGCAGCCGTTGATGAACAATGATACACAAAAGGATAAATTCCGGTTTGTGGAATATTCCGCAGAAGCGGCAGAGCGGATCGGCTATTCAGATTACTCCTATTGGAAGTCTGTTTTTCAGAACTTTTTCAAGAAGAAATCCGCCGTTGTCATGGCGGGTGTCTTCTTTGCTCTTGTGATTTTTTCCTTTATTGCACTGAGCATTGGAAAGTACAACTATTCTGAGGCCCAGATCATGGCAGATCCGGCGCTGGCTTTTACAAGTCCAAACGGAGAATTCTGGTTTGGTACTGACAACCTGGGGCGTGACTACTGGTGCCAGGTATGGTATGCGGCTCAGGTTTCCATTAAGCTGGCCCTGATCGTTGCGGCAGGAGAGTGCGTGATCGGCGTGATCATCGGCTGCATATGGGGATATGTACGGAGACTTGACCGTATCTTTACTGAGATTTACAATGTGATCAATAATATTCCGATCATCATTTACATGACCCTGGCAGCTCTTGTCTTTGGACAGAGCTTCCGCAATATGGCTCTTGCCATGATTGCCTTCGGCTGGCTGGTAATGGCAAGAAACGTGCGGAACCTGGTGCTCATGTACCGTGACCGGGAATATAATCTGGCTTCCAGATGTCTGGGTACTCCCGTATGGAGAATTCTGCTTAAGAACATTTTCCCATATCTGATCAGTGTGGTAATTCTTCGTCTGGCCCTGTCCATTCCACAGACCATTGCTCTTGAGTCCACACTGTCCTATCTGGGCCTGGGACTGGATGTAAATACGCCTTCTTTAGGTATTCTTTTAAGAAATGCCAGAAACTATTTCCTTCAGTATCCATACCTTCTTGTGTTCCCGGCGGTGATCGTATCTCTTATTACCATCACTTTTTATCTGGTAGGCAATGCCTTCTCAGACGCTGCAGATCCAAGAAATCATGTGTAGAACGGAGGAAATGTTCATGGCAAATATGGAAAGAGAACCGATCTTATCTGCCAGAGACGTAGAGATCTCCTTCAGCCTGCGGGGCAAAAAGTTAAATGCCATCCGCAGATGCTCCCTGGATTTATACCAGGGGGAGACACTTGCCATTGTAGGTGAGTCCGGCTCCGGCAAATCGGTATTTACCAAATCCTTCCTGGGAATGCTGGATGCCAATGGTTCCATTACCGGCGGCTCCATCCTGTTTGAGGGAAAGGATCTGGCAAAGTATAAGACAGAAAAGGACTGGATGACCATCAGAGGAAAGAAAATCTCCATGGTTATGCAGGATCCTATGACCTCGCTGAACCCTCTTAAAAAGATTGGCCGTCAGATTGAGGAAAGTATAGAATTAAATCAGGGCATTAAGGGGTCGGAGGCAAAGAAGATGGCTCTGGAGATGCTCAAAAAGGTAGGGATTCCTGATCCGGAGCGCCGGTATCAGCAGTATCCCCATGAATTTTCCGGCGGTATGAGACAAAGGGTGGTAATCGCGATCGCCGCGGCTTGTCGCCCTCAGATCCTGATCTGCGACGAGCCGACGACGGCTCTTGATGTTACCATTCAGGCACAGATCTTAAACCTGATCCGCGATCTGCAGAAGGAACTGAACATGACGGTTATCTACATTACCCATGACCTGGGCGTAGTTGCCAATGTGGCCGACCGTGTGGCTGTTATGTACGCAGGACAGATCGTAGAGTATGGTAAGGTGGATGAGATATTTTATGATGCATGGCATCCATATACCTGGGCGCTTCTTTCCGCCCTGCCTCAGCTGGGTATCAAGGGAGAGGAGCTTCCAACCATTGAGGGAACGCCGCCAAACCTGTTTAATGAGATCAAGGGAGACGCCTTTGCTCCCAGAAACCGTATGGCGCTTGCCATTGATTTTGAGGAGGAGCCTCCATTTTTCGATGTGAGTCCTACCCACAAGGCAAAGACCTGGTATCTGGATCCAAGGGCTCCGAAGATCGAACAGCCGGATTCCATCCGCAAACTCCGTGAAAAAATGAAAGGAAGAGGGTAAGACGCAATGGCAGAGAAAGAAAAACTGATAGAAATCAAAGACCTGCAGATTACCTTCGGAAGCGGCAAAAGGAAGTTTGTAGCTGTTGACCATGTAAACTTTGACATTTATAAGGGAGAGACCTTTTCGCTGGTAGGCGAGTCCGGATCTGGAAAGACTACCATCGGACGAGCCATTACCCGGATCAATCCTGTATCCGGCGGAGAAATCCTTTACCGGGGAGAGCGCATCAGCGGAAAAATTTCAAAGGAACTGGACCGCAAGGTGGTTAAGTCCTGCCAGATGATCTTCCAGGATCCTATGGCTTCCTTAAATGAACGGGCCAAAGTAGACTACATTGTTTCAGAGGGACTGATCAATTTCCATCTTTACAAGGATGAAACTGACAGAAAGAGAAAGGTAGAGCATGCGCTCCGTGAGGTAGGACTTCTGCCGGAGTTTGCTTCCCGCTTCCCCCATGAATTCTCCGGCGGCCAGCGCCAGCGTATCGGTATTGCCAGGGCGTTGATCATGGAACCGGAATTTGTGGTGGCGGATGAGCCGATTTCCGCTCTGGACGTATCCATCCGTGCTCAGGTATTAAACCTGTTAAATCATTTAAAGCAGACCAGAGGCCTGACCTATCTGTTCATTGCCCATGATCTTTCCGTGGTACGGTTTATTTCCGACCGGATTGCGGTTATCCACAAAGGAAGGATCGTGGAGCTGGCAGAGGCAGAAGAACTGTTCCTTCATCCGTTCCATCCTTATACCAAGGCGCTGCTGTCGGCGGTGCCGATCCCGGATCCGGAACTGGAAAAGAAAAAGAAGCTTCTGGTTTATGATCCGTCCATCCATGATTACAGCACAGATAAGCCTGTCTGGGAAGAAATTCTGCCTGGCCATTTTGTCTGGGGCAATCAGAGAGAACTGGAAGGATATCGGAAAGAGATCGAAGGATAAAATGCAATGAATAAAAAAGGTTCGTTATTTAAAACTTATATGATACGGCCCGTTTTATACAAATGCGTAACAAGAGCCGCCCTTGCTGTAACTGCCCTTCTTCTGTGGGACAGATTTATAAATACAGCGGGGCGGTTCTCGCTGCTTAGAGACGGCTGTCTCACGGCAGGGCTTTTATTTTTCTGTATGGCCTGGTTTTCCTATCTCCATCTGGACGGGGTAACAATCCACCATATGCTGGAGGAGCGGAAGAAAAAGAAGCCGGTGAGAAAAAGCTATACGGACATTGTGGATTTTGCAGATGAGCATATTGTATCGTTTGATGAATTGTCGGGAGAGGAGCGGGCGGTCTGCAGCATGTCGGCTAATCTGATCTGCGGCGCCCTTTTTATGCTTCCCTGGCTGGTGAAGTTCCTGGGAGATTTTTTATGAGAAACAGAAATTTTTAGTAAAAAGAATTGTCGCTGTTTCTGCAACATATGTCCTTGACAAACGGTCAGTGAAATATTATACTAAAAAAGTGTAAAATCGAATATTTATACAAAAGCACAGGAGGATGTAATTATGAAAAAGAGATTTGCGGTAGCCGTATGTTTAATTGCAGCTGCACTTTCTTTGTCAGCCTGCGGCGGTTCCGGTCAGACGGAAACAACGGCAGCAGGAGCAGCAGCAGAAAGCACTACTGCGGCGCCGGCAGCAGGAGCACCGGCTGGCGGCAAGGTTGTAAGAGTCGCAGCAGTTGATCCACAGGTGGCTCTGGATCCCCAGCAGTATACCTATAGTATTGTTATGAAGATCACAGATAATGTAACAGAGTCTCTGATTACTACGATGGAAGACGGAAGTCTGGAGCCTAATCTTCTTACCGCTCTTCCGGAGGTATCCGAGGACGGCATGACCTACAGCTTCGAGCTGCTTCCCGATGTGAAGTTCCACAATGGGGAGACTTTAAAGGCCTCTGATGTAAAGTATTCCTTTGAGCGTCTGGTAAAGCTTACAAAGATGGCAACTCTGATGGAGAATGTAGAGGGCTATAAAGAACTGGCTGACGGCGCAGCTGAGGAGATGTCCGGTATTCAGGTACAGGATGATACTCATTTTACCATCAAGCTGGTTAAGCCATACGCGCCATTCGCTTCCGTTCTTTCTACCGGATACTGTGCGATTTATCCTGAGGCAGCCTGCGAGGAAGCAGGAGATACCTGGGGTATGCAGGTATTATACGGAACCGGTCCTTTCAAGATGGACAGCTATCAGAGCGGCGTAGGCGTTGTACTGTCAAGATTTGATGATTACCACGGTGGCGCTGTGAAGTTAGACGGACTGGACTACAAATTTATCGAAGATGTAAATACACAGGTACTGGAATACCAGAAGGGCAATGTAGATTATGTAGATGTGGATCCTTCCATTTACCCCGTATACTCCAGTAATCCCCAGATCAAGGATCAGATGCACGGCTTCCAGCCTACCGGAAACTATACTCTGACCTTAAATGCAAAGACCTTCCCGGATCCAAAGGTAAGACAGGCAATCGCTCTTTCTATCGACCGCAAGTCGATCTGTGAGAGCATCCTTCACGGAACAGCAACCGTTCCTACTTCCTACATTCCGGCAGGCATCATCGGACATGACGAGACTCTTCCTGAGTTCGAGTACAATCCGGAGCAGGCAAAGGCTCTTTTAGCGGAAGCCGGCTATCCGGACGGAATTGATCTGCGTGTGACTGTAAATACCAAGTATCAGGGTAACGTTGCAATCGTTACTGCATTCCAGCAGCAGGCAAAGGCAGCCGGCATCCGGGTTGAGGTTGAGCAGGTTGACTCCGCTGCATGGTCTGATATGAAGAAGAACGGCGGTGTTGACTGCGGTATTGCCAACTGGTATGTAGATTACTCCGATCCTGAGAGTATGCTTTATCCGATGACTAAGACAGATTCCAACTCCAGCTTCTGGCACAATGCAGAATTTGATCAGCTTCTGGAAGATGGAATCGCAACTACAGATCCGGCCGAGCGTCAGGAGATTTACGCAAAGGCAGAACACATCATGACAAGAGAGGACTGGGCAACCACACCTCTGTACAATGAAACAAAGTTCTATCTTTTAAATCCGAAGATCACTGGCTTTAAGATGGATGCTACCTTCCGTATGTTCTGGAAGAATGCGGATATTCAGCAGTAATCCATGTGAAACAGGGGGGCAAAAGGAGCGCGTAATATGCTCCCGCCCCCTATTTTTTATATCAGGAGGAAATTATGCTTTCGTATACGGCAAAACGTCTGGCCCAGACCATTTTCGTACTTCTGGGTATCAGTCTTATTACCTTTATCCTGCTGCAGGTTGTTCCGGGAGATCCGGTTGCCATGATGCTGGAGAAACGTGCGGATCCCGAGACTATCGCCAAGGTTCGCCACGAACTGGGACTGGATCTTCCTTACCATGTCCAGTACCTTAATTTCTTAAAGGGAGCGGTCCGCTTTGATTTCGGAACTTCCTATTTTACAAAAGAAGTCGTTTCAGACGCTTTATTTCGCTGCTTTAAAGTGACAGTGAAGCTGGCCTGCATGTCTTTTGCATTTGCAGCAGTGATCGGTATTCCCTGCGGAATTTTCTCCGCAGTACAGAGAGGAAAGGGCATTGATACGGCAGTGATGATCCTCTCCATCGTAGGAGTTTCTGCTCCGGCCTTCTGGGTAGCGATCATTCTTCAGATCGTGTTTGGCTTAAAGTTGAACATCCTTCCTATTTCCGGCTTTGATTCTGCTGCTTCCTATATCCTTCCCAGCGTGGCTTTAGGCGCCAGATATGCGGGAAGTATGGCCAGGATCACAAGAACCAGTATGCTGGAGGTATTAAATCAGGATTACATCCGTACCGCCAGGGCAAAGGGCGCAAAGCGTTGGTCTGTTATCCTCAAGCATGCATTAAAGAATGCAATGATCCCCATTGTTACCCTGGTGGGAACGGATTTCGGCTATATGCTGACAGGATCCATGCTGATTGAAAAGGTATTCTCAATTCCGGGTATCGGAAAGCTGGCAGTTGACGCTATGTCAAACCGCGATCTTCCTCTTCTTGAGGGAACGGTTATGTATATTGCGTTCGTATTCGTAATCGTGAATCTGCTGGTAGATATTTCCTATGCATTCCTGGATCCAAGAATTCGATATGGGAAAGGAGCAGCGTAAGTAAGCGATGATACGTTTTTTTAATAAACAGAAACAGTTTGAACAGGATGTGATGGAGCAGGGGATGCAGTATTCCTCCGGTTTTTACGGAGACAGCCTCCGCCGCTTAAAGAAGAATAAAATGGCTATGTTCTGTGCAGGAATACTGGTGCTTTTAGTGCTGGTTGCTATTTTTGCACCTGTCATTGCTCCCTATGACCCAACCTATCAGGACTATTCTGCCGTACTGGCAGAGCCCAGCATGGCTCATCCCTTTGGAACCGACGAATACGGCCGTGATATTCTTTCCAGAATTATTTACGGTTCCCGTGTTTCATTAAGTATCGGTATCGTAGCTCAGGTGGTTGCTTCTCTTGTAGGCGTTACCCTGGGCGCTGTTGCAGGCTACTACGGCGGCCGTATCGACAGTGTGATCTCCCGTATTATGGAAATTTTCCAGGCATTCCCGGATCTGATCTTTGCCATGGCGATCATGACCTTCCTGGGAAAAGGTGTTTTAAACCTTTTTATCGCCCTAGGACTTTTAACCTGGGTTCGTACTGCCCGCATGATCCGCGGTTCTGTGATGCAGTTAAAGGAAAAGGAGTACATAGAGGCCAGCCGCGCCTGCGGAGCATCTACCTTCTGGATCATCACCAAGGGACTGGTTCCCAACTGCCTCTCTACCATCATTGTTTTAGTTACCCTGGGTATCCCCAATGCGATCATGTATGAGGCATCCTTAAGTTTCCTTGGTATTGGTATCCAGCCACCTACACCTTCATGGGGAAATATGATTTCTGCAGCTCAGACCTTTATCAGCTACCGTCCGGTCTACAGCATTATGCCCGGTGTGGCAATCATGATCACGGTAATCGCATTTAACATTTTCGGTGACGGCTTAAGAGATGCATTAGATCCCAAGCTGAAAAACTGATGAAGGAGGACCCAATGGCAGATAAAATACTGGAAATTAAAAATTTAAAGACATATTTTCGTACCGACGCCGGACTGGTAAAGGCGGTCAATGACGTAACCTTTTCCGTTGAGAGGGGAAAAACCCTGGGGATCGTAGGAGAATCCGGCTGCGGTAAAAGTATCACTTCTCTTTCCATTATGGGACTGGTGGAAACGCCTCCCGGAATCCATGCAGGAGGAGAGATCTTGTTTGAGGGAGAGGATCTGTTAAAGAAGAATGAGGATCAGATGCGTCAGATCCGAGGCAATAAGGTGGCTATGATCTTCCAGGAGCCCATGACCTCCTTAAACCCTGTATTCACCATCGGCCAGCAGTTGATGGAGGCCATTCTGCTCCATGAAAATGTTACAAAGCAGCAGGCAAGAGAAAAGGGGATCGAGATGCTTAAAAAGGTTAAGATCCCTCTGGCAGAGAAGCGCTTTGACGAGTATCCCCATCAGCTTTCCGGCGGTATGCGCCAGAGAGTGATGATCGCCATGGCTTTATGCTGCAATCCCCAGCTTCTGATCTGCGACGAGCCTACTACGGCTCTGGATGTTACCATCCAGGCTCAGATCCTGGATCTGATCAATGAGCTGAAGGAAGAGACAGGCACCTCTGTTATGATGATTACCCACGATCTGGGCGTAATTGCCGAGGTTGCGGATGATGTAATGGTAATGTATGCAGGAAAGGTAGTAGAGCATGCTACCTGCGATCAGATCTTTGATGAACCTCTGCATCCCTACACCGCAGGCCTTATGAACTGTATCCCCAGACTGGACGGCGATGACACAAAGGAATTAAGTGTGATCGAGGGCATGGTGCCAAGCTTTGACGATATGCCTGAGGGCTGTGCCTTCTGTCCAAGATGTCCTTATGCAAAGGAAATCTGCCGAAAGCAGATGCCGGAGTTAGAGGAAGTAAATGGACGCAGGGTGCGTTGCTTTAAATATATGAAAGGATGGGAGGAAAGCGCCAAATGAGCGAACATATAAATGAAACGCCCCTTTTGGAGGTAAAGCATTTAAGAAAGCTTTTCCCGGTGAAACAGACATTCCGGTCCGGAGAAAAGACATTTATCAAGGCTGTGGATGATGTTTCCTTTACCTTAAACCCAAAAGAAACCCTTGGTGTGGTAGGAGAGTCCGGATGTGGAAAATCTACCATGGGACGTTCCGTACTGCGTCTGATCGAGCCTACAGATGGTGAGATCATCTATAAGGGGCAAGATTTTAAAAAGGCGTCCGGTCAGGAGCTCCGGAAAATGCGTGCAGAAATGCAGATTATTTTCCAGGATCCATACGCATCCTTAAATCCCCGTATGACCATCGGTGAAATTATCGAGGAGCCCTTAAAGATCCAGAAGCGTTTCGCTTCAAAGGAAGAGATGAGAGCCCATGTTTTAGAGGTGATGGAGGTCGTAGGTTTAAACCCGAAATATTACAACCGTTATCCTCATGAGTTCTCCGGCGGCCAGCGCCAGAGAATCGGTATCGCAAGAGCCATTGTACTAGGGCCGTCCTTAGTTGTCTGTGACGAGCCGGTTTCCGCTCTGGACGTATCCATTCAGTCACAGGTATTAAATCTTCTGCGCCATCTGCAGGAGTCCATGGGAATGGCATATATTTTTATTTCCCATAACTTAAGCGTTATCCGCCACATTTCCGACCGTGTGATGGTAATGTATCTGGGCCATGTGGTGGAGCTGGCTGATAAACACCAGTTATATGACAATCCCTCCCATCCATATACCCAGGCTCTGCTGTCAGCAATTCCTATGCCGGAGCGCCACAGCACCAGAAAGAAGATCCTGCTTCAGGGCGATCTTCCAAGTCCCGCAGATCCGCCTTCCGGTTGTGTGTTCCATACAAGATGCTTTATGGCTCAGGAAATCTGCTCTGTGCAGAAGCCGGAGCTTAAAGATATCGGCGGCGGCCATATGTGCGCCTGTCATTTCTGCGGGGGATGCCAGAAATAAAATGGATTTAAGCTGTAAATGATGTAAATTACCGGCCCGAAGCAGGAAGCACGGGCCGGATCAAAGAAGGAGGCAACAGTTATGAAGATTACGGACATGAAGGTTCACATGATGCAGGTTCCCCTGGTTCGTCCCTTCCGCATTTCTCTGGGTGTAATTACCCATGCGGTGAGCTGCCTGGTGGAGATTGAGACCGACGCAGGGATCACCGGATACGGCGAAGGTTCTCCAGGCCCTCTGATCACAGGCGAAAACCTGCCGGGGACGGTAGAGACCCTGCGGGTGTTCCGTGAAAAGCTCATCGGAATGGATCCAAGAGATATTGAGGGAATCAATGCTGTGATGAACCGTGCGGTTGCTTATGCGGGAACTGCAAAGGCGGCAGTGGATATTGCCTGCCACGATATTCTGGGAAAAGCAGCTGGTCTTCCTCTTTACAAGCTTCTTGGAGGACTTTCCAATACCATTGAAACGGATATGACCGTGGGAATTGATACTCCGGAGCTTATGGCTGCTGCCGCAAAGGAGCATGTGGCTGCAGGCTTCCGTGTGATAAAGACCAAGGTTGGAACGAATATCGCAGACGATATTGCCAGAGTAAAGGCCATCCGTGAGGCAGTAGGCGATGATGTGAAAATCCGTCTGGATGCAAACCAGGGATGGCATGCACGGGAGGCTGTAGAGCTTTTAAAACGCCTTAACGAATACGATATTGAGCTGGTAGAGCAGCCGGTACGCCGCTTTGATTTTGAAGGCTTAAAGTATGTAACTGCCAACAGCCCTGTGCCTGTTATGGCAGATGAGAGCTGCTGGGACTCTAAGGACGCCCTCCGTCTTGTCTCTGAGAGAGCAGTGGATTTCATCAATATCAAGCTGATGAAGTGCGGCGGCCTGTGGGAAGCAAAGAAGATCGTAAATATTGCTGAAGCAGCAGGCGTAGAAATCATGCTTGGCTGTATGGCAGAGGAGAGCGGAATCGCCATCAATGCAGCAGCGGCACTGGGCGCAGCTCTCGGCAACATCACAAGAGCAGACCTGGATGCAAGTTTCTCTTTAAAGGCGCTTCCTTATGAGGGTGGATTTACCATTGAAAATACAAAAGATCTGGTTCTGTCCGAGAATCCAGGACTGGGACTTGTCCGCTTAAAGGAGGAAATGTTCCAATGAGCAGGGCAGTGACAGAGGAAGAAATGACACAGGGGATCAGCCGTCTGGAAGCCCATACCGCCCAGATCATGGAGGAGGCAAAGGCCAGAGGCATTGCCGTAGGCGTGGTAGACCGGACGGGAAGGATCCTTTATGAGAAATACTTTGGTTACCGGGATGAGGAAAAGAAGCTTCCCATTAACCGGGATACTATTTTCGGAATGGCATCTGTGACAAAGTCTTTTACTGCTCTTTCCATCATGCAGATGCAAAAAGACGGGATTCTGTCCGTGGATGACGCAATATCCGCTTATATTCCAGAATTTACCAATAAAAACCAGAAGGAGCCGGTGCGATTAAGCCATCTGATGAGCCACAGTGGCGGCTACTTCCCCCTTCCAAGAATCGTTGTGGATAAAACTGCTCAGGAAATGGGGATAAAAGACAGTCTGGAAGAGGAACTGGTGGACAGAGAAGACTTTGCGGAGGAAGGAATCCGCAGGGTGGCAGGCCGTCTGGACAGCCAGACCCATTTTACCGGCCGTCCCGGACAGCGCATGAGCTACTGCAACGATGGCTTCGGCCTTCTGTCCGATATTGTACGCCGCCATTCCGGATACGGTTCCTTCAGCGCATATCTGAAGGAGCGTATCTTTAAGCCCCTTGGCATGGAGCGGAGCAATATCAGCTTTCTGCGCAATTCTCTGGATGAAAATGCGGCCACGCTTTACACTCTGGAGGATGGAACATGGCGGGCAGACCATGATTATGAAAACGATGCCTTTGTGCTCCATGGAGGCGGCGCCTTAAAGTCCACTCTGGGCGATATGCTTAAGTATGTCTCCATGTACTTAAATGAAGGCAAAAGCCAGGACGGAACCCAGGTCATTGACCGTGATTCCATTGAGGAAATGTGCCGTCCCAGACAGATCGTAAAACCGGGCGTTTACTACGGATACGGCCTGGAAATGAGCCAGATGGAGGACATGGTTTTAGTAGAGCACGGCGGAAGCCTTCCGGGCGTATCCTCAAACCTGTGCTTCTGTCCCCAGAAGGGCATCGGAGTGATCGTACTGTGCAATACTATGGATGTGCCGGTGTACTCCATCGGAACTATGGCTCTCCGCCTGTACTGCGGCCTGCCTTTAGAGGCAGAGCGGATAGAGCATATGCCACGGTCCTGGAGTGAAGAGGAGAAACGTGAACTTGCAGGCGATTACATTTCCGGAGAAGGCGACCGTTTCAGCATCAAAGAGCTGGAAAACGGTGAGCTCGCCATGAAAGTAAACGGCACGCCCATTGAGATGAAGTCCGTTTATCCATGGCAGGGAATGGTAAGAAAGAAATACAGCGACGTATATCTGACTGCGTTCAGAGATGAAAACGGAACGGTATTTGCCGCCAGATACGGAAGCCGTATCTTCCCCAAGGCCTGACATTTACAGGCTGAACGAAGGACGTAAACTTAGAAAGCATATTCAACTGAAAAAGATAAAAGACAGAAAAAGGAGCTTCTGTTCCCGGCCTGAAGGCTAGAATGGGGGCTCTTTTTGTATGCTGTTCCCAAGGCCCTGGCCCCGTTGTCAGGGCTTCTTGACAATGGTTTCTGCTATTGTATAATGGGAACAGGCTGTAAAGGGGCAGCTGTAGATTTTTAATGCGGAGAATACATATGAAATACCAGATCACAGACGGAACGGTTTCTCTGGGCGGAGAAACCGTGCTTTCCCATATTGATTTTGAGATACAGGGAGCCCAGAAAATTGCGGTCGTAGGACGGAACGGAGCCGGAAAAACCACCCTTCTGCGCCTGATTGCAGGAGAGCTGGAACTGGAGCGGGATGACAGACGGCAGGGATCGGGAATCTGCTGTTCCAGAAAACTGACGATCGGGATGCTGGGACAGCAGGCGCTGCTCCATGAGGAGCGCACCGTGGAGGAATACCTGATGAGCCGCTGTCCGGCAGAAGGGCTTTTTGACAGGGAGCGGTTCGAATACGAACGGGAATATGACTGCCTGTTTACAGGACTTGGTTTTAAAAAAGAAGATAAAAAGCGGCCTTTAAGCACATTTTCAGGAGGAGAACGGACAAAGGCTGCATTGGCCGGACTGCTTCTTGAGAAACCGGATATCCTTCTTTTGGATGAGCCAACCAACCATCTGGATATGGAAACAGTTCAGTGGCTGGAAGGGTATTTAAGAAATTATGATCGGGCGGTGGTTATGGTAAGCCATGACCGCTTCTTTTTAGACCGTACGGCACAGATCGTATACGAGCTGGAGGACAGGAAGCTTACAAAATATCCGGGAAATTATACAGCCTACCGAGAGAAGAAACGAAAGGATTACGAGCTTCAGAAAAAGGCCTATATCCGCCAGCAGGAGGAGATTGCCCGGCAGGAGGAGCTGATCCGCCGGTTTAAGAATAAACCGGCCAAGGCCTCCTTTGCCAGATCCAGAAAAAAGATGTTAGAGCGCATGGAACGGGTGGAAGCGCCCAGAGAGGATACGGCACACATTTTTACCGGGGAGATCCTTCCTGCGGTGCCCGGAAGCAAATGGGTTCTTGAGGCGGAGCATTTAAAGATCGGTTATGAAGGCCATCCGCTTTTGGAACTGAGCCTACGGATGAGAAAGGGGCAGAAGATTGCTCTTTTAGGGGAAAATGGAGCGGGAAAGACTACATTTTTAAAGACAGCCGCCGGATCCCTTCCTCCGGTGGATGGAGTCTGCTCCCTTGGAAATAATATTACCATCGGTTATTTTGACCAGTATTCCTCAGCCATTGAGTCGGAACAAACGGTAGCGGAGCATTTTTCAGAGCTTTTCCCGTCCCTGAACCAGAAGGAGGTGCGGACGATCCTGGGCTCCTATCTCTTTCCGGGAAAGGAGGCTTCCAGAAAAGTAAGCTCCCTGTCCGGCGGGGAAAAGGCCAGACTGGTGCTGGCAGAGCTTTTGCAGAGCCGCCCCAATTTCCTGATTCTGGATGAGCCCACCAACCATATGGATATACAGGCAAGAGAAACTCTGGAATCTGCCTTTCAGGCTTATCAGGGAACCATTCTTTTTGTAAGCCATGACCGGTATTTTATCCGGCAGGTGGCAAAGTCGGTGCTTATATTTGAGGGTGCGAGGGCTATGTATTACCCCTTTGGGTACGAGCACTATCTGGAACGGCTGGAAAAGGAAAAAGAAGGACTTTCGCCGGCAGCACGGATTCAGGCGGAGGAGCAGGCTCTGATCGCCGGCTTAAAGGCAGTTCCCAGGGCGGAACGCCACAGGCTGAGAGAGATTCCCACCGAAGAAGCCTATGACCAGTGGAGGCTTAAAATGGCAGAGGATGCCATGAATGAGGCGGCAGGACAGGCAGAGGAGCAGATGAAGGTATGGGAGGAGAACCGTCTGAAACGTCTGTGGGAGCAGGCCGAGGAGCAGCCAGCTTCCGCTTTGGAAGCCCAGCCGTTGGAGGATATAGCGCCTCTGTGGGAGAAGTGGCATCAGGCCTGCATGGACTGGTATGAGATATGGAGTGAGCTGCACCCGGAGCCGGAGGCGCCTGAACCGGAAAAGTTCGCTGATTTGGAATCAAAGGAGGATGCAGAATGATACTGATAAAAAATGCAGACGTATATGCACCGGAGCATCTGGGGATTAAGGATGTGCTGATATGCGGAGCACAGATTGAGGCAGTGGGAGAAGGTCTGGAAGGAGGAAGCGGCTGCCGGATCATAGATGCAGAGGGAAAAAAGCTGACGCCGGGACTGATTGACCGCCATGTCCATGTGACCGGAGGAGGCGGAGAAGGAAGTTTTCATACCCGTACGCCCCAGATACAGCTTTCATCTGTTATAAGAGCTGGGATCACGACTCTGGTGGGCCTTCTGGGAACAGATGATGTAAGCCGTACGCCGGAGGATCTGATCGCCAAGGTAAAGGCCTTAAAGGAGGAAGGAATTTCAGCGTATGCCCTCTGCGGCGCTTATGGTGTGCCTTCCCCTGCCATTACAGGAAGCATAAAGAAGGATATTGCCTTTATTGATGAGATTTTGGGTTTAAAGCTGGCAGTCTCCGACCACAGAGCACCCAATATTTCCACAGAGGAGCTGATCCGTCTGGCAAGCGATGTGCGGACTGCAGGCATGATCAGCGGAAAGTGCGGCTGTGTGGTGCTTCATATGGGGGATGGAAAAAAGATGCTGAGTCAGGTTTTTGAGGCACTGGAGGAGACGGAGATTCCCGTGAAAACCTTTCAGCCCACCCATGTAAACCGCAATCATGAGCTGTTTCTGGACAGCCTTAAGCTGGCGAAGCTTGGGGGAACCATTGATCTGACCTGTGAGGATTTCCCTCATGGTTTGATCGAAGACGGAAAGGATCCTGTGATCGGCCTTTTGGAGGAAGCCCGCCGGGCCGGTGTTCCCATGGAGCGGATGACTTTAAGCTCAGACGGACAGGGAAGTTGGTCCAATTATGACGAGTATGGAAACCTGGTGGAAATGGGGGTTACGGATGTGGGAAATATGTATGCCCAGCTTCGTTCGCTGGTGTTAAACGGAGGGTTTGTACTTTCAGAGGCTCTCTCCTTTTTCACTTCCAATCCTGCAAAGGCCCTGGAGCTGTTCCCGAAAAAAGGCTGTATCGCGCCGGGAGCGGACGCAGATCTGCTTTTAATGGGAGAAGCCCTTGCTCTGGATACGGTGATTGCCAGAGGGCGGGTGATGATGGAGGCAGGAGAACTGCTTGTAAAGGGAACGTATGAAACATTTTAATCTCTAAAGTCAAGTCTTTTCTTACCGGCAAAATACTCAAAAAACAGAACATATCTTTGTGCAGGATACCAGTTTCCTTTTTATGTAAAAAAATATAAGATAGTTCAGGTAAGCGCTTACAATACAGAATATTTAGAAAACACTGAATCCATACACAGGAGGTACACCCATGAACATGTGGACAGAGGATCTGGTACTGCCGGAAGAACTGCGGAAGGAACGTCTGCAGAAGGAACCGGCCAGCTACACAGCCTGGATTCTGGGAAAATCCGGAAAAACACAGGAAAAGAAGAGAAAAGCAGTGATAATCTGTCCGGGAGGCGGATATGAGCATCTTTCTCCCAGAGAGGGAGAACCCATTGCCATGAAATATCTGGCCATGGGCTATCATGTGTTTGTGCTTCACTATAGTCTGGCTCCGGAGCGATTCCCCACAGCCTTAAGGGAGCTGGCTCTGCTTACGGCAAAGATACGGGAGCATGCAGACGAATGGAGGATTGATTCAGAGGGAATCATCGTATCTGGCTTTTCTGCCGGAGGCCATCTGGCTTTGAGCCTGGGGGTTCACTGGGATAAGGAATGGCTGTCAGGGCCTCTGGGATTAACGCCTGAGCAGATCCGCCCTAATGGGCTTATCCTCTGCTATCCGGTAGTGACGGCAGGAGAAGGCTGCCACAGAGGCTCGGTGGAACGTCTCTTGTGGGGACAGATGCTTACGGAAGAGGAGCAGATGATCCCGGAGCGCGGGACGGAAGAAAAGGAAATGCTGAGAGAGTTGATTTCTCTTGAAAAGCAGGTCGGTTCCCATACGCCTCCTGTGTTTTTGTGGCATACCGTAACAGACCAGACGGTTCCGGTGAGAAACGCTCTGATTTTGGCAGAGGCCCTGATAAAGAGCGGCGTTTCTTTGGAGCTTCACCTTTATCCCGTTGGACGCCACGGACTTGCCCTGGCGACGGAGGAAACGGCAGACGGGCAGGAGAGCAATATAGAGCCACAGTGCCAGAGCTGGATCGTTCTGGCGGAAAAATGGCTGGAGCATTTTTAGAACAGGATAAATAAAACAGGACATCAGGGTACGAGGAAAACAGGACATGAAAAGACGAGACATAGGAAAGCTTCTACTCATAGGTCTGGCAGCTGCGGGCCTTCAGGGCTGCAGCCAGACGGCGGAAACAACAGCGGCAGACGTAGAGAAACCACAGGTACAGACAGAGGCAGAAACGGACGCAGCTTCTGAAACGAAAACAGCAGAAGAGCACACCTGGCAGTTTACATATTTCGGCACATCTACCAACGAAAAGTCAAATACCATGGCAGAGGGAGGAAGCCTGAAAAATGGGATTTCTCTTACCTCCTGTACGGTAAAGGAAGACGGAAGCATTGACAAAAAAGGCGGAAAATTTGCAGCAGGAGAAGGCTATGACGGCATTTCCTTTTATTATACAGTCATTGACCCTGAAACAGAGAATTTCCGTTTAAAGGCAGACGTAACCATTGACTATATCAATCCCAAGCCGGACGGCCAGGAGGGAGTAGCCATTATTGCCAGAGACAGTATTGGTGAGGATACAGTGGCAGACTGCTCCTTTTTTACAAATTCCGCGGCAGTCATCGGAAGCAGTTTAAGCTATTATGATGAGGACGGCACAAAGACCTCCATGAAGGACGGCATCGGATACCGGATGATCACAGGAGTAGAATCGGACACTACGCCGCCGGAGGCAGGAAAGCTGACTCTGGATTCAGAGGCATTTGACAAGGAAACACTGCTGACAGCGGGAGAAACCTACACCATGGAGCTGCGAAAGACCAATACAGGATATGAGGCAGCTTATTATGACAAAGAGGGAAATGAATATTCCCGCACCCTGTATGGTGCTGAGAACCTGAATGTAATTGATAATTCAGTTTATGCAGGATTTGCTGTAGCCAGAGGCTGCAATGCCACTTTTAACAACATTGAATTTGAGGTAACAGACCCGGCAAAAGATGCGCCTGCAGAGGAACGTCCTGTAGAAAAGGAAAATGTAAGCTTTACCTTCCTTTCCTCCAATACGTCCGGTTCCAGCGAGTATCCCCTTTCCTTTAAGACGAATGCAGACGGTACGGCTGTGATCTCCGATAAAGAAGGAAATGCTTTGGATACTCTGGAAGTAAAGGCAGAGGTTCCGGTAAAGGCTTCCTATCCGGTAAAAGAGGGAGAAAATCATTTTATCATCGCATTTACTCCCAAAGAGGGATATAAGATCAATGAATATACAGAGCTTGCAAATTACGGAACTGTTTCTTTTGATGAGACAGTAAGCTGCCGTATCTTATCCGGTGATACCATCTTTATTTCCAAAGACGGCACACCCGATGGGACGGGAACAAAGGAAGCTCCCATTGATCTGGCAACGGCGTTCCGGTATGGGGCTCCCGGACAGAGCTTTGTAATGGAAGGAGGTACCTATACCTTTAAGGAAGGGCTGACCGTTCTGCGCGGCGTAGACGGAACAGAGGATGCGCCCATTGTTCTGGCTCCGGCAGAGGGAGAAAGGGCAGTTCTGGACTTTGCAAAGGAAGGCACAGGCCTTCAGCTTTGGGGGGATTACTGGCATATTAAAAATATTGACGTATGCAATGCCTCCGACGGAAATTGTGGAATCCGCCTTTCAGGCCATCACAATATTTTAGAGGGAATTAAGACCTATAATAACGGAAACACCGGCCTTCAGGTCAGCGGAATATCCGAGGAGACCATTGATATGTGGCCTTCGGACAACCTGATCTTAAACTGTACCTCCTATAATAACTGCGATGAAGCCATGGAGGATGCAGATGGCTTTGCAGCCAAGCTGACCTGCGGAGAAGGAAATGTGTTCCGGGGCTGCATTGCTGCCTATAATGCGGATGACGGCTGGGATCTCTTTGCCAAGATCGCCACAGGAAAAATCGGAGCAGTGACCATTGAGGACTGCGTGGCATTTAAAAACGGTTATGTGTATGATGAATCCGGCAGCGTGATCGATGCTGGAAACGGAAACGGATTTAAAATGGGAGGCAGCGGCATCAGCGGCCATCATGTGTTAAAAAACAGCATTACCTACGAAAACAAAGCAAAGGGCATTGATTCCAACAGCTGTCCGGATATTGAAATCTACAATAATGTTTCTTTTAACAATGAAGGCCCTAATATTGCCATCTATACCGCCAACCGGGCAGATACGGCCTATGTGGCAGAGGGGAATATTTCCTATGGCACAGGGGAAGGCCACAGTGAGGACATTCAGCTAAAGGGTCAGGATGCAAGCAGCATTTACAGCGAAACCAATTATTTCTATCATGAGGACACGAAGGCCTACGAAAACAGCAAGGGAGAGAAGGTAACGGACGACTGGTTCGTATCCCTGGATACTACTGTGATGCCGAAACGGGCAGAGGATGGTTCCCTCCTGTTAAACGGACTTCTGGAGAGAAAATAAACCATAAAAAGAGGACAGAGAATCCCTGTTTAGGGGGTGACTCTGTCCTTTTAAAATGCTACAATCAATCTTTAGAAAGTCTTTTATATTTTATACACCTTATTTTTGTTTTTATATTTTATCATATGGATGTAAGGAGGAAACAGATATGAGTGGGGATCGGATCCTGTTAGTGGAGGATGATAAAGAGATACGGGAAGGTGTGGAAATCTTTTTAAAAAGCCAGGGATATGAGGTTTTTCAGGCAGCCGACGGCCTTGAGGGCCTGGAAATCCTTAAAAATCAGCCCATCGATCTTGCAATTGTAGATGTGATGATGCCGCGGATGGACGGTATTACCATGGTAGCAAGACTGCGGGAAAGTTTCGACTTTCCAGTACTTTTCCTATCTGCAAAATCAGAGGAAGTAGATAAGATACTGGGGCTGAACATGGGGGCGGATGATTACATTACAAAGCCCTTTACGCCAATGGAGCTTTTAGCCAGAGTGAATTCCCATCTGAGACGTTATCACCGCTTTATGGATCGTTTACATTCAAGGGCAGAAGAAAGCGCACGGATTTACCGGGCCGGAGGCCTGGAGGTAAATGAGGATACGGTAAGCGTTACCATTGATGACCGGCCGGTAAAGGTAACGCCCATCGAATTTAAGATCCTTCTGCTTTTGATACGCAATCCGGGCCGGGTATTCCCGGCAGATGAGATTTATGAACGGGTGTGGAACGAACGGGCCATCAATACGGATACGGTTATGGTTCATATCCGCAATCTCCGGGAAAAGATAGAAGTAAATCCGAAAGAACCAAAATATTTAAAGGTGGTGTGGGGAGTTGGATACAAGATTGAAAAACAGCCGTAGCAGGCACTGGATCGGCGTACTGCTGATCGTGATACTGGTAATCGTATCTGCGGCAGCAACTGTGGGATTTTATCCCTATATGAAACAAAAAGCTGTAAACCAGAGCAGCCTAAGCCGGCAGGAATGGGAAAATGACACCGGACGCTTTGACAATCTGGCAACACAGGTTATGAATTTCAGCTATGTGATCTGGCATCAGCAAAAGCAGGAGGAAAAGGGCGGGATTTTGACCTATTCCCAGACCTTTTTGCCGGGACTGGATGAAAAGATAGCCAAAGCAGAGAAAGACGCATACATGGAAGAAGACATCACTTATGAGGGTGAGTATGAGCTCCCGGAGCAGACGGATCAGTTGGAAATGATGCATGAAGCCCAGTCTCAGATCGAAGAACTGGGACGGCGCTGGGAAGAGATGTATGAACGCTACAATGGAACTCTGATCCGTTACATGGTCACAGGCCCTGACGGGCAGTGTCTGCGCAGCAATGTAATTGATGCAGAAAGTGTGTTTTCAAGGGGAATCGGGGCGAATGAAATCCGGTTTACGGCGGAATTTGCTTCCGGAGGCAGATTAAGTATTTCCGATATAGCGGGAGATGGGGACAGCTGCAGCCGTATGTTCCAGTCAATGACCTCCTATGAGTTTTATGATCCTATTGAGACCCGTCTGGGAAGCCAGTACCGCAGCAGCGGAGTGGAGTTTCAGGGGCCAAAGGATATGAAGATTCATTTTATCTGTGATCTATCCAATGCGGGCAGCAGTTTTTATGGCAGTGATATAGAGGAAACAGGGGTTAGAAGCTGGGATTACCAGAGCGGAGGCGGATATTTTTCCGTTGTATGTGCGATCGCGGCAGTGATTACGCTCACAGCTCTTGCACTTCCGGGAATCCGTTCCCTGGAGATAGGACGCAGCGCACTGTGCCGTTTGTCCTTTGAACCCCTATGTGCCAGTGGAACGCTGTGGTTCGCTACTGTGATCAGCAGTATTCCGGTAGATCTGATCCATGCAACCATGGAAGGCCGTTTATCCAGAGAGTGGCTGCAGGCCGGATTTACAGATGGAGCGGCGCATATGATGACGCTGCTGATCAATGTCATGTTCTGGATCATCATTTACGGTATTCTTTACTGGGGAATTACCTGTATACGGGCCGTATTTACTCTGGGACTGTGGCGCTATTTTAAGGAACGCACCTGGCTTGGACGATTTTTGCGCTTTTGCAAGCGCTGGACTCTGAAGGGTCTGGATCTCTTTTCCAATACAGACTGGGAAGGAAAGTCCACGCGGATCATTGGAAAGGCTGTGATTGCCAATTTTATTATTCTGGCTCTCATTTCCTGCCTGTGGTTCTGGGGGATTGGGGCGTTAGTAATCTACTCTCTGGTACTGTTTTTCCTTTTTAAGAAATACTGGGGAAAAATGGAAGAAAAATATCAGCTTCTCTTAAAGGGCATTAATGCCATGGCAGAGGGAAATCTGGATGTGGAGTTTGATGAAGATCTGGGGATTTTTGAGCCTCTCAAGGAACAGCTTTCCCATATCCGGGACGGATTTAAAAAAGCAGTGGCCCAGGAGGTAAAAAGCGAGCGTACCAAATCGGAGCTGATCACCAATGTGTCCCATGATCTAAAGACGCCTTTGACGGCGATTATCACTTATATCAATCTCTTAAAGCAGGAAAATCTGTCAGAAGAGGAGCGCAGTTCCTATATCCAGGTACTGGACCGCAAAGCCATGCGCTTGAAGGAGCTGATCGAAGATCTTTTTGAGGTCAGCAAGGCAAACAGCGGTACCGTGACCCTCCACCTGGAAGAGGTGGAGATTGTCAGCTTGTTAAAGCAGGTGCGCTGCGAGCTGGCCGACAAGATTGAAAAGAGCGGTGTGGACTTCCGTTTCCAGCTGCCGGAGGAAAAAATATACCTTCATCTGGACGGTCAGAAAACCTGCCGTATCTTTGAAAACCTCATGGTAAATATTACAAAGTATGCCATGAAGGGAACCAGAGCCTATATCCAGATCAGGCGGGAGGAAAACGGCTATGTGGCTGTTTCTATGCGAAATATTTCAGAACATGAATTAACGGTATCCCCGGATGAGCTCACAGAGCGCTTTGTACGGGGGGATGAATCCCGCAATACGGAAGGCTCCGGTCTGGGGCTTGCCATTGCAAGAAGCTTTACTGAGGCCCAGGGCGGTACGATGAAGCTGGAAGCAGAGGATGACCTCTTTAAGGTTACCGTCCGCTGGAAGGAGGAAAAGATGGAAAAACCTCCCGTCCATACGGAACCGGTGGAGGAAGCCGATCCCCTAAAATCTGCCGATTTGCAGCCTGTCGATCCACAGGTTTCGGATGTACAGCCCGTCAGTTCGCAGCCCTCTGGTTTGCAGCCTTCCGGTTCACGTCCGCCGGTTCCGGCCTCATTTACCTGGTGGGATCCTGAAAAAAATGAGATGTTAGAGGAACAGGAAGAAGAGAAGGAAACGGATGAACCATAAATAAAAGCTTCCCCGCAGACGATCAGATGGTTCGTCCTGCGGGGAAGCTTTTTATTTAAGGGGATGCCGGAGTGACGCCGGCATCTCTGTTTTTAGTTTCGATCAGTGCTGATTAATACTTCTCTTTACATAGCTGGTATGGAGCAGATGGTGCGCCTTTTCGCTTCCGGGCTCGCCCAGATAGGTGGCATATAACTCCTTAATCGCCGTATTTTCATGGGATTTGCGGATGGTATTTGCCTCATCGCTGTCATAGAGAACCTTAGCTCTTAAGCCGCGGATATCCACCGTGTTGCGGATATAACCCGGCTGCTGAGGCTGGCCGCCGCCGTTGACACAGCCGCCGGGACAGCCCATGATCTCGATGAAGTGGTAATCTGCCTTTCCTGACTTTACCTTTTTAAGCAGCTCTCTGGCATTTCCAAGGCCGGAGGCGACCGCTACCTTTACATCCATATCTGCCACATGATAGGTGGCTTCCTTGATGCCTGCAGTGCCGCGGACCTCGTGAAATTCAAGCTTTGGAAGCTCTTCGCCGGTAAGTGTCTCAACTGCAGTTCTTAATGCAGCCTCCATAACGCCTCCCGTAGCGCCGAAGATCACGCCTGCACCGGAGCCAAGGCCTAAAGGCTCGTCAAAGCTCTCATCCGGCAGATCCAGGAAGCGGATCCTTGCCTTGCGGATCATCCGGGCCAGCTCTCTGGTGGTGATGGAGATATCCACATCCGGAACGCCGTTTGCCGCCTCGTCCTCTCTTCCGATCTCGAACTTCTTTGCCGTACAGGGCATAACGCTGACAGATACGATATCCTTTGGATCAATGCCCATCTTCTCAGCATAGTAGGATTTGGCAATGGCTCCGAACATCTGCTGAGGGGATTTGCAGGTGGAAAGATTTTCCGTCATATCCGGGAAATAGTGCTCACAGTATTTAACCCAGCCGGGAGAACAGGAGGTGATCATAGGCAGGACACCGCCGTTTTTCACGCGGTCTAAAAATTCATGTGCCTCCTCCATGATGGTCAAGTCAGCGGAAAAGTCTGTATCAAATACGCGGTCAAATCCCAGACGGCGCAGGGCGGCAGCCATCTTTCCTTCCACATTGGTGCCGATGGGAAGGCCGAATTCTTCGCCTAAAGCGGCACGGACAGCAGGAGCGGTCTGTACGATCACATGCTTGGAAGGATCTGCAATGGCTGCAAATACCTCGGACGTGCAGTCCTTTTCCTGAAGGGCTCCCGTAGGACAGACGGCAATACACTGGCCGCAGGATACACAGGAGGTCTCGCCAAGGCCCATACCGAAGGCAGAGCCGATTTCAGTTGCAAAGCCCCGGTTGTTGGCGCCGATGACGCCAATCCCCTGTACCTCGCTGCAGACTGCCACGCAGCGGCGGCAGAGAATACATTTGCTGTTGTCACGGATCATATGGGCGGCAGAGGTATCGATCTCAGAGGGTGTGGTCTCGCCGTCATAATAGCCCTCATCCTCTACGCCAAGCTCTCGTGCCAGCTCCTGAAGCTCGCAGTGTCCGCTGCGTACGCAGGACAGGCAGGAGCGGTTATGGTTGGATAATAAAAGCTGGATGGTCTTTTTTCTGGAATCCATGACCTTTGGAGTATTGGTAAATACTTCCATTCCGTCTTCCGCAGGATATACGCAGGAAGTAACCAGCTTTCCATTTTTTAATTCGACAATACATACGCGGCAGGCGCCGATTTCGTTGATCTCTTTTAAGAAGCATAAGGTAGGGATCTCGATATGCGCCAGTCTTGCTGCCTCCAGGATGGTTGAGCCCTTGGGAGCAGTGACTTCAATGCCGTTGATTTTCAGTTTGATCGTTTCCATCGTCTATTCCCTCCCTTTTATTTTTTGTAGATTGCGCCGAACTTACATTTCTCCATGCAGGCACCGCACTTGATGCACTTGTTCTGATCAATAATGTGCGGATTCTTTACAGAGCCGATGATTGCTCCGGCAGGACAGGTGCGGGCGCACAGAGTACAGCCGCGGCACTTGTCACGGTCAATGTTGTAGGATAAGAGCGCCTTGCAGACGCCGGCAGGACAGCGCTTCTCCTTGATATGGGCCTCGTACTCGTCGCGGAAATAGCGCAGGGTGGACAGCACCGGATTGGGGGCTGTCTGTCCCAGGCCGCAGAGGGAATTGTTCTTTACATAGTAGCAGAGTTCTTCCAGCTTATCCAGGTCAGCCATATCGGCCTGTCCCTTGGTGATCTTTGTGAGGATTTCAAGCATACGTTTGGTGCCGATACGGCAGGCAGTACACTTGCCGCAGGATTCCTCCACAGTAAATTCAAGGAAGAATTTGGCAATGTCTACCATACAGTCATCCTCATCCATAACGATCAGACCGCCGGAGCCCATCATGGAACCTATGGCAATCAGGTTGTCATAGTCAATGGGGATATCAAAGTGTTCAGCCGGGATACAGCCGCCGGAAGGTCCTCCGGTCTGTGCGGCCTTGAACTTCTTTCCGCCGGGGATGCCGCCGCCGATTTCCTCGATTACGGTCCTTAGGGTGGTTCCCATGGGAACCTCTACCAGACCGGTGTTGTTGATCTTGCCTCCCAGGGCAAATACCTTGGTGCCCTTGGACTTTTCCGTACCCATGGAAGCAAACCATTCTGGACCGTTTAAGATGATCTGAGGGATATTGGCGTAGGTTTCTACGTTATTTAAGATGCTTGGCTTTCCGAATAAGCCCTTCTGCGCCGGGAATGGAGGACGGGGCCTTGGCTCACCGCGCTTTCCCTCAATGGAGGTCATAAGAGCCGTTTCCTCGCCGCAGACGAAAGCGCCTGCGCCCAGACGGAGGTCAATATCAAAATCAAAGCCGGTTCCGAAAATGTTTTTGCCTAAAAGTTCCATGTCGCGGGCCTGCTTGATGGCAATCTGCAGGCGTTCTACCGCGATGGGGTATTCGGCACGGACGTAGATATAGCCCTGGTTTGCACCGATGGCATAGCCGGCGATGGCCATGGCCTCCAGCACTGCATGGGGATCGCCCTCCAGCACGGAACGGTCCATAAATGCGCCGGGATCGCCCTCGTCTGCATTACAGCAGACATACTTCTGGTCTGCGTCGTTCTGACGGCAGAGCTTCCATTTTAAGCCGGTGGGGAAGCCTGCGCCTCCGCGGCCTCTCAGGCCTGCGTCTAAAAGGGTCTGGATCACATCCTCCGGGGTCATTTCCGTAAGAACCTTTCCCAGAGCCTGATAGCCGCCGGTTCCGATGTATTCTTCGATATTTTCAGGGTCAATAACACCGCAGTTGCGAAGGGCGATACGGTGCTGCTTCTTATAAAAGTCTGTGTCGCTTAAGGCCTTGATGCCTCCAGTGGGGCTTACGGTCTCCTGATAGAGAAGACGGGTTACTACACGACCCTTTAAGAGATGTTCGGATACGATCTCAGGGATGTCTCCGGGCTGTACCATTGAATAAAAGGTAGCATCCGGGTAAACGATCATAATCGGGCCCAGGGCACAGAGGCCGTGGCAGCCGGTTTCTACAACCGCTACTTCCTCCTCCAGTCCCTGGCGTTTTAATTCATTTTTTAATGTATCCATGATCTGGGGGCTTCCGGAAGAGGTACATCCGGTACCGCCGCAGACAAGCACATGTGAACGATACATAGATAGTCCCTCCTTTATTTTAATCCTGCAGCGCCCATGGTATATTTCTCAACCGGGTGTCCGCCGACCAGATGGCGCTCGATCACCTCTAAGGCCTTGTCAGGGTTCATTTTTACATATGTAATTTTGTCCTTGCCGGGTTCCATGATCTCAACAATGGGTTCATACTGGCACAGCCCGATGCAGCCGGTCTGAGTTACGCTGATGCGGTCTGTAAGGCCTCTGGACTGGATCTCCTGGGCAAAGGTATTGAGAACAGGTCTGGCACCTGCGGCGATTCCGCAGGTGGCCATGCCTACTACTACGCGGGTATGGTTATGGTCTTCCGCGCGCAGGTTTACCTGGCTCTGCATCCGTTCGCGGATGGCCTGTAATTCAGCAAGAGTTTTCATGGGTTATAAACCTCCTTCTGTCTAAGGGGCAGCGGTCACAGCGATGCGCCGCCGTCGGTTTCCTTCTGATTTTCATTCAGAAATTCCAAAATATAGGCGGATACTTCCGGCGTATTTAATGGAATACCGCCAAGGATCTCCTTCATCTGCCTGGTATCAAGGGTAAAGGAAGCTCCGTTGTATGTATATGTATAGCAAAAATCCGTGTCCGGATGGTACACGATCAGGTTGTGGATGGTGCTGTTTATATCCCCCAGAGGCATACGGTCAATGTGGGATAAGCCAAATTCGGCAGTCACCTCTGTGCCTTTTTCAATCTGGGAATGGATGGAAAAGCTCCCTCCGGCGCTTTCGGCAGCCATTTTAAAAAAAGGAACGCCCAGTCCTACCTTCCGCGTTGTGCGGGTGGTGTAAAAGGGGTCTGTTACATGGGAAAGCTGTTCTTCGCTCATGCCGCAGCCATTATCCCCGATCTGTATGGTCAGACGGTCGGCGTCTGTATCTGCTGTGACGTTTATAGTCACAAGAGAGGCGCCTGCCCGTGTGGAATTTTCTGCTACATCCAGTATATTTAAGGAAATTTCCGGCATCATAGGCTAGTTATACTTGGCTAAAATGCCCGGAATGTCGTCGGGGGTAAGACGGCCGTAAACTTCTCCGTTGATCATCATAACAGGAGCCAGTCCGCAGGCGCCTACACAGCGGCAGGAATCCAGTGAGAATTTGCCGTCCGGTGTACACTCACCGTTGGTAATCCCTAAAATTTCCTCCAGCTTGTGAAAGATTTCCCCGGAACCCTTCACATAGCAGGCTGTTCCCAGACAGACAGAAATTTTATACTGTCCCTTGGGCTGTAAGGCAAACTGTGCATAAAAGGTCGCTACGCCGTAAACCTTTTCTAACGGAACCTCCATCTCGTCTGAGATGATGGTCTGCACTTCAATGGGAAGATATCCATAAATTTCCTGAGCCTTCTGCATCACCGGCATCAGAGCGCCCGGCTGGCTTTTAAGATCAGCAATTACCGCTTTCAGCGCGGCCTCCTGCTCAGGTGTTCCTCGAAAGGGAACCGTCTGTTTTTTGCACGCCATCGTTTTTACCTCCTCGTCGTTGTAAATTATGCAATGTGTTAATATTCTAACACATATAGTCAAAAAAATCTACATTTCTGGGAAAATGTGTCAAAAACTTTGTGTGGAATTGCGGATAAAATGTGCAAAAACAGAGACATATTTATTGAAAGAATTGGGGATAAATGATATGCTGACAGTAGCCGGAAACACAGAACCAAACAGGTAGGAGAGAACGCGTATGACAGTGAGAGATGTAAGAGAGGTATTAGGCGCCAGGGTGCTGGCCGGAGAGGAGCATCTGGACAGGGAGGTAAGGTCTGCCTGCGGCTCTGATATGATGAGCGATGTGCTGGCATTTTCAAAGGATCATTCCGTACTGCTGACAGGATTGTGCAATCCCCAGGTGATCCGTACAGCAGAGATGCTTGATATTGTGTGCATTATATTTGTGAGAGGAAAAAAGCCGGATGAAAGTATGCTTGAGATGGCAAGGGAGAGGAATCTTGTGGTTCTTGCCACCGGACACAGGATGTTTTCTTCCTGCGGAATGCTTTATCAGGCAGGGCTTAACAGCGGGGCAATCTAGAGAGTGCTGCGCTGATACGACGATATATGGAAATTCAGGAAGGAAAGATTTTCTATGGAAGAAGCAATTATTTTAAAATATCCCATATCCGGAGAGGATTTTACACGGGCAGGGGAAGCCAGCAGCGATGTAAAGCGCAAGCTCAAGCAGATGGGGGTGAATCCGGAGGCCATCCGGAAGGTGGCCATCGCCATGTATGAGGGGGAGATCAATATGGTAATCCATGCAGACGGAGGGGAGATTACAGTAGAGATTACTCCGGAAAAGATCGATATGATCCTGGATGACAAAGGGCCGGGGATTAAGGATGTGGAGCTGGCGATGCAGGCCGGATATTCCACGGCTCCGGATGAGATCCGTTCTCTGGGCTTTGGAGCGGGGATGGGGCTTCCCAATATGAAAAAATATTCAGACCAGATGGAGATCGATACCCGGATCGGAGAGGGAACAAAGATCACCATGACAGTATATATCTGAGGGGGTGGAGGAATGGATAAATTCTATCATTCCGTGCGGCTTGACCCTTCTTTGTGCAAAGGCTGCATTAACTGCATTAAGCGCTGTCCTACAGAGGCCATCCGCGTCCGAGGGGGAAAGGCAAGCATCAATAAAAAGTTCTGCATAGACTGCGGAGAGTGCATCCGCGTCTGCCCTCATCATGCAAAACACGCAACCTACGATAAGCTGGATACGATGAATCAGTACGAATATACGGTGGCGCTTCCGGCGCCGTCTCTGTACAGCCAGTTCAACAATCTGGATGACTCTAATATTGTGTTAAAGGCCCTTCTTCGTATGGGCTTTGATGATGTATTCGAGGTCAGCGCGGCGGCAGAGCTGGTCAGTGAAGCCACCAGACAGTACATATCCGATCATGAGGAACAGCTTCCTTTGATCAGTACCGCCTGTCCTTCTGTGGTGCGGCTGATCCGGGTGCGTTTTCCATCCCTGATTCCTCACCTGCTTCCTTTAAATCCCCCGGTAGAGGTAGCGGCTATTCTGGCGGCCAGAAGGGCCATGGAGAAAACGGGGCTTCCCAGAGAGAAGATAGGAATTATGTTTATTTCTCCCTGCCCCTCCAAGGTAACCTATGTGAGAGCGCCTCTTGGTACGGAAAAGAGCCAGGTGGACAAGGTGCTTGCTATCAAGGATGTGTATCCCAGACTGTTAGCAGCCATGAAGTCGGTAGCGGGAGAGGATTATCCAGCTATTGGAACTTCCGGAAAAATCGGCATCAGCTGGGGGCACAGCGGCGGGGAAGCCAGCGGGCTGTTTACGGAAAATTATCTGGCAGCGGACGGTATTGAAAATGTGATCCGTGTGTTAGAGGATATGGAAGATCAGAAGTTTACCAATCTGAAATTTGTGGAGCTGAACGCCTGCAACGGAGGCTGTGTGGGCGGTGTGCTTACGGTGGAAAATCCCTATGTGGCAGAGGTGAAGCTAAAGCGCCTGCGCAAATATATGCCTGTTGCCAGAAACCATATGGAGGATGGTGAGCTGGATGCGGTAAAATGGACAACGCAGATCCAGTTTGAACCCGTATTTAATCTGGGAAATAATATGATGGAAAGCTTTCTGCGTTTAAATCAGGCGGAGCGGCTTGTGAAGAAATTTCCGGGACTGGACTGCGGTTCCTGCGGAGCTCCTACCTGTAAGGCCCTGGCGGAGGACATTGTCCGGGGAGAGGCCAGTGAGACCGACTGCGTGTATTATCTGAGAGAAAATCTCCACAGGCTTTCTGAGGAGGTAGCCATACTGGCAGACGATCTTCACAGCAAGGATAAAAGCAGCCAGGATACCTTAAATACATTAAAAGAGTGCATACGGCGGATTTCGGATGAGATGTCTTCTCTGGACAGCCGGGAAGAGGGGGAGGAAGAATGACCGTACAGGAACTGATTGATAAAAATGTTTTTCAGGAGATTAATATAGGGGACGATACAGACCGGAGCATCACAAAGCCCTTTTGCTGCGATCTTTTAAGCATTGCCATGGGACGGGCTCCGGCAGGCTGTGCCTGGGTTACGGTAATGGGAAACTTAAATACGCTGGCAGTGGCAGCTCTTGCGGATGCGGCCTGTGTGATTCTGGCAGAGGGCGCCATGCTGGATGAGGCTGCTGTGAAGAAGGCTGCTCTTCAGGGGATCACGGTGCTGCGGACAGAGGAACCGGTATTTGAGACGGCCCTGGCTGTAAAGGAGCTGTTAAAATGACAGAGCTGGCATATGATCTTCATATCCATTCCTGCTTATCGCCCTGTGGGGATGATGATATGACGCCGGCCAATATTGCGGGAATGGCAGCGTTAAAAGGGCTGGATGCAGTGGCTCTCACAGACCACAACAGCTGTAAAAACTGCCCTGCGTTCCTGGCTGCGGCGAAGGAATACGGGATCATCGGGATTCCGGGGATGGAACTGACAACTTCAGAGGAAGTCCACGCAGTCTGTCTGTTTCCGGAGCTTTATCAGGCGATGGAATTTGACCGCTTTGTGTACAGCCGTCTCATTAAGGTAAAAAATCGCCCGGAAATTTTTGGAAAACAGCAGATTTATGATGAAAATGATTCTGTCTACGGGGAAGAATCCTGTCTGCTTATCAATGCCGTTAATTTGTCTTTTGAGGGGTTGTGGGAAAAGGCGGCTTCCTACGGGGGTGTCATGTTTCCGGCCCATATTGATAAAAATTCCAACAGCCTCATTGCCAATCTGGGCTTTATTCCTCCGGACAGCTCCTTTCAGACTGTGGAACTGAAGGATATGAAGAAGCTTCATTCTCTGAAACGGGAACACCCTTATCTGGAGCACTGCCGCATCATCAGTAATTCAGACGCACATTATCTGGAGCATATCAACGAACGGGGATTCACGCTGCCGGCTGCAGAGCGGTCTGCCAAGGCTGTTGTGGATACACTGCGCAGAGGGCTTTTTTAAGGAAATCTCTTTTATAAAAGCTTGAGTTTCCACACTTTACACCGCACTCCGGCGTCTGGTGTTCAGGGCTCCGGTTTTCTTATGGCCTTCAAAGTCGTCCTGAACACCAGATGCCAGAGCGCACTGCAAAATGCGGAAACTCAAGTATAAAAGTCCTTGTGGCACAGAGGCAGGTCGTGGTATGATGGGGGACAGGATTAAGGTATTAAAGTACAGTAGAAAGGATGCATATGATCATGACAGCAGAAGCACAGATTAAAGATTATCTGGAATTATTATCATCCAAAGCCCCCGTACCGGGCGGCGGAGGAGCCTCTGCTCTTGCAGGCGCACTGGGAGACAGCCTGGGACAGATGGTGGTACACCTGACCCTGGGAAAGAAGAGGTATGCGCAGGCAGAGCAGGATATGCTGAACTATGAAAGAGAGCTGAAACGTCTTCAGCAGGAATTTCTGATGCTGGCAGATAAGGATGCAGAGGTGTTTGCCCCTCTGGCAGAATGTTACCGCCTCCCCTCATCAACGGAGGAAGAAAAGGCATATAAGGAAAAGGTAATGGAGGAACGGCTTGTACAGGCCAGCTATGTTCCTCTGGAAATCATGGAAAAGGCAGCAGAAATGCTGGGGATTTTAAAGGAACTGGCAGAGAAGGGAAGCGTTATGGCGGTCAGTGATGTGGGCGTAGGCGTTCAGTTTGCCCGTACTGCCATTTTAGGGGCTGTGATGAACGTGTATATCAATACCCGTTCCATGAAGGATCGTAAAAGGGCAGAAGAACTGAACCGTGAAGCGAAGCGTCTTACAAAAGAAGGGACAGACGCTGCGGATCGGATCTATGAAAAAATAGTAAAGCAGCTTCAGGGCTGATGACACAGAACCATTAAACATGAGGAGGAAATGAAAATGGAATTGTTAAAGGGCGCTCCTGTTTCTGCTGCCATCAGAGAGTGGGCTGCGGAGGAAATAAAACAGCTTCAGGGATCGGTTCCCAAGCTTGCCATTATCCGGGTAGGAGAAAAACCGGACGATATGTCCTATGAAAGAAGTGCTGTAAAAAAGATGGAAGCCTTTGGGCTGAGGGTGCAGACCTTTGTATTTCCGAAGGATATTTCAGACGAAGAGTTTAAAGAAGCCTTTCAGAAGATCAATAAGGATCCGGATGTTACGGGCATTTTGCTTCTGCGCCCGCTTCCGGAGCAGATAAAGGAGAAGGAGATTGAAGCCATGATCGATCCTGGAAAGGATCTGGATGGTATTTCACCGGTAAACATTGCAAAGGTGTTTTCAGGAGATCCTTCCGGCTTTGCACCCTGTACTGCAGAGGCGGTGATCGAGATACTGAAAGCAAATAACATTTCTATAGAAGGAAAGCGTGCGGCAGTGATCGGACGGAGCATGGTAATAGGAAAACCGCTGTCCATGCTGCTCCTTAAGGAAAACGCTACCGTGACGATCTGCCATACGCGCACCAAAGAGCTTCCTGAAATCTGCCGGCAGGCTGAGATCTTAGTAGCTGCGGCAGGAAAGGCGGGAATGGTGGAAGAAAGCTGGGTATCAGATGGCGCGGTGGTGATTGATGTGGGCATTAATGTGGACGAAAACGGAAAACTCTGCGGTGATGTGGATCAGGCATCCATGGAGAGCCGGAACCTTCTCCTTACACCAGTGCCGGGAGGCGTAGGAGCTGTAACCACTGCAGTACTGGCAAAGCATCTGATTCAGGCGGCCCGAAGCAATGTTTTACAGTAAAAACCGGACAAAATGAGGTGAATCAAAAATTACCTCTTGCGAAAATGAAAAAAGTGTCTATAATATAAAACGTTACTGAATTTATATTTATGCATACATATGCATGATTAAGCAAAGCAGAAAGAGGAGAGAGCATTATGAAAAAATATGTACTTGCATTTACAGCAGCTTTAATGGCAGCATCATTAACTGCCTGCGGCGGTTCTGCTGCAGAGACCACAGCAGCTAAGACAGAGGCAAAAGCAGAGGATACCAAGGCAGAGGACCCAAAGGCAGAAGAGACCACAGCGGCTAAGGAAGAGACCGAAGCAGCAGGCGGTGTTCTGGTAATGGCAACCAACGCAGAGTTCCCGCCTTATGAGTACCATGACGGCGGCGAGATCGTTGGCATTGACGTAGAGATTGCAAAAGCCATTGCAGATAAGATGGGCATGGAGTTAGAGATCGAGGATGTAGCATTTGATTCCGTTATTCCTGAAATTACTTCCGGAAAGGCCGATATGGGTCTGGCTGGCATGACCGTAACTGAGGACAGAAAAGTGTCTGTAGATTTTTCTGATACTTACGCAAAGGCATCCCAGATGATCATCGTAAAAGAAGACAGCGCGATTGCAGGCCCGGATGACTTAAAGGGTGTTGTAGTAGGCGTTCAGCTGGGAACCACCGGCGATATCTATGTTTCCGATCTGGAGGCAGAGGGAACGACCGTAGAGCGTTACAACAAGGGTTTTGAGGCTGTTCAGGCATTAAGCCAGGGCAAGATCGATGCAGTTGTGATCGATGGCGAGCCGGCAAAGACGTTCGTAGCTGAGACTGAGGGCATCAAGATGTTAGATGAGGCCTTTACAGAGGAGGAATATGCGATTGCTGTTAAGAAGGGAAATACAGAACTCCTTGACAAGATCAACGGCGCACTTTCTGAGTTAGAGTCCGAGGGGACTCTGGATGAGATCGTAGCAAAATACATCACAGCAGAATAAGAATCAGCCAATATCCGGTCCGCCAGGTGCGGGCCGGGTCTTTTCCGGAGCCTGTCTGAAATCTGCTGCGGGCGGCTGTCTGCCTGCGTCCCGTCACAGAGCAGCAAGCAGAGGTGAGACAGATTCCGGAACGAAGGAACTGTTCTGGCTTACACATTCATAAAAGAAAGGGAAAAGTGGAATGTGGGAAAATTTTACAAATGCATTTTATTTAAATTTTATATCTGAGGATCGGTGGCGTTATATTACAGATGGTCTGCAGACAACTCTGATCATCACCTGCTTTGCCTGCCTTATGGGTATTGTGCTGGGCTTTATTGTGGGAATGATCCGCTCCACTCATGATAAAACGGGAAAACTTAAATTCCTCAATGTGATCTGTCAGATTTATCTGACCGTAATCCGCGGAACGCCGGTTGTAGTACAGCTGCTGATCATCTATTTTGTTGTATTCGGCAGCGCACGCATCGACAAGGTGATCGTGGCGATTATGGCTTTTGGAATCAATTCCGGCGCTTATGTAGCTGAAATCTTCCGAAGCGGTATCATGTCGATCGATCCGGGACAGATGGAAGCAGGACGAAGCCTTGGCTTTAACTATTTTCAGACCATGCGCTACATCATTATGCCTCAGGCATTTAAGGTTGTGCTTCCTACCCTGTGTAATGAGTTTATTTCTCTTTTAAAGGAAACCTCTGTTTCGGGTTATATTGCCATTCAGGATCTTACCAAGGGCGGCGATATTATACGAAGCAGGACCTACAGCGCATTTATGCCCTTGATCGCAGTGGCGCTGGTATATCTTACGATTGTATTGATCTTTACAAAACTGATCCAGATTCTGGAAAGGAGGCTGCGTCAGAATGAGCGGTAATAAGAAAGAAGAAGCGCTGATCCATGTTCAGGGTCTTGGGAAAAGCTTTGGAGCCGTAGATGTATTAAAGGATATCAGTGTAGATATCAATAAAGGCGATGTGGTTTTCGTGATCGGACCTTCCGGATCCGGAAAGAGTACTTTCCTTCGGTGCTTAAACCGTCTGGAGGAGCCCACCAGAGGCCATATTTTCTTTGAGGGAACCGATATCACAGATCCAAAGACAAACATTGATAAGCATCGCCAGAAGATGGGAATGGTATTCCAGCAGTTTAATCTGTTCCCTCATATGGACATTATGAAAAATCTTACCATCGGCCCTGTAAAGCTTCAGGGAATCAGCCAGGAGGAGGCAGAAAAAGAGGCCATGCGGCTGTTAGAGCGCGTGGGGCTGGCAGACCGTGCCCATGCTTATCCCAGCCAGCTTTCCGGAGGACAGAAGCAGCGAATCGCTATTGTGAGAGCTCTCTGCATGAAGCCGGATGTGATGCTCTTTGATGAGCCTACCTCAGCCCTTGATCCGGAGATGGTAGGAGAAGTATTAAACGTTATGCGCGATCTGGCAGAAGAGAAGATGACGATGGTGGTCGTTACCCATGAGATGGGCTTTGCCAGAGAGGTAGCTACCCGCGTTCTGTTTATGGACGGCGGTTATATTATGGAGGAGGCAGCTCCTGAGGAATTTTTCACAAATCCTAAAAATGAGCGTTTAAAGAGTTTTTTAAGCAAGGTATTATAAAACAGGGAATCCTGCGGCTTCGGCGCTGTATGTGCCAGCTGCGGGATTTTTTGATTAAATTCCAATAAATTATGAGAATATTTGATAAAGTCTATTGATAAAAGGTAAAATTGGTATTATCTTAGCTATATACAGCGGCGGTGGTAAAATATGCGCAGCCGGTCTGGGAAAGGAAGAAACTGTATGGGTATAAAAAACAGCGATGACGGAAATAAAAAGCCGTTTCTCTATTATTACATCATCGTCCTTCTGGTCGTGATGGTTTTAAATGCACTTGTATTCCCGTCTATGATGGAACGCTCCATGGAGGTGCCGTTCAGTGAGTTTACGGCTCAGCTGGATGCGGGAAATATCAAAGAGGCATATGTAAGCAGTGACAATACAGAGATTGTTTATTCGTTAAAGCCGGAGGAGGGAGCCAGACCCCAGTGGTCTGCCATAACCTACAAGACAGGAAATATGGTTACGGAAGATGAACTGGAGGCCAAGCTTTCAGCGGCAGGGGTGGAGGTTTATACCAAACAGATCCCGCACAAGGAATCCCCCCTGGTTAATTTTCTGATGACATGGATTTTCCCAATCCTGATGTTTGTAGTCATCGGACAGATTATGGCGCGGATGATGGCAAAGCGCATGGGCGGCGGAAACGCCATGACCTTTGGCAAGTCCAATGCAAAGATTTACGGGGAAAATGAAACCGGCGTTACGTTTCGTGACGTGGCTGGAGAGGAAGAGGCCAAGGACGCTTTAAAGGAGATTGTAGATTTCCTTCACAATCCGGAAAAATATGCGGATATCGGAGCCAATCTGCCAAAGGGCGCTCTTTTGGTAGGCCCTCCCGGAACGGGAAAAACCCTTCTTGCAAAGGCTGTGGCAGGCGAAGCCCATGTTCCGTTTTTTTCCATTTCCGGTTCAGAATTTGTAGAGATGTTTGTGGGTATGGGCGCTGCCAAGGTGAGAGATCTCTTTAAGCAGGCCAATGAAAAGGCTCCCTGTATTGTGTTTATTGATGAGATCGATACCATCGGAAAGAAGCGCGACGGCGGCGGTATGAGCGGAAATGATGAGAGAGAGCAGACCTTAAATCAGCTTCTGACAGAGATGGACGGCTTTGACGGAAAGAAGGGCGTGGTAATCCTCGCGGCAACCAACCGTCCGGAATCCCTGGATCCGGCCCTGCTGCGTCCGGGACGGTTTGACCGCCGGGTACCGGTAGAGCTGCCTGATTTAAAGGGAAGAGAGGCAATTTTAAAGGTACACGGACAGAAGGTTAAGATGTCCGATGATGTAGATTATAATGCCATTGCCAGGGCTACGGCAGGAGCCAGCGGCGCAGAACTTGCAAATATTGTCAATGAGGCTGCGCTGCGGGCGGTGCGCTTTGGAAGAAAGGCGGTGTGCCAGGAGGATCTTCAGGAAAGTGTGGAAACCGTCATTGCAGGCTACCAGAAGAAAAACGCGGTGATTCCGCCGGATGAGCGCCGGATCGTGGCGTACCATGAGGTGGGACACGCTCTGGTAGCGGCCTGTCAGACCCACAGCGCTCCCGTTCAGAAGATTACCATAATTCCAAGAACTTCAGGAGCCCTTGGATATACCATGCAGGTTGATCAGGGCGAACGGTATCTGATGAGCCGGGATGAGGCGTTAAATAAGATTGCCACCTTTACAGGCGGACGGGCGGCAGAGGAAGTTATTTTCCATTCTATTACCACAGGAGCCTCCAATGATATCGAGCAGGCAACCAAGATCGCAAGAGCCATGGTAACGCGATATGGCATGACGGATGAATTTGACATGGTTGCCATGGAAACGGTGAATAATCAGTATCTGGGAGGAGATACCTCTCTGATGTGCTCTCCGGAAACAGCCAAACGGATTGATGAAAAGGTAGTTCAGATCGTCCGGGAGCAGCATGAAAAGGCAATTCACATTTTAAAGGAAAACGAGACAAAGCTCCATGAGATTGCGGCTTATCTTCTGGATAAGGAGACGATCACCGGGGAAGAGTTTATGGAGATTTTTGAAAAACAGAGCACAGATGGGGAAAATACCTTGAAAGAGGAAGAATAAAAGAAAGATTACAGCCCCGGACGGGTGCAATCGTAAGGTTTTGTTCGATTGCATTTGCTCCGGGGCTGTGTTATGATGAAACACCCGAACATATGTACTAAATTAAGAAAGGCAGGTAAGACAGATGAGCAGTATTTTGGAGCAGCTGTATGCGGGAGATTTAACTCCGGCAGAAAACGTGATTCAGGGAAATGAGGAGTATGACCGGCTGTGCAGACAGTCAGTTCAGGAAATCGAGGAATTTTCAAAAAAGCTGGACGATGAAAGCCGAAAGAGTTTTGATGCGCTGTTAGAGCATTATCTGGAGCTGACTTATATAGAAAAAAGCCAGACCTTCTGTGACGGATTTCGTCTGGGAGCCGGAATTATGTGCGAGGTTTTTAAAGGAAGGGAATGTCTGTGCAGATAGGAATTTCCTTTTTTGTAATATCGAACAAATGTTTGAAAAACAGGCTTTGATGTGATATACTGATTGCATCAAATGATTTTAGGAGTTTACGCCATGGCAAAGCAATACATTAAGATCCGGGGAGCCGGCGAACATAATCTGAAGCATGTTTCCGTGGATATTCCCAGAGATGAGCTGGTGGTTTTGACGGGCCTTTCGGGCTCTGGAAAATCTTCACTGGCGTTTGACACGATTTATGCAGAGGGACAGAGACGCTATATGGAATCCCTGTCCTCCTATGCCCGTCAGTTTTTAGGACAGATGGAAAAGCCGGATGTAGAAAGCATTGAAGGCCTGTCTCCGGCCATTTCCATTGATCAGAAATCCACGAACCGTAATCCGCGCTCCACGGTGGGTACGGTGACAGAGATTTATGATTATATGAGGCTTCTTTATGCCAGAGTGGGAATCCCCCATTGTCCGAAGTGCGGAAGGGAGATTCACAAGCAGACCATTGATCAGATGGTAGACCAGATTATGGCTATGCCGGAGCGTACAAGGCTGCAGCTGTTAGCGCCTGTGGTCCGGGGACGGAAGGGAGAGCATGTAAAGGTTCTGGAGCAGGCCAGAAAAAGCGGTTATATGCGTGTACGGATTGATGGAAATCTCTATGAGCTTTCTGAGGAGATTCATCTTGAAAAGAATATCAAACACAATATAGAGATCGTGGTAGACCGTCTGGTAGTGAAAGAAGGGATTGAAAATCGTCTGACAGACTCCATTGAGACGGTTATGGCCTTAAGCGGCGGCCTGATGACGGTAGATGTGATCGGAGGGGAGCCAGTTAATTTCAGCCAGAGCTTTTCCTGTCCGGACTGCAATATCAGTATCGATGAGGTAGAGCCGAGGAGTTTTTCCTTTAACAATCCCTTCGGAGCCTGTCCGGAGTGTTTTGGACTGGGCTATAAGATGGAGTTTGATGAAAACCTGATGATTCCAGATCCGTCTCTTTCGATTAACCAGGGCGCTATCGTAGTTTTAGGCTGGCAGTCCTGTACGGATAAGGGGAGCTTTACCCGGGCGATCCTGGACGCTTTGGCAAAAGAGTACCACTTTGATCTGGATACCCCCTTTGAGGCATATCCCAAGGAAATCCATGATATCCTGCTGTACGGCACCGGAGGGCATGAGGTAAAGGTGCGCTATAAAAGCCAGAGAGGCGAAGGCGTCTATGATGTGGCCTTTGAGGGGCTGATTGAAAATGTCAGCCGCCGTTACAAGGAAACCTTTTCTGAGGCCTCCAAGGCAGAATATGAGACGTATATGCGCATTACGCCCTGTCCGGTCTGCCGCGGACAGAGACTGAAAAAGGAATCTCTGGCGGTAACGGTGGGGGATAGGAACATCTATGAAGCCACTAATATGTCCATTGTGAAGTTTAAGGAGTTTATGGATGAGCTGAAGCTGACCCCTATGCAGCAGACCATCGGAGAGTCTATTTTAAAGGAGATTCGTGCCAGGATCAGCTTTCTCATTGATGTGGGACTGGATTATCTGTCTCTTTCGCGGGCTACGGGCACCTTATCTGGCGGAGAGGCCCAGCGCATCCGTCTGGCAACGCAGATCGGTTCCGGTCTGGTGGGCGTGGCATACATTCTGGATGAGCCAAGCATCGGCCTTCACCAGAGGGACAATGACAAGCTCTTAAAGACCCTTTTTCACCTGCGGGATCTTGGCAACAGTGTCCTGGTAGTGGAGCATGATGAGGATACCATGCGGGCGGCGGATTGTATTGTAGATATTGGCCCCAGGGCCGGTGAACATGGAGGGCAGATCGTAGCGGTAGGTACGGCAGAAGAAATTATGGCAAACCCGGATTCTATTACAGGGGCCTACTTAAGCGGCCGCATCCGCATTCCTGTGCCGGAAAAGCGTCGGCCCCCTGCTGGCTGGATTACAGTACGAAAGGCGGCGGAGAACAATCTGAAAAATATTGATGTATCCTTCCCGCTGGGAGTGATGACCTGCGTTACAGGTGTATCCGGATCAGGAAAGAGTTCTCTTGTAAATGAGATTCTGTATAAAGCCCTGGCGAAAAAGCTGAACCGGGCGAGAACCATACCGGGAAAGCATAAGTGTATAGAAGGCACGGAACAGCTGGACAAGGTTATTGCCATTGACCAGTCTCCAATTGGACGCACTCCCAGATCTAATCCGGCCACCTACACAGGAGTATTTGATTTGATCCGCGATCTGTTTGCCTCTACCAGTGACGCCAAAGCCAGGGGATACAGCAAGGGACGTTTTAGCTTTAACGTAAAGGGCGGACGCTGTGAGGCCTGCTCCGGCGACGGGATCATCAAGATTGAGATGCATTTTCTTCCGGATGTATATGTGCCATGTGAGGTCTGCGGCGGAAAGAGGTATAACAGGGAGACTCTGGAGGTGAAGTATAAGGGGAAGAACATTTATGATGTGTTAAATATGACGGTGGAGGATGCTCTGACGTTCTTTGAAAATGTACCTTCTATTACCAGAAAGATTCAGACCCTTTATGATGTAGGGCTTGGATATATCCGTTTGGGACAGCCCTCTACAGAACTTTCTGGCGGAGAAGCCCAGAGAATCAAGCTGGCGACGGAGCTTTCCAAGCGCGGAACGGGAAGGACCATCTATATTTTGGATGAGCCCACCACAGGGCTTCACTTTGCCGATGTTCATAAACTGATTGAGATTCTCCGGCGCTTATCTGATGGTGGAAATACAGTAGTAGTGATTGAACATAATCTGGATGTGATCAAGACAGCTGATTATATTATTGATATAGGACCCGAAGGCGGAGACAAGGGCGGTACGGTGATCGCAAAGGGAACGCCGGAAGAAGTATCAGAAAGCCCGGTATCATATACAGGAAGATATATAAAGAAATATCTTATGTAAATGTTTTCGGCATAGATGAGTTTCAGGCTTCTTCGGAAGCCTGAAATTGTCTAAATATTCGCTTTTAATCACACAAATCGGAAAAAATCCTGCTGAGAAAAAATAAAACAAAAAATCTTAAAAAAGTTGTTGACATATGAAGATATATTTGGTATTATATATCTCGCGCCTGAGAGAGTGCAAGATCGTTTGAAAAAAACGAAAAAATAAATAAAAAAAGTTGTTGACAAATGAAAAACAATCGGTTATAATAAATAACCGTTGCGGACGAAGAGTCACACAACAGCAAAGATCCTTGAAAATTGAAGATTAAACAGTATGTAAAACCCTGAAAATTCTAACAATTCAAAAGGTTTGGTTTAGACCTTAGGATTTGAGAAAATTCAGAACAAAAACCAAGTAAATGCGCGAATGAAGATTTGATGACGGCCGCTTGCGGACATCAGCAAATCGAACGCGACCGACAGAAATGAAGTTTCTGGAGGGACGGTTTAAGATAACATTAGCCAAGCTAAGTAATCTTGGACAAGAATCAACTTTAAACATGAGAGTTTGATCCTGGCTCAGGATGAACGCTGGCGGCGTGC
>NZ_DBMACH010000016.1:0-51840 GCF_057861365.1 Enterocloster sp.
ATCTTTTAGGGGAAAAGGGCTGCTATACCGGGATGGCCGTGCAGAACAAATCCTTAAAGGAAAATATAGAAAGCGAAATGCAGCTGATCATGCTGGTAGCGGTGATCATGATTTTTACGATCCTATGTATTACCACGGCCGCCTGGTCCGAACCGTTCCTGTTTTTGATCGTTATGGGCGTTGCCATTCTTTTAAATCAGGGAACCAATATTTTTCTAGGAACTGTATCCTTTCTTACCAACAATGTGGCTATGGTGCTGCAGCTTGCAACGTCCATGGATTATTCCATTTTCCTGTTGGATGCATTTGAAAGGAAGAGGAAAAAGGGGCTGGGAAACAAAGAGGCCATGACAAATGCCATTGACGCTGCCATCAACTCTATTTTTGCCAGCAGCCTTACTACCGTAGTAGGCTTTCTGGCTCTCGTATCCATGAAGTTCAGCATTGGTTTTGATATGGGACTGGTGCTTGCAAAGGGGATTGTATTCAGTCTTCTTACTGTGGTATTTTTTATGCCGGCCATGATCTTGAAGTTTGCAGACTGGAATGAAAAGACGGCTCACCGTCCCTTTCTTCCGGCGTTTAACCGTTTAAGCCGGGGAATTTACCGGTTTCGCTATGCGGCCTTGATCATTATGGCTCTTTTGGTGCCTCCGGCTTATGTGGCCCAGGGGATGAATGATTATCTTTACGGAAACAGTGCAGTGGGTGCCAGTGAGGGAACAAGGGTTTATGAGGATGAGAAGGAGATAGCAGCCATTTTCGGGCGGAGCAATATGCTCTTGGTGATGTATCCAAACACCTCCATGGTGACGGAAAAAGCACTGTCCGGGGAGCTTGAGGATCTTCCCTATGTAAAAAGCGTCACTTCCATGGCCAATACGCTTCCGGAGGGTATCCCTGAGGAATTTCTTCCATATTCTCTTACCAGTGAGCTTCACAGGGGAGATAAAGGCAGGATGCTGGTGTACATCCGTACAAAGACAGAGAGCAGGGAAGCATTTCAGGATACAGGGAAGATTGAAGAAATTGTAAAGAAATATTATCCGGAGGATTCTTTTGTGCTGGGAGAAACTCCCTCTACTATGGATATTAAAACCTTTATTACAGCCGATAATACACGCGTAAATATCCTGTCCCTGCTGGGCGTATTTTTAGTCGTCATGTTCAGTTTCCGTTCTCTTTTGGTGCCGGTGATCGTTATGATCCCCATTGAGGCGGCTATTTTCCTGAATATGGCAATGCCGTATCTGGCCGGAGATACCATGGTATATATGGGATATATCATTGTGAGCAGTATTCAGCTGGGAGCCACTGTGGATTATTCTATCCTGCTGACGAACAGCTATATGGCATGCCGAAAAGAGATGGAGAAGAAAAAAGCCTGCATTCAGGCAGTGAAAATGTCGTGTACTTCCATTTTTACCTCAGGAACTATTATGATTCTGGCCGGTTATATTATTCATTTTATATCGAATACGGCTGCCATCGGAGATCTGGGGCATCTGATCGGCCGTGGAGCTCTTTTCAGTGTGATCCTGGTGCTGACAGTGCTTCCGTCCCTTCTTGTTCTCTTTGATTCGATCATTACAAGAAAAGAATGGGAACGGATACGAAAGAAGTTTATGGGAAAGCGGCGTTCTTTGACAGACAGCAAAATGGAAGGAATGGAGGCGAAGAGCAATGAAAAGTAGAAAAAGACAGATGATGGCAGCTGTTCTTGCAGCTGTGGTTACAGCCGGAAATGCGCCCCTGTCCTATGGCGCTGCGGCTGCAGTGGAAACGGATGAGACCATGTATGTGAATCTGGATGTTTACGGAAAGGCTCAAAAGGTAAATGTAGTAAAGAGCTGCAGTTTAAACGGCGTCACAGATTTTACAGATTATGGAAATTATCTGGCGGTGGAAAATATGTCAACTCAGGATGAACCGCAGCTGGGAGAGGGGGAAGTGGTCTGGAAGCTTCCGCCGGATCGCAGGGAACGCTTTTACTATAAATGTACGCTGGATCAGGAGCAGACAGCGCTTCCGTGGAATTTTGATGTGTCCTATAAGCTCAACGGGGTTCCCACAGACGGGGAAAAGCTGGCCGGAGCTTCCGGGCTGGTGGAAATTCACATAAAGGCTGAGCCTAATGAACAGGCAGATCTGTATTACCGTAATAATATGCTTTTGCTGGTGGCAGTTCCCGTGGACATGTCCAAGTGCTTCAGCGTGGAAGCAGAGGGATCTCAGACCCAGAATATGGGGGAGCTTACAGCGGTTGTATTTACAGCTCTTCCGGGGGAAGAGGGGGATTATACGGTGCGCATCGGTTCGGATTCCTTTGAGACAACGGGAGTCATCATGGCAATGACGCCGGGAACGGTGGAGGATCTGGAGCATATTAAGGATTTAAAAGAGGCAAAGGATACCTGGCAGGATGCGGGAGATGAACTGTATGATAGCTTAGAGCAGATGGCTCAGTCCATAGAGGATATGAGGGGCGGAGTTGATCAGATGCAGTCCGGCCTGAATGCAGCAGAGAATGCAAGGCAGAAATGGAGCAGCTCAAAGGACGCCATACTGGCAGGAAACGATCGGTCACTGGAATCCCTCAGGGCTATGTCCGGCCAGCTGGAAACCCTGGTGCCTCATCTGCAGACGGCAAAGGAAGAGGCAGAGATCGTACATAAAAGTATGGGCGACATTGTGGGAACACTGGGAGAGATGCAGGAGCCTCTGGGAAAGCTGTATACAAGACTGAGAAATATTAAGAGCAGTACGGCTTCGATGGGAGAACAGCTGCCGGATCTGAGAGACGATCTGGGTTATCTGATAGAAACGAACGCATCTTTTCAGGTGCAGACCACAGAGGCTTTGGAGGCTCTGGGACAGCTGATTGGGGAGCTGGAGGAATATGATGATGAGGCCTTGGAAATAGAAGTGCCAGAGATTGAAATTCCAGAGGCTCAGGGAGAGGAAGAGTTAGAGGAACCGGAAGCTTCGGAACCGGAGGGCTCAGAGAAACCAGAGGAGTCGGAGGAGCAGGAGAAGCCGGAGGGCTCAGAAGAACCGGAGGCACCGGACGCTTCGGAACCAGAGAAAGACGAAAACTTGGAAATCAATGAGCCTGAGAACGAGAATACCGGCAGCCAGACCATCAGCCGTGCGGTTGTTCCAAAGGCACAGATTGAAAAACGAGAGGTGCCTTTTGTGGCTTCTTCAGGCTCCCAGCTGCAGCAGCTGATGCAGATGCTCAGAAAAATCGACAAAGACAGCCGGAAATTTACCCAGACAGCAGGAAACTTGATGGAGGATATTTCCGATTCTGCCCAGTACAGTGCGGATCTGGTGGACAATATGGACTTTCTTATTGAGGATCTTACGGCGCTCCATGATTCGTTGGATACATACTATCCGGATCTTCAGAGCGCATTGGACGATCTGAGTGCACTTACGGAAAGAACCACGGAGGCTTTAAACAGCACTACAGATACCCTGACACTGGTTCAGAATACGCTTAAAGCCTCCAGCGACGAGATGGATGTGGCAGCAAAAGACAGCCTTATGGCAAGTATGGAGCTTTTAAATAAAAGTCTGAATGTGCTTGACAGTACAGCCGGGATCCGTCGGGCCGGCCGTACCATGAAGGATGTGATCGACAGCCAGCTTGATAAATTCGATACGGAAAACAGATTCCTGTTTATGGATCCGGACGCGGAAAAGGTATCCTTTACATCTTCTAAAAATCCGGAACCCAGAACCCTGCAGGTTGTGCTCCGCACAGATGAGATCAGTTTGGAGAATGAGGAACACAAGACGCTGGACGCAGAAACAGAGGAGCCGGAGGTAAGTCCTCTGAAACGGATGTGGAACGTACTGGTAAAAATGTGGCGTTCTCTGGTGGACATCTTTAAAAACAGATAGAAAAGCAGCTGATTTTCTGGTATGCTTAAGAAAGAGCAGGCGGTACTCTCTTTGCACAGCAGTGCCGGAAAGGATGAGCTTCATGGAACTTACAAAACAGGAGAAAACAAAATACCGGCTGGCAGCTTCGGTGAAGGAGTGTATGAAGACTGCTTCGGTAGATAAGATAACCGTAAAAAATATTGTGGAAGGCTGCGGCCTTACCCGCCAGACATTTTACCGGAATTTTCTGGATAAATACGACTTAATTAACTGGTATTTTGACAAGCTGGTTCTTCAGTCCTTTGAGCAGATCGGCATGGGGCATACTGTGGGAGAAAGCCTGACACAGAAGTTTGCGTTTATCCGTGCAGAAAAGGTCTTCTTTACGGAAGCATTTCGAAGCGATGACCGCAATTCCGTAAAGGAACATGATTTTGAGCTGATCCTTCAGTTTTACAGGGATCTGATCAACCGCAGAACCAGCCGTCCTTTAAGTGAAGAAATACAGTTCCTTCTTGAGATGTACTGCCGTGGTTCCGTCTATATGACTGTAAAATGGGTTTTAGGGGGCATGAAGGACTCGCCTGAGGAAATGGCTAAAAAGCTGGTAGAAGCCCTGCCCCCCAAGCTTGCCAGAGTATTTGACGAATTGCAGCTTTTGTAACATCTGCATAAACCATTTTGTGATAATTCACAAAAAAGACATAGAAAGTGACAGACTACCCTGTTTGTCACTTTTATTTTTTTTAGGCGCTGTTATAATATTAACAAACAGGGAAGATCCTGAGAAAGAAAAGGAGAAGAGGAACCATGGCAAACAGAATTGTATTAAATGAAACTTCTTATCACGGTGCAGGTGCAATTGCAGAGATTGCAAATGAAGCAAAGGCAAGAGCCTTTAAGAAAGCATTCGTATGCTCGGATCCTGATTTGATCCGTTTTAACGTGACAAAAAAAGTGACAGATGTTCTGGATGAAGCAGGCCTGTCCTATGAGATTTACTCCAATATAAAGCCGAATCCTACGATTGAAAATGTACAGACCGGCGTAGCCGCTTTTAAGGCATCCGGCGCTGATTATCTGATCGCCATCGGCGGAGGATCCTCCATGGATACGGCCAAGGCCATTGGAATCATCATTGCAAATCCTGAGTTTGAGGACGTAAGAAGCTTAGAGGGTGTTGCTCCTACCAAGAACCCGTCTGTTCCGATCATTGCAGTTCCCACTACAGCAGGAACCGCAGCAGAGGTTACGATCAACTATGTCATTACAGATGTGGAGAAAAAGCGCAAATTCGTATGCGTAGATACACATGATATCCCTGTAGTAGCAGTAATTGACCCGGATATGATGGCTTCCATGCCAAAGGGTCTGACTGCATCTACCGGTATGGACGCTTTAACCCACGCCATTGAGGGATACACAACAAAGGGGGCATGGGAGATGACCGATATGTTCCACTTAAAGGCAATCGAGCTGATCTCAAAATATTTAAGAGGCGCCTGCGAAAATACAAAGGAAGGCCGCGAGGGTATGGCTCTGGGCCAGTACATCGCCGGAATGGGCTTTTCCAATGTAGGACTTGGTATTGTCCACTCTATGGCGCATGCTCTGGGCGCTGTATATGATACACCTCACGGCGTTGCAAATGCCATCCTTCTGCCGACTGTTATGGAGTATAACGCCCCCTGTACGGGAACCAAGTACAGGGACATCGCTATTGCCATGGGCGTAGAAGGAGCAGAGAACATGAGCCAGGAGGAATACCGGAAGGCTGCCGTAGAGGCTGTAAAGAAGCTGTCTGCAGATGTAGGTATTCCCGCTGACTTAAAGGAAATCGTTAAGCCTGAGGATGTAGATTTCCTGGCGCAGTCTGCAATGGATGATGCCTGCCGTCCCGGCAATCCAAAGGATCCGACCTTTGAGGATATCAAGGCGCTGTATCAGTCACTGATGTAACGATCATATCACAGAAAGGGGCTCTGGTTTTCAGAAGGAAACCGGAGCCTTTTTACATATAATTTACACAGACTTTACATTACCTCAGGGAAACTATATTGACTAGAAATGAAATATCCCGTATAATGAGAATACGTAAACAAAAGGTAAAGAAAATGTAAAAAAAAGGGAAAAGAGGACAGAGACATGGTGGAGCGTATCTGCTGCGGTATACAGGCTATGTCTTATATTTTGTGCCTGTTTTGATGGATAAATGGATATTATCCGAAAAACGATATCAAATGTCTCTGAATCTGAACCAAAAAGGAGAAATCATGGGATTTGAATTGCTTTTAGGACTTTTAGGCGGCCTGGCACTGTTCCTTTACGGAATGCAGATGATGAGTACCAATCTGGAAGCGGCAGCCGGAAACAAGATGAAGCAGATCTTGGAGCGTCTGACCTCCAACCGTTTTCTGGGCGTTTTAGTGGGAGCTGTGATCACGGCGCTGATCCAGTCCTCATCCGCTACCACGGTTATGGTAGTGGGCTTTGTTAACTCCGGTCTGATGACTTTAAATCAGGCTGTATGGGTTATCATGGGCGCCAATATCGGTACGACCATCACAGGTCAGCTGATCGCTCTGGATGTTGGAGCTCTGGCTCCTCTGATCGCCTTTGTCGGAGTAGCCATCCTTGTATTTGTAAAGAATAAGAAGATCCAGCATATTGCCGGTATTGTTGCAGGCATCGGCGTACTCTTTATTGGTATGGATATGATGAGCTCTGCAATGTCTCCTTTAAGAGAAGAACCGCAGTTTGTGGAAATGATGACGAAATTCAGCAATCCGCTTCTGGGCATTCTGGTAGGCGCGGGCTTCACGGCGCTGATCCAGTCCTCCTCCGCGTCTGTCGGTATCTTACAGGCTCTGGCCATGAGCGGCGTCATTGATCTGCACAGCGCGGTATTCGTTCTGTTCGGACAGAACATCGGTACCTGTATTACGGCAGTTCTGGCTTCCATTGGAACGACCCGCAACGCAAAGCGCGCTACAGCGATCCATCTGCTGTTTAACCTGATCGGTACAGTGGTATTTGTTGTATTAAGCCTTGTAACTCCATTTACAGATGTGATGATCAGCCTGGCTCCGGGAAATCCCATGGCGCAGATTGCAAATGTCCATACGGTATTCAATCTGGGAACGTCCCTGCTTTTGCTTCCCTTCGGCAGTGTGCTGGTTAAGATCGTAGAGCGGATTCTTCCTGATACCGAGGTTAAGGTTATGGACGAAGATCACTGGCTTCAGGGACTTATGGTTTCTAAGCATCACCTTGGAGTATCCACCATTGCCATCAGCCAGATCCATGAAGAAATCCGTGATATGTTGTCTGCGGCTTCTAAAAACGTAGACGCCAGCTTCCTGGCAGTAGAGCAGGGACCCGGCGAAGACGGGATCGGAGAGATTGAAAACAGAGAAGAGGAGATTGATCTTGCAAATGTCCGTCTTTCCAAAAAGATATCCCGTGTTCTTGTTTTGGACCAGACGCCAAAGGATATTGAAACACTGAATAAGATGTATTCTATTCTGGGAAATATTGAGCGTATCGGCGATCACGCCATGAACCTGGCTGAGTATGCCCAGACCATTTTAGAAAAGGATCTGTCCTTTTCCGAGTATGCCCAGAGCGAGTTTTCCGTTATGGCGGACAGTTGCTCCAAGGGAATGAAGCTTCTGGAGCAGGCGGCTGCAGGAGAGAAGAAGTTTGAATTGGCGAAGGTACAGGAAATCGAACAGAAGATTGATGATATTACCCGTAAATTCCGCCAGAATCAGATTGACCGCATGAGAGCGGGAAGCTGTAATGTTGAGGCGTCGATTCTTTATTCTGAGATGCTTACAGATTATGAGCGTATCGGCGATCATATGTTAAATATTGCAGAGGCTTATGATGTGATCAACAAAAATGACGAAGGGATTTCCGACACACAGCCGGCCAATGCCTGAAATGTAAATACTGAAATATAAAAATGCGTTTCCCGTGGGAGGAGTTTCTTCCTGAGGGAAACGCATTTTTGATTGATGCATTTGACAGATATGCGTTTTTAATGCATCTATCCGATCTCATCTGTTGTAGCCTTGGGGAGATCCCAGCAGTAGCGGGTAGCTAACAGGCGGATCAGAACCACCAGGAATGCAGCTGCTACCATGGAGATACTTTCTCCCAGGAAGTCGGACAGATATACATAAAACAGAGCCCCGGCTAAAGATGCGCAGGCATACACATGCTTTTTCAGGATATAGGGCGTCTGTCCGGCCATGATATCTCTGAGAACGCCGCCGCCTACTCCGGTAAGAACTCCCAGAAAGATAGACAGGAAACGATAATCGCCATAGCCTGCCATCATGGCAGTGTCGATGCCTGTGACCGTAAAGGCAGCCAGCCCGACGGCGTCAAAAATATTCATGATCCGTTCGTAGATTACAATGTAAGGGCCGGTAAGAATATGCTGGTTAAAACGGATGATAAGAAAAAGAACCAGCACGGTAACAAAGGCCATGATCACATAGATCGGGTTGATGAACAGGCTGGGAGGCACCCTTCCAAGAAGAATGTCTCTGAGCATACCGCCGCCGACGGCGGTTGTTTCCCCCAGGATGATCACTCCCAGAAGATCCAGACGCTTTCGGATCGCAGTCATAGCACCGGAGGAGGCAAAGGCAATAGTGCCGATAGCCTCAATGAGAAAGAAAAGAGAAATAGTTTCCATGGCGGCGCCCTCGTTTCTCTTTACAGAAGATAGATCTTATGCTGGCTGCATACAGCCCGCATATCAGCAGGCCAGATACTGGCCTGTACTTCTCCGATGTGGGCACGGTCAAGCAGAAGCATACACAGACGGGACTGTCCGATACCGCCTCCGATGGTGTAGGGAAGTTCTCCGTTTAACAGCATCCTGTGGTAAGGAAGGTTCATGCGGTCTTCGCAGCCGGCTTTTTTTAACTGCTCTTTAAGAGAAGCTTCATCCACGCGGATGCCCATGCTGGAGATTTCCAGGGCACAGTTTAAGGTATCAAACCAGAACAGGATATCGCCGTTTAATTTCCAGTCATCATAGTCCGGTGCGCGTCCGTCATGGGGCTTTCCATCTGCCAGCTTATCGCCGATCTGCATTAAGAATACGCAGCCATGCTCTTTGGTGATCAGGTTTTCTCTCTCCTTTGGCGTTTTGTCGGGATACATCTGTGCCAGCTCGCCTGTAGTAATAAAAAAGATGTCATCCGGAAGCTCTTTTACGGCCTGGGGATACTTGTACCAGACCTCATGCTGCATATGCTTGATGATCTTGAAGATTTCCCGTACCGTAGCCATCAGGGTTTCCATGGTGCGCTCTTCTTTGGTGATCACCTTTTCCCAGTCCCACTGGTCTACATAGCAGGAGTGGAGATTATCCAGCTCTTCATCCCTGCGGATGGCGTTCATATTGGTATAGAGACCTTCTCCCGGCTGAAAGCCGTATTCCTTTAAGGCAATGCGCTTCCATTTGGCCAGTGAATGGACAACCTCCAGAGTTTCACCGGGAAGGCCGGCCATATCAAACTGGACCGGACGCTCTACGCCGTTTAAGTTGTCGTTTAAACCGCTGCTTTGTTCTACAAACAAGGGAGCGGAGATACGCTCCAGATGAAGCTCACGCCCCATTTCCTTCTGAAAGGTATCGCGTATGTACTTGATGGCATCCTGTGTTTCACGGATCGTAAGCCTGGGGTCATATTTCTTGGGTAATATCAGTTCCATTGATCCATCCTCCATAAAAAAGCTCTGTATGCTGTGGGATACAGGCGTGATAAAATTACTCCTATGGTATCATTAAAGGAAAAAAGGTGCAAGAGAAAAAAGATTTTTCATTTTTTGCCGGATGCGTTTTCTTCGTTCACTGGTTTCGTCCGGGTCAGTTTTGAAAACTCCGTTTTCTTCCCGGAGGACATCTCCCTCCTTTACGCCCTGAGGCAGACAGGACAGCGGGAGAGTAAAGACAGAGCGGTCCTCTCTCTGGCATACAGCTGTGGTTTCTTCGATTCGGTCAACAATGCAGATCATAAAATATCCCTCCTATAGCGTTTCTATAATGTTTTATTTTTTGGTATAAGTCCAGGTAAGTCCTTCCGGAGAACTGGATGCGATGATGGTACCCTTTTCATCCGTACGCAGTACCTGAATGCGGTGTTCAGCGTATTTTTTTAAGGTTTCCTCATGGGGATGGCCGTAGGAATTGCCCTTGCCGCAGGAAATCACGGCCCAGGATGGAGATACAGCTTCTAAAAATTCAGGGCTGCTGGAGGTGCGGCTGCCATGATGGCCTGATTTTAATACATCAGCCGAAAGATTCAGGCCGCTGCGTGCCATATCTTCCTCAGCCTCTGTTTCCGCATCGCCGCACATGACAAAGGAATGATTTCCATCTGTGAGGCGGATGCCCACAGACCAGTCATTCAGCTCATCTGCGTAATCGCCCACAGGACCTAAGACGGTAAACTGGGACTGTCCCAGATCATAGGTATCACCGGGAACGGGCTTTGTGATCTTAAGCCCCTGGCCGGCCACTGCATCCAGAACATCTTCAAAGGTTGCAGTCGTATGTTCAACCGGCGGCATAATAACGGTTTTGGCCGGAAATGTTTCCAGTACGTCGTCCAGCCCGCCGATATGATCCGAGTGGGGATGGGTACCGATCACATAGTCCAGAGAGGTGACGCCCTGCTCTTTCAGGTAGTTTACAACCGTATCGCCCTGATCATTTTCCCCTGCATCGACCAGCATAAAATGAGTTCCGTCCTGGATCAGGATGCTGTCTCCCTGGCCCACATCAATAAAATGTACATTTAAGGTGCCGCTGCTGCTTTGTATTTCAGGGTTCGTCTTATCATTTAACTGCCCTTTTACCGCTTCCTTTGCATAATCCCAGGCAGCCGAAACTGCCTGATCGGCTGCGGATTCAAGGTATTTGGAGGCTTCCTCCTTTGAGCAGCCGCCAAGAGAGAGAAGAGAAGCGGTCAGTAAAATAGTCCCTATGAAACGATATGTCTGTTTTGTCATGTCTTATCAGCCTTTCTGTTATATTTTCCCATTCTGTCCCATATATAACTATTATGAGGGACGATTCCCCGAAGAAAACGAAACATACTAAATTATAAAGGAGTTAATACCTATGGCAAGAGGAGTAAGAAGAACCCACACAGAAAAACTTCAGTCTGAGCTTTCTGAGGTTCGGGCTGCGATTTCCCAGTATGAGGACAGCCTGGATGAGCTGCGTTCCCGGGAAAAGGAAATCAATTCCCAGATCGAGATCGAGCGTTTTAAGGAAGTCAGCGAGCTTTTAAAGCAGCGCGGAATGACGCTCTGCGATTTAAAGGAGCTTCTGTCTTCAAGGGAAACACAGGCAGCCGGAATCTGACTGCTCAGCCTCTGAACCGGTTAATGCAGGCGAAAATTTCCTGAGGTCTGGGCATACACAGTCCCATGGCGGCATAGGAGCAGCCGCTCACAGCAGTGAGGCCGCCCTTTGCCGTCTCTTTTTGGATATAGGCAACTGTTTCGGCAACCGTATACCGTTCCAGAAGCCGCTTTTCCATACAGAACCGCAGGATCTGCGCCAGCGCCTGGGTCTGCTCACTGTCAATAAGCTGTTCTACAAACCTCAGTTCTGACGGGCGGCGTCCTACTTCTATGGAATCTTTTCCATATACCTTTACCTTGATCCGGTCATCCCGTCCGCCCTGTTCTCTGCCGCGGCGGCCCTCTTTTACGTTCATATCCTGTTTCCGATGATCTTTTTCCGCTTTTATCTGGAATTTTCTTCCTGCTTTCGGAAGTGTAAAGCCGGGAGCCGGCTCAATGGATGGCCGGTTGTCTCCGGCGCAGATTTCCTTTACCTTTTTTGTAATATCCAGGGGGACATAGGAGTCCATCTGGATAATGGTATCTGCAATATAAAAATAGGCTCCTGAGCTTCCGGCTACTAAAACGGTAGAAATGCCTGCCTTATGAAACAGATCTTCCGCCCGGTTGGTAAATGGAGTGATCGGTTCCTGGCTGCGGTTTATGACCTTCTGCATCAGATCGTCCCGTACCATGAAATTGGTGGCGGAAGTGTCCTCATCAATGAGAAACACCCTGCTTCCGCTTTCGATTCCCTCGATGACAGCGGCTGCCTGGGAGGTACTGCCGCTGGCATCCTCTGTGGAAAAGCATCTGGTATCCTTTTTGTTTGGAAGATCATTGATGAACATGGAAATGTCAACATTCCGGATGCTTCTTCCGTCCTCAGCCCGAAGCTTTAAGGCTGTGTCATCGGTGATCACAAATTCACGCCCGTCTCCGGCGATATGGTCGTATACTCCGGCCTCCAGCGCCTTTAACAGGGTGGATTTTCCGTGATACCCTCCGCCCACGATCAGGGTGATCCCGCGGCGGACTGCCATGCCGGAGCAGTTTCCGTGATGAGGAAGAGTAAGTGTGATCCGCATGGATTCAGGGGAAGAAAAGGGAGTGCTGTTTTTCATGGGCCGGCTGGATATGCCGCTTTCCCTTGGAAGAATGGCGCCGTCTGCCACAAAGGAGACAAGCTCCAGACGTTTTAATTCCTGACGGATAAAATACTGATCCTCTGCAAGCTCTGCCACGGCCTCTGGTTCATGGACCGGTCTGTTTTTATAAAAAAGCACCTGTTTTACACACTGGGGCAGAAAATCAAAGAGGATCCGTATCAGTTCACCGCTGTTGATGGTGCGGCCGTTTGCGGGAAAACCGGCTTCCAGCCGGATCCAGATTCCATCTGAGCAGCATTCACAGGCAGTCCGTTCCAAAATTTCCGGTCCCGGACAGCTGATGGAAATAAGGCCGCTTTTTCCAGATCCCTTTGCTTTAAAATTGTACCGGGCGGTCTCCTTATAAAACCGGCGCACAAGATCGTCCTCAAAGGCTCTTTTTTTATGGGGAGCATCAAAAAGTGTTTTTGGATATCCGGCTTTTTGGTGGGTAATAAAAATACTCAGCTTGGAGGGAGAAGCAAAGGGGTCTCCCTGCACATGGTCAATACATAACTGGTAATCGCCAAAGTCATAGATGCCCTGGGCGGATTTATAGGCCGGATAGCTTTTCCGGTCAATGGATTCTAACAGACGTTTAAGCTCGTTTGATGATTTCATGCTTCCATACACCTTTCGCATCCGGAATTTTTCCCGGACTTTCAGGTATCATTTTAAGCGAACACACAGAAAAATGCAACGCCTGCAAACGTTCCTAAGGTTTTCTGATGACCTTCAAAGGCATCCTGCACACCAGATTTCAGGGAGCCCTGCAAAAAAATATTCCCAAAACCAATAATTTGAGTTATAATAAAATAGAGTCGTTTTGTGTGGCTTTTTACTCCACAAAAGAAATTTATAGACTAGGAGACAATACATATGGAAAGAAAAGTAGGAACAATCTCAAGAGGGATCCGCTGCCCGATCATCCGTGAAGGCGACGATCTTGCTGCGATCGTGGTAGACAGCGTACTGGACGCAGCTTCCAGCGAGGGCTTTGAACTGCGTGACAGGGACGTAATCTCTGTTACTGAGTCTGTAGTAGCCAGAGCTCAGGGAAACTACGCTTCCATCGATGCCATTGCCGAGGATGTAAAAGCAAAGCTGGGCGGAGAGACCATCGGCGTTATTTTCCCAATTTTATCCAGAAACCGTTTTTCCATCTGCTTAAAGGGAATTGCCAGAGGCGCAAAGAAGATTATTCTGATGCTCAGTTATCCAAGCGATGAGGTAGGAAACGCCCTGGTGTCTCTGGATCAGGTAGATGAGGCTGGAATCAATCCTTACAGCGATGTTCTGGATCTGAAGCGTTACAGGGAGCTTTTTGGAGAAAATAAGCATCCATTTACAGGCGTAGACTATGTAGATTACTACTGTGAGCTGATAAGAGAGCAGGGCGCAGAGGCAGAAGTTATCTTTGCAAATAATCCAAGAGAAATCGTAAAGCACACCAAGAACGTTCTTACCTGCGATATCCATTCCCGTATGCGCACCAAGCGCATCTTAAAAGAAGCAGGAGCAGAGAGAGTCTGCGGTATGGACGATATCCTGACAGCTCCTGTTAACGGCAGCGGCTGCAACGAGAAGTACGGACTTTTAGGCTCCAACAAGTCTACCGAGGATACCATCAAGCTGTTCCCAAGAGAGTGCAGCGATCTGGTATATGAGATCCAGAAGCAGATCCTGGATCGTACCGGAAAGCACGTTGAGGTTATGGTATACGGTGACGGTGCATTTAAAGATCCGGTAGGAAAAATCTGGGAGCTGGCTGACCCGGTTGTTGCGGTTGCAAATACCGAGGGTCTGGAAGGAACTCCAAACGAAATCAAGTTAAAATATCTGGCGGACAACGATTTTAAGGATCTGTCCGGCGCAGCATTAAAGGATGCGATCTCTCAGAGGATCAGAGAGAAGAAGTCCGACCTGGTGGGGGATATGGCTTCTCAGGGAACAACTCCGAGAAAACTTACAGATCTGATCGGATCTCTGTGTGACCTGACCAGCGGTTCCGGCGATAAGGGAACTCCTATTATTCTGGTTCAGGGATATTTTGATAACTATACCAATTAAAGCAGGCTTTTTTCAGAGTGATGCAGCAGCCTGATGCTTATGTGGGGCAAAATCCGGCAGAGGTTCTCGCAAGGGGATTTCTGCCGGATTTTTACCAGGCTGCAGCGGCAGAGGAACGTACACAATATGGAATATATAACACATACAGACCAGACCCTGTCAGCCAGACTGGCTGCTTCGGAGCGGATCCTCATCGGGATCGGGCCAGAGTGGGGGCTAAAGTCTGAAAAAAAGAAAATCCGGGATTGCAGGCTTTCAGACCCGGAGCATGCAGAGATAAAGGCCGCCTATGAAGCGCTGTACGAGATGGTGAAGGATAAGGATTACTATCTGGTCACGACTCTTACGGACGGAGCGGTTTATGATACGCCCTTTGACAGAGAGCGCATCACGGCTCCCTGCGGGAATATTCACTGGCGTCAGTGCAGCAGGGCCTGTACAAAGGATATCTGGGAGGAGGGAGAACTTCCAGATGAGTTCTGCCCCCACTGCGGCGCTCCTCTTGCGGGAAATACCATAAAGGAAGAAAACTATATTGAGGAAGGCTATCTTCCCGGGTGGAAGAGGTATCTTTCCTGGCAGGCCGGGACTGTGAACCGTACACTGACTATATTAGAGCTGGGAGAGGGCTTTGCTTCTCCTACGGTTATGCGCTGGCCTTTTGAAAAGATCATTTTCTTTAACAGAAAGGCTCTTTTGTACCGGGTCAATGAAGAATTTTATCAGATACCCAGGGAGGTACAGGAACGCAGCATTCCGGTGCATGGAAATTCTCTGGAATGGATTTTGAATGAAAAAACAAAGGAAGAGAGTGAGTGTGATGGCGGCAATATCCAATGACTGGCTGGGCCCTTTAAGCGGGGAATTTAAAAAGCCTTATTATAAAAAGCTGTATGAAACAGTAAAACATGAATATGAGACCAGAAAGATATTTCCCGATCCGGACGATATCTTCAACGCCTTCGCCTTTACACCTCTGGAAAAGGTAAAGGTAGTGATCCTGGGACAGGATCCCTATCACAATGACGGTCAGGCCCATGGCCTTTGCTTCTCCGTAAAACCGGATGTAGATGTGCCGCCGTCTCTTGTAAATATTTACCAGGAGCTTCACGACGATCTGGGCTGCTATATTCCCAATAACGGCTATCTGAAAAAATGGGCGGATCAGGGAGTGATGCTTTTGAATACGGTGCTTACGGTCCGGGCCCATCAGGCTAACTCCCACCATGATATAGGCTGGGAACAGTTTACGGATGCAGCCATACGGGTACTCAACGAGCAGGACCGCCCGATGGTATTTATCCTGTGGGGAAGGCCGGCCCAGGCCAAAGCCGCTATGCTGGATAATAAAAAACACCTTATTTTAAAAGCGCCTCATCCAAGCCCGCTGTCTGCCTATCGAGGATTTTTCGGAAGCCGTCCCTTCAGCCAGACCAATTATTTTCTCACGCAGAACGGTCTGGATCCCATTGACTGGCAGATTGAAAATATCTGACCGTCTGCAGAAGGCATGGGAGAGTGAGGAAACGCATACGATATACCGTCGGAAGACGGTTCTAAAACATACGGTGTAAAAAGGAGAAACTATGAGTTTGGTAGAAACATTAAAAATCATCGTACTGGGAATTGTGGAGGGATTTACAGAGTGGCTGCCTATCAGCAGCACCGGCCATATGATCCTGGTGGATGAGATCATCCGTCTGGACCAGCCGGAGGCATTTAAGGAAATGTTTCTGGTAGTGATCCAGCTGGGGGCAATCCTGGCAGTGGCAGTGATGTATTTTCACAGGCTCAATCCATTCAGCCCTTCAAAAAACCGCAGGCAGAGGGAAGCAACCTGGGCTCTGTGGATCAAGATCATCATTGCCTGCATTCCGGCGGCTGTTCTGGGGCTTTTGCTGGATGACTGGATGGAGGCCCATCTGTATAATGCCTATGTGGTAGCGGCAATGCTGATCCTCTATGGTATTTTGTTCATTGTACTGGAAAACAGTCCCATCACTTCCAGTCCATCAATCCAGAAGGTGGGACAGATTTCTGTGAAAACAGGCTTCCTGATCGGCGTATTTCAGCTGCTTTCGTTGATTCCCGGTACCTCCCGCTCAGGCTCTACGATTTTAGGCGCTATGATCCTGGGCTGTTCAAGAAGCGCTGCCGCTGAGTTTTCCTTTTTCCTGGGAATCCCGGTGATGTTTGGAGCCAGCTTTTTGAAAATTGTAAAATTTTTCCTGGATGGAAATTCCTTTACAGGATCTCAGATTTTCTATACGCTTTTAGGAATGGCTGTGGCATTTGGAGTTTCGGTTTACTCGATCCAGTTCCTGATGAGCTATGTCCGCAGACATAATTTCAAATTTTTCGGATATTACAGAATTATTCTGGGAGCTATCGTGCTGGCATACTTTGGTATTACGGCTCTCGCCGTATAAAAGAAATGCTCCGTTTCTGAACATCTGCCGGAACAGACGGATGGAACAGAAACGGAGCATTTTTTATTTATTATTCAACCATATCGGCAATCTCATAGATCAGGCGTTCGCTTTCCTCCCAGCCAAGACAGGGATCGGTGATGGACTGTCCGTAGCAGTGCTGTCCGATCTTATGGCTGCCGGGCTCGATGTAGCTTTCAATCATCAGGCCCTTTACCAGATGGCGGATATCGTTGGAGTAGCGGCGGCTGTGAAGTACCTCTTTTGCAATGCGCACCTGCTCTTTGTACTGTTTGTTGGAGTTGGAATGATTGGTGTCCACGATGCAGGCCGGATTTTTAAGCTCTCTCTGGGAATAGAGATCATAGAGCAGCCTTAAATCCTCATAGTGATAGTTGGGGCTGCACTGACCGCGCTTATTAACTGCGCCGCGCAGGATCACATGGGTGAGAGGATTGCCGGGGCAGCTTACCTCATCTCCTCGGAAGATAAAGTCATGGGGAAGCTGGGCTGCAACAACAGAGTTTAACATAACAGTCATGTCGCCGCTGGTAGGGTTTTTCATACCAACAGGTACGTCGCAGCCGCTGGCTACCAGCCGATGGTATTGGTTTTCAACCGAGCGGGCGCCGACGGCAATATAGGACATGATATCGGACAGATACTGCAGGTTGTCCGGATAAAGCATCTCATCGGCTGTAGACATACCGGTTTCCTGGAGCACACGCATATGCATATGGCGGATGGCAAGGATCCCCTGAAGCATATCCGGCTTTTTTTCGGGATCCGGTTGATGGAGCATACCCATATAACCTTCTCCAGTGGTCCGCGGCTTATTCGTATAGACTCTGGGGATGATGATCAGCTGATCCTTTGTAGCCTCCTGAACCTTTGCAAGGCGGTTCGCATAGTCGCAGACCGCATCCTCATTATCAGCGGAGCAGGGACCGATGATCACCAGGAATTTATTACTCTGGCCGGTAATGACCTTTTTAATTTCTTCATCTCTTTCTTTTTTTAAAGCTGCCAGATGATCCGCAAGAGGAAACTGTTCAAGAATCTCTGCGGGAGTTGGCAGTTCATTTACAAGTGTAAATCCCATCTCATATTCCTCCCTTTGTGTGTAAATTCGATAATGCAACATTATAATATACAAAAACAGATTCGTAAAGCAAAAGTGTACTGTCTTGACAAATCTATTTTACCTGCCTATAATAGTGATAATTTCATGAAATGGCTATGACGGGAAAAAGTAGTATTCTGCACAAGCATACAGAAAGCAGCCGGGGGATGAGAGGCGCATGGAAAGCAGGATATGAATACATCTCTGAGCTTCGCACCAAACGGACGGAATCTGCACAGGTTTTTCCGGCTCAGTAGGCTGCGACGGATCCGGCACACGTTATCGTGCCTGAGTATCTGCCGGCTGGAAAGCGGTTTATTTATTTTACGGCATGTACTTAAGGAGGCAGTCAGTGCGAGCTGGCTGTAAACATCAGGTGGTAACACGGGCTTTCTGCTCCGTCCTTTTGAACAGGGGACGGAGCTTTTTTAGTTCCATAGAGAAGCGAGGCTTATGAAATAAAAACGCTTCCCAGCCTGAAGCCGCCGAAACTGTAAGAAATCAGGCCTTTGCATGAAAATAGAAATATGGTAAAATAAAAACAGTAAAGGAGAGAAGACAATGCAGATCTACGAAGAACTGATTGCCAGAGGCTTAATTGCCCAGGTAACAAACGAAGAAGAAATCAAAAAAATGGTGAATGAGGGAAAGGCCGTATTCTATATTGGATTTGACCCGACCGCAGACAGCCTTCATGTAGGCCACTTTATGGCTCTTTGTCTGATGAAGCGCCTTCAGATGGCAGGAAATAAGCCTATTGCCCTGATCGGAGGCGGCACCGGTATGGTAGGAGATCCTTCCGGCCGTACGGATATGCGTACTATGATGACACCAGAGATCATCCAGCACAACTGCGACTGCTTTAAAAAGCAGATGAGCCGTTTCATCGACTTTTCCGAAGGAAAGGCCATGATGGTAAACAATGCTGAATGGCTGATGGATTTAAATTACATTGAGTTTTTACGGGAGATCGGTCCTCATTTCTCTGTAAATAATATGTTAAGGGCTGAGTGCTATAAGCAGCGGATGGAAAAGGGTTTAAGCTTCCTTGAGTTCAACTACATGCTCATGCAGAGTTATGACTTCTATGAGCTGTTCCAGCGCTACGGCTGCAATATGCAGTTCGGCGGCGACGATCAGTGGAGCAATATGCTGGGAGGTACAGAGCTTATCCGCCGCAAGCTGGGAAAAGACGCCCACGCTATGACCATTACCCTTCTGTTAAACTCAGAGGGAAAAAAGATGGGGAAGACCCAGTCCGGCGCCGTATGGCTGGATCCAAACAAGACTTCCCCATTCGATTTCTATCAGTACTGGAGAAATGTGGCAGATGCCGATGTGCTTAAGTGCCTGCGTATGCTTACATTCCTTCCATTAGAGCAGATTGACGAGATGGACAAATGGGAAGGCAGCCAGTTAAATCAGGCAAAGGAAATCCTGGCATTTGAGCTTACCAAGCTGGTGCACGGCGAGGAAGAGGCTGCAAAGGCACAGGAGGGCGCAAGAGCGCTGTTTTCAGCTGGAGGAAGCACCATCAATATGCCTACCAGCGAGCTGACGGAAGAGGATTTTAAAGAAAATGCCATGGATATCCTGACGATCCTGACGAAATCAGGACTGGCTTCTTCACGTTCTGAGGCAAGACGAAATGTAGAGCAGGGCGGCGTATCTGTAGACGGAGAGACTGTAAAGGATATTCACGCTGCCTTTGAAAAGGACCGTTTTGCCGGAGAGGGCCTTGTAGTAAAGAGAGGCAAAAAGAATTTCAGAAAAGTGATATTAAAGTAATGAAGCAGTGGGAGGAGGTGGCCGGATGAAAAAGGCAGGGATTCTGCGTTGCATGAAAGCGCTGGCTGCGGCAGCAACCTTAACCATCGTGGGCGCCTTTACCGCCCTGGCGGGTTCTGCCGGAAAAACGCCGGTTCCGGTAACGCTCCATCTGGATGTAAATAACCGGCAGACGGCCATCTATGACGGCTATACGTCCTATGTAATGGGAAACCGCGTATCGGATAAGGATACCTTTACCATTACAAAGGACAGAAATGATGTAAATCTGGATGAGATTGTTTTAAATTATTATCTCATCACCTACGAGGGAGATACTCAAAAGAGCCTGGAGTGCCGGGTGTACGGATTGGAGGAGGGAGAGAATTATCCGGTCGTACGCCCGGAAACACTGGCAAAGGAAAGCGAAAGCCGGCTCTATGATTCTCTGGAGCGGTGCTATGTTCTTGAATTTGCCAGAGGAGATGAGCGAAGATCCTATTATTTTATGCTTCTTCCCGAGGCAGAGATGCCTTCCTATCGGAATATCCATCTAGGAAGCTGGGAAAAGGATAAAAAGGGCTGGAGATATCTTTATCAGGAAAATTATCTTACCTCCTGGGCCTTGATCAATGACAGCTGGTATTTTTTCGGTATGGACGGCTATATGAAAACCGGCTGGCAGGAGTACAAAGAAAATTGGTATTATCTGAATCCTGATAATGGCGTTATGATGACGAACTGTACTATAGATGGATATCAGGTGGATGGAAGCGGTGTGAGAATCTGACCAGTTACATTAAAAAAGCATCCGGGCAGTCCGGGAACGGTATCGTTCCGGAATGTCCGGATGCTTTTTTAAATCTCTGTTTTATCCCAGAAAGCCCAGATGCTCCAAAAGGATTTTAAGCCCCATGAGGATCAGGATCAGGCCGCCGGCAAATTCGGCTTTTTTCTGATAACGGCAGCCAAATACATTTCCAATCTTAACACCTGCGGCAGACAGAAGGAAGGTAATGCTTCCGATAAAGAGTACGGCAGGCAGGATCCGGACCTGAAGGAAGGCAAAGGTTACGCCTACGGCCAGGGCATCAATGCTGGTTGCCACAGCCATCAGGGTCATGGTTTTTATATCCAGAGAGGGATCTGCTGCTTCTTCGCCGTTTTCAAAGGCTTCCTTTATCATATTTCCTCCGATAAGAGCCAGAAGCACAAAGGCGATCCAGTGGTCATAGGACTCGATGGTTCCGCTGAACTTGGAACCCAGCAGATATCCCAGAAAGGGCATAAGGCCCTGAAAGCCGCCAAAATAAAGTCCTACGATTCCGGCGTTTTTCCAGCTCATTTCCGGCATGGCAAGCCCCTTACAGACCGCTACGGCAAAGGCGTCCATAGACAGCCCAACTGCAATAATAAACAATTCCGTTAATGACATGATCATTTCCTCCCAAATGGCACAGTTTATGAAACAGTGTAGGAGAGGAACCGAAAAATGTCAAGAAAAATATAGGAGCTTGTAAAACGAATTTGCCTGTGCTAAAGTATAGCTGAAACGGAGGTAAATAGGATTATGAAAAAATCATATGAAATTGATATGTGCAATGGCCCGCTTTTAGGCAAGATCCTGCTGTTTTCCATTCCGCTGATGCTTTCCGGTATTTTACAGCTTTTGTTTAATGCGGCTGATATTATTGTAGTAGGAAGGTTTTCCGGAAGTACGGCGCTGGCGGCTGTGGGCTCTACCTCATCCCTGATCAATCTTCTGATCAACATTTTTGTAGGCTTGTCTGTAGGTGTAAATGTGCTGGTAGCCAGATATTATGGCGGACAGAAGGAAAGAGATGTTCAGGAAACCATACATACGGCGGTTTTGACGGCCATTTTAAGCGGCCTGTTTCTGGTTGCGGTGGGAGAGCTTGCCGCAGGCCCCATGCTTCGGATCATGGGAACCCCGGAGGATGTGCTGGATCAATCTGTGCTCTATATGCGGATTTATTTCCTTGGAATGCCTGTTTTAATGCTTTATAACTTCGGCGCTGCGATCCTCAGAGCAGTAGGAGATACCAGGCGGCCTCTTTATTTCCTCTTTGCCGCCGGAGCGGTCAATGTGGTTTTGAATCTGTTCTTTGTAATAGGCCTTGGAATGGGAGTGGACGGAGTAGCCTGGGCTACTGTGATTTCTGAGCACATTTCCGCATTTCTTGTCTTTAAGAGCCTGATGGCGGAAGAGGGAATGATGAAGCTCCATCTAAAGAAACTTACCATTCATATGGATAAGCTGAAGCGGATTGTGAAGATCGGTCTTCCGGCCGGTATGCAGGGCGCGATCTTCTCTGTATCCAATGTGCTGATCCAGTCCTCTGTCAATTCCTTTGGTTCTGTGGCCATGGCAGGCAATACGGCTTCTGCAAATATCGAGGGCTTTGTCTATACGGCTATGAATGCGGTTTATCAGACCAGCTTAAGCTTTACCAGCCAGAATCTTGGCGGAGGAAAGTACAGCCGTATTAATAAGGTAAAAAATATCTGTCTGGCTGTTGTTACGGCAGTGGGGCTGGTTCTTGGCCTGGCAGCAGTAGGCGCGGGCACTCATCTTCTGGGAATTTATTCTTCAGACTCTGAGGTGCTTAAATACGGGATGCTCCGTCTGGAGATTATCTGTGGGACCTATTTTATCTGCGGGCTGATGGACTGTATGGTAGGAAGCTTGAGAGGATTGGGATACTCGGTGATTCCCATGATCGTCTCTCTTACCGGAGCATGTGGTTTTCGTATTCTCTGGATTTTTACAGTATTTGCCGTTTACCGTTCACTGGCAGTTCTTTATCTGTCATATCCGGTATCTTGGCTCATTACGGCAGCGGCTCACATGGTTACCTTTAAACTGATCCGCAGGAAATTCCCCAAAGAAGATATAAAATAATAAATATTCTGAAAATTATAAGTAAATACCCAAATATAACAGGTAAATATTATATAAAAATATAAACAATTACAATAAATATACACAATTTATAAAAAGACAAAAAATAATTAAAAATTACAAAAAGAGTCTTGACAAATAGGGACTCTTTTTGTATAATAAAGTCAACAAAAGAGAAGAGAACACGAGATACAAAAGAGAATAAGGAGTTGTAGACAGTCAACTCAATGTAATAAAATCTAAGCAAAGGAGGTACGGACCACCAGAAAGAGAATGTTCGTTTCATTTATAAGCTAAAGTGATTTAGTTATAGATGAAACAGGGAAAGCACTCTGTGAGAGTAACTGCTCATACATAGTACAGACAGATGAAACGGAAATTGATTTAAGAAACAAAAGAAAGTCCAATCGATTGGTAAAAGAATTGCAGTCTTAAAGAAACGAAAGAGAATGTCTGTAATAAAAGATAGGAACAAGCAGATGATCGTATTTTCAAAGTGATCCATAAGCGTATCAAAGGCAATAAATGCCCGGTCTGGTGAAAAGTATCATCAGGACGGAGAGAGATACCGGATCAAAGAAAGAAAAGCAAGGTGGAAAATAGATCCGAAGCAAGTGAATATACAAAAGAGAGCAGAAGAAAACCAGAGTGGATACAATTAAATATAGAGTCACAAAAGAAACAATTGTTTCGAAAGAGAGGCTTGGTCCAATGGACGAGATAGTTAAAAGACGGATATCGTAATCGAGAACGTGGTTAGTCAAAGATTCGATATCCGTCTTTTGTTGTATTTAATATAGGGGATCACAGACCTTTTAGATCAAAGGGCGGCGTATATTCTTCTTTTGCGCTGCTTTTTTCCTGTATAAATCCCTCAGTAAGTCCCAGAGAGAGCGCTGCATCCACTACCTTCTGGTATTCATAGGAGGTGATCCGACGATTGATATCCGGATGGTCGCAGCTATGGTAGAAGGGGGTGTACTGGCTTAAAAGGCTTAACAGGTACTGGCCTTTTGGAAGCTCTCTGCTGACCCATTCCATCAGGGCGATGGAATCATCCCTGTGTCCGGGGAGAACCATATGGCGCAGGATTACGCCTTTTTTCATAAGCAGGAAGGAAGGCTGGGAGGGCTCCTCAGGGGCGTGTTCCTCAAATACCGGAGCGCCTGTCTGAAGGATCATCTGATAGATAGCACGGGAAGCGGCTTCAAAGTAGTTCCCGCAGTTTGACAGACGGGCAGAAAGAGCGCTGTCATGGTACTTTAAATCAGGAAGCCAGATATCTACATAATCCTTTAAATATTCTACGATCTCAGGACGTTCATAGCCGCCGCAGTTATATACGATCGGGATCGAAAGGCGGGAGCGAACCTGATCCAGAGCAGGAAGGATTGAGGGGAGAAACTGAGTGGGGGTGACAAGATTGATATTATAGGCCCCCTGATCTTCCAGACGGAGAAAGATATCAGCCAACTCATTAGAAGTCAGCTCCTTTCCGAATTGTTCGCTGCTGATGGGATAATTCTGGCAGAAGCAGCATTTAAGGGTACATCCGGAAAAAAAGACGGTTCCGCTTCCGCCTCTGGCCCACTCCGGCCCGCTCAGACAGGGTTCTTCCCATTTGTGGAGTGCTGCCCTGGCAGCCTTTAACTGAACGGTACATCCGCAGTAGCCGGTTTTGCGGCTGCGGTCAATGCGGCACATTCTGGGGCAGAGGGTACAGGATTCATAAGTGGGAAAACGGATCATGGCAAAAGCCCCTGCTCTTTGCGGTACAGATATCTTGGAAGTCCGTCCTCCAGAATATGCTGTGGCTGCCCTTGGATGAGCGGAAGAGCATAGGCGGTAAATTCCGGGCCGATATCGTTGTGATTGCCGGTGATCCAGTGAGGCGGGAAGGTCTTTTCCTTATTGCAGACATTGGAAACATCTGTAAGGCCGAAACGGATGGAATAATCCGCTCCTTCTTCGCGTTCAAAGGTGATCATCTTTGCGGTCACGCCCTCAAGTGCGGCACGGACTGCAAAGCGTCCGGCCTCGCTGGCTTCGTTAATGTCCGTAAGAGAGGAGATAAGGCTGCTGCAGCGCTGGTTTACATTTAATTCTACAGAGCGAACCTTGACTCCGAAACGGCCTCTGACATAGCTTTCGAGCAGCTTTCCGCAGCCTGTAAGCATCTTGTGGCCAAAGGTATCGACCTGAGCTTCAGTAGAATATTCACATACCAGACGGCCGGAAGCATCGTGGATGCCTTCAGAAACACAGACAACCACAGCGGTGCTTTTCTTTAAAGCGCCTTCGATATCATTTAAAAACGCTTCCATATCAAAATCAGATTCCGGCAGATAGATGAGCAGGGGATTGTCGCCGGGAAACTTTCTTGCCAGGGCGCTGGCAGCAGTGACCCAGCCTGCATGACGGCCCATGAGTTCAATAATGGTGACAGCCGGCTGCTGATAGACAGAAGCATCCAGAACGATTTCACGGACAGTAGACGCTACATATCGGGCAGCGCTGCCGTAGCCGGGGGTGTGGTCGGTTACAGGAAGATCGTTGTCAATGGTTTTTGGAACGCCGATAAAAACGATATCCTCTTTTGCCATGGCAGCATATCTGGACAATTTGTCTGCGGTGTCCATGGAATCATTTCCGCCGATGTAGAATACAGCTCCGATATTCATGGCTTTAAATTTTTCAAATAACAAGGGGTATACGGAAGCATCCATATTTTCAGGAAGCTTATAGCGGCAGGAGCCCAGATATGCGGCGGGCGTCAGGCGCAGAAGTTCCAAATCCTCTTTGGAAAGCTCTGCGGAGAGATTTATGGTATGGCCGGACAGAAAGCCTTCGATGCCGTTTATCATGCCATAGACAGCTCCAATCTCATCCGGATGGGAAAGTCCTTCCTGGATCACGCCGTATAAGCTGGCGTTGATCACAGCTGTGGGACCGCCGGACTGGCCTACAAGTATATTTTTCTTCAAGGGAAAATCCTCCTCTCATGTATACAGTGATCGTCTGGACAGCTGCAGAAGAAGTCCAGATTCTTTTGTAAGTATATCTGATAAAAATGGGAAATGCAATCCGTTTGTGATATTGCATATAAAACCCGTATTTTTTTGTAACATATTTCCTATTGCATTTTAGGTAAAAAAATGATAGTCTGTATACAGATAAAAAAGTTGTATACAAACTCAAAAAGTTAAATACAAATATTTCAAAGGAGGAATCGGAGAATGGATATTCGCTATTCTGCCAACCAGAGGGATGTAAAGCGCTACACAACAGAGGAATTAAGAAACGAATTCCTCATCACAGATCTGTACAAGGCTAATGAGGTAGTTGCCGTATACTCTCATGTAGACCGTATGGTTACTCTGGGATGTATGCCTACTACAGAGAAGGTTTCTATTGATAAGGGAATCGACTGCTGGAAGAACTTCGGCACCCATTACTTTTTAGAGCGCCGTGAGATCGGTATTTTTAATATCGGCGGCGAGGGAACCATCACAGCAGACGGCCAGACCTTTAAGATGGGATACAAGGACTGCCTGTACATTACAAAGGGCACAAAGGAAGTTTATTTTGAGAGCACCGACGCTGAGAAGCCTGCAAAGTTCTACATGGTCAGCGCACCGGCTCATACTTCCTACACAACTACCTTTATTCCGATTGAGAAGGCTGCAAAGAGACCCTGCGGCGAGGCAGAGACCTCCAATAAGCGTACCATCAATCAGTTCATCCATCCGGATGTACTTAAGACCTGCCAGCTGTCCATGGGCATGACCGTATTAGAGCCAGGCAGCGTATGGAACACCATGCCGTCTCATACACATGAGCGCCGTATGGAGATTTATATGTACTTTGAGGTTCCGGGCGACAACGTAGTATTCCATATGATGGGAGAACCCACTGAGACAAGACATATTGTCATGAAGAATGAGGAGGCTGTGATCAGCCCGTCCTGGAGCATCCACAGCGGCGCCGGCACTTCCAACTATACCTTTATCTGGGCTATGGGCGGAGAGAACATGGAGTTCGACGATATGGATACCATGATGCCAAACGAGATGATGTAAGTTCATCCGAACGATTCTGTTAAAAATATATGGAGGATAAAGAAATGGCTGATTATTTAAACAACTTTTCACTTGAAGGCAAGGTAGCCCTGGTAACAGGCGCTTCCTACGGCATCGGCTTTGCAATCGCAAAGGCAATGGCAGGCGCAGGCGCTACCATCGTTTTCAACGATATCAAGCAGGAACTGGTAGATAAGGGAATCGCAGCGTACAAGGAAGAGGGCATCGAGGCTCACGGCTATGTATGCGACGTAACCAATGAGGATGCAGTAAACGCGATGGTTGCTCAGATCGAGGCAGAGGTAGGCGTAGTTGATATCCTGGTAAATAACGCAGGAATCATCAAGAGAATCCCAATGTGCGAGATGAGTGCAGCTGAGTTCCGCCAGGTAATCGATGTTGACTTAAACGCTCCGTTTATTGTTTCCAAGGCTGTTATCCCAAGCATGATCAAGAAGGGCCACGGAAAGATCATCAACATCTGCTCCATGATGAGTGAGCTGGGCCGTGAGACCGTATCTGCTTATGCAGCAGCTAAGGGCGGCTTAAAGATGCTGACAAAGAACATTGCTTCTGAGTACGGTGAGTACAATATCCAGTGTAACGGTATCGGACCTGGCTATATCGCTACTCCCCAGACAGCTCCTCTGCGTGAGATCCAGCCAGACGGCTCCAGACATCCATTTGACCAGTTCATCGTTTCCAAGACTCCTGCAGGACGCTGGGGTGAGGCTGAGGATCTGGGCGGACCTGCAGTATTCCTGGCATCTGATGCTTCCAATTTTGTAAATGGTCTGGTACTGTATGTAGACGGCGGTATCCTGGCTTACATCGGCAAGCAGCCTAAGTAATCGATTACGCAATTAAACCAATAAAACCAATCAGGGCCCGTCATGCCATGACCGCATGGCGGGTCCTGATTCATCTGAGAAAAGGAACAGGGGTGCTGCATGGGAGAAGTGAATTTTAAAAACAGAGGGGAACTGGTTTTTGAAACCTTAAAGCGGGAGATACTGGATCTGAAGCTGAAACCAGGCTGCCTGATCAGCGAAAGTGATATCTGTGAGCGGTTTGGCGTGTCGCGGACTCCGGTGCGGGACGCCCTGCGTCTTTTGCAGGAACAGGGATTTGCGGAGACGATTCCCTATCGGGGAACGTATGTGACTCTTTTGAGCCTGGATAATATCAAGCAGATGATCTATATGAGGGTAGCGGTGGAAACCATGGTTTTAAGGGATTTTATGGAAATCCAGACGCCCATGGTGATGGAGGAAATCCGTCATGCCATTGCCGTTCAGAAGGCCTTGATCCAGACGCCGGGGTTTGAACCGGAACAGTTTTACCGCATGGACGCCCAGATGCACTCTCTCTGGTTCACAGCTGTAAAGCGACAGAAGCTCTGGGATATGCTCCAGGCCCAGCAGCTTCATTATACCCGGTTTCGTATGCTGGATTTTATTACAGAAACAGATTTTCCAAGGATTATCGGAGAGCATGAGCAGCTGTTTGAGCTGATCTGCAAAAAAGATCTTTCCGGCCTGGAACAGGTATTAAAAGATCACCTCTACTACAGTATGAAGCGGATGCGTCATTCTATAGAGGTGGATTATAAGGACTATTTTGAAGAAGAACCAGAAGAGAATCGGTTTGTCATTTAATGGCAGGCCGTTTTTTGTTTTATTTGTGGGGGGGAGTCATAAGATAGATCCGCTCTTCCGGATTTTCTTCCAGATATTCTTCCAGTTCCTCCGGTGACAGGCGGGACTGAACCTCTCTGAAAAATTCTTTTCCGCTCATGGAGGCAAAGCTTAGGAGCCGCTTTCTTACTTCCGGATCATCTGCCAGCAATTCCTTTTCCTTCTGTGTATAAATTCCCATATCCAATCCCTTCCTTTCCCGTCTCTTATTTTGACGCAAAACGGTTAGAATAGTCTGATAATTTCAGAATATGCATCTGTTTACCTATAGTATATTCGCTATTCCGAAGATATTCAATATGCAAATTCTAACTTATGCTTATTTCAGGTAAAATAAGCATAGGAGCAATAAAAATATGATCGACTATTCGCCTTTCTGGGAAACTCTGGAGGCGTCGGAGGAAAGCTGGTACACACTGACGAAGAAGCATAAAATTTCTGACAGTACTCTGCACCGGCTTAAGCATAATAAAGATGTGACCATGAAAACGATCAATGATCTCTGCAGGATTTTAAACTGCCGCATTGAGGATATCGCCAGGTATGTGCCCTCAGAGGAGGATCAGATTCTTTAGGAATGTTAAAAAGACATAAAAGGAACGGTCCGGGTCTGTTCAAAAGGATATAAGCTGTGATATACTATGTGGGCTTATAGGAGATTTTGTGGACAATCTTCCTAAAAGGAACGGATCCGGAGGAAATATATGGAAAAAAGTGGAGTTTCGCTGGAGAAAAAAGTAAAACGGATCGCTGTCTGTGCCGGGGCAGTGGTCTTTTTTTCGATTGGAGTCAATCTGGCAGTAAGCTGGTTCGGCCTTGGGAGCTTCGGAAGCATCCTGGAACAGAACGCCGGCAGTCTGGCCTTCTGGTCTGCGATGGAGGAGGAGCGCCTGGCCTTTGCGCGTTATGTGGGAACTGCCCTTCCGGAAGAGCGGGAGCGGTTTGAGCAGTCCAGAATGGAAACGCGCCGGTGGCTGGAAGAGCTTCCCGTTGATTACAGAGAAACGGGCTCTGAGCGGTATGCCCGTACCTGGTCCATCCGGAATATGTATGAAAATTACGAGACAGAGCTGGAAGTCCTTGAAGAAACAGACCGGGAGGATCCGGAATATGTGAACCGGCTGTATCGGATCTACCGGGTTCAAAATTATCTCAAGGATAAGGCCGGACAGCTGGAACAGATGACAATGGAGGACGGAAGCGAACGCTACGAGAAGCATCGTTTCCTTTTTTCAGTCCTTCCGGCTGCCAGTATCCTGTGGGGGATCGCTGCGCTGTGGATGGTTAAGCGGCTGAATGGCTCCGTACGCCGTAACATCGTAGAGCCAGTGGTAATGCTGGCCGGGCAGGCAGACCGTATCCGGAAAAATGATTTTTCAGGGCCTGAACTTACAGCTGAGGGAGAAGATGAGATCAGCCGTCTTATCCGTTCCTTTAATAAAATGAAGCAGGCGACAAGAGGATATATTGAGGCTTTAAAAGAAAAAAACGAAACAGAACGGCAGCTGGAGGCGGTCCGGCTGCAGCTTTTAAAAAATCAGATCAATCCCCATTTTCTTTTCAATACCTTAAATATGATCGCCGGAACGGCTCAGATCGAAGATGCGGCTGCCACGGAAAAGATGATACAGGCATTAAGCCGCCTGTTCCGCTACAATTTAAAATCAACTGCATCTGTGATGCCTCTGGAACGTGAGCTTAAGGTTGTTCAGGATTATATGTATCTGCAGCAGATGCGGTTTGGAAAGAGAGTGCAGTATGAGACAGGCTGTGACCCGGAAACAATGGAGATACTGGTTCCTTCCTTTATGCTCCAGCCTTTGGTGGAAAATGCAGTAAAGCATGGGATTTCTGCAAGAAGCAAAGGCGGAAGGATTGTGGTGCGGACCTGGAAACAGGGGCAGAGGCTGTGGATCTCGGTGGCGGATACGGGAGAAGGGATTGATGAGGACAAACTGGAAAAGATAAAAAGAGCCTTAAAGGAAGGAGATGGATCCGGCGTTGGGATTGGTCTGGGAAACATTGCCCGCCGGCTGAAGGCAATGTATGAGGATGGAGAAGTGAGGATCGAGAGCCGAAAGGGCTGCGCGACGGTGGTACAGCTGGCGTTTACACCGGAAAACTGTAAGGAGGATGAACCGTGATACAGAATGAGGATAAGAACGAGACGTACAAGGTGCTTTTGGCAGATGATGAGCAGATTGAACGTATGGCTCTTGCCAAACGACTGCATAAGCATTTTGGAGACAGCCTGGTCATCTGGCAGGCAGCAGACGGAAATGAGGCGGTCCGCCTGTGTTTTAAAGAACGGTGCCAGATCGTGATCATGGATATTTCCATGCCGGAATTAAACGGTGTGGAGGCGGCAGAACAGATCCGAAGGCTGGATGAGGACTGCGAGATCATTTTCCTTACCGCATATGACGAATTTTCCTATGCAAAGAGAGCCATTGCCATTCATGCGCTGGACTATCTTTTAAAGCCCTGTGAGGAAGAGGAGCTTACTGCGGTGATGGAGGAAGCCGTGGGGCGGATCCAAAAGAGGGAGCAGTTTGAAAAGCTGCATATGGAACAGGAGATGCCGGAAGAGACCGGGGCAGAGATGCCGGAGCCGGACTTAGAGGAGGAGCCGGACGAGCCTGACCGGCTTGGACAGGCGGCTGAAAAGATACGCCGGTATATACGGAAAAATTATATGAAGGATATTTCCATGCAGGATGCGGCACGGATGATGAATTATTCTGACGCCTATTTCTGCAAGCTGTTTAAACAGTGCTTTGACCAGAATTTTACCGCCTATCTGGCCCGCTTCAGGATCAATGAGGCCAGACGGCTTTTACAGGATAAAAATGCCAGCGTAAGAGAGGTCAGCATGCTGGTAGGGTATTATGACGCCAATTACTTTGCAAAGGTATTTAAAAGGATTGCAGGTATGAACCCTTCTGAATACAGAGACAGCTTTCACACAGACAGCGTATGACAAAATTTTCTCCCTCAATGTCAAAGATTTACGGTACAAAACAGAAAATCCTTTTTTTATAATTATTTAATAAAATGTGTATAAAGAAAGGAAGCAGTAAAGTGAGGAAGATGATGAAAAAGCTGACAGCGCTTGCTTTTGGGATAGCAGTGGCAGTCAGTCTGACAGGCTGCGGTTCTTTAACCGGCGGCAAGCGTATTATCCGCGTTTCCCATGCACAGTCAGAGACGCATCCGGAGCATCTGGGGCTTCTGGCATTTAAAGAGTATGTGGAAGAGAAGCTGGGAGACAAATATGAGGTCCAGATATTTCCAAATGAACTTTTAGGCTCAGCCCAGAAGGCCATTGAGCTGACACAGACGGGAGCCATTGACTTTGTAGTAGCCGGCACAGCGAATCTGGAGACCTTTGCTGACGTATATGAGATTTTCAGTATGCCGTATCTGTTTGACTCAGAGGAGGTATACAAATCCGTGATGCAGGATACGGAATACATGGAAAATGTCTATGCATCGACGGATGAAGCCGGTTTCCGCGTAGTAACCTGGTACAATGCAGGTACCCGTAATTTCTACGGAAAATCCCCGATACGGACGCCGGAGGATTTAAAGGGCAAAAAGATCCGCGTACAGCAGAGTCCTGCCAGCGTAGAGATGGTAAAGGCATTTGGAGCGGCAGCGGCGCCAATGGGATTTGGCGAGGTATATACGGCTATCCAGCAGGGTGTCATCGACGGTGCAGAGAATAACGAACTGGCTCTTACCAACAACAAGCACGGCGAAGTTGCAAAATATTATTCTTATAACAAGCATCAGATGGTGCCGGATATGCTGGTAGCCAATCTGAAGTTCTTAAACAGCTTAAGCCCTGAGGATTATCAGGTATTTAAAGAGGCGGCGGCTCTTTCCACGGAAGTAGAGATGGAAGAGTGGGACAAGAGTATAGAAGAGGCTAAAAAAATCGCCACAGATGAAATGGGCGTAGAGTTTATTGACGTGGATGTGGAAGCGTTTAAAGAAAAGGTTCTTCCTCTCCATGAGTCTATGCTTCAGGAAAATGAGAAGATCCGCGATCTCTATGACCATATTCAGGCTGCCAATGAAAAAGCAAAAGGAGGACAGTAGGATGGAGACCATGCACAAAGTAAAAGCAGGGATCATGCAGGTTCTGGGATTTGTAATCATCGCTCTGTTCGCCTTTATGACCCTGATCGGAACGTATCAGATCGTAACCCGTTATTTCTTTAACCGTCCAAGTACGGTATCAGAGGAGCTTTTAACCTACGCTTTTACCTGGATGGCCCTTCTGGCTTCCGCCTATGTGTTCGGAAAGAGAGACCATATGCGTATGGGCTTTCTGGCAGACAAGCTCATCGGAGCGCCCAGAAAATATCTGGAGATTACCATTGACCTTCTTACTTTTTTGTTAGCAGCGGTTGTGATGGTATACGGCGGTATTTCCATTACAAAGCTGACCATGATCCAAAAAACTGCTTCTTTGCAGGTGCCTATGGCCTATGTTTATGTGATCGTGCCTGTTACGGGAGTGCTGATCATGATTTTCAGCCTTATGAATGCCATAGACGTGGCTCATATGGAATTTAAGGAGAAGGGAGAGGTTCGGTTATGACGATTGCAGTTGCCTGCGGGCTGATTATTTTAGTGCTTCTTGTGATTATGCTCTTAGCTGGAGTACCAATCGCAGTAGCTCTGGCTGTTTCTTCCATCGGAGCGATCCTTCCGGTGCTTGATACCGGCGCATCCGTGCTTACGGGAGCACAGAGGATTTTTTCCGGTATTTCCGTATTCAGCCTTCTTGCCATTCCGTTTTTTATCCTGGCAGGAAACTTGATGAATAAGGGCGGTATTGCTATCCGTCTGATCAATTTTGCAAAATTATTTACAGGAAGTATTCCGGGAGCTCTGGCACACACCAACGCCGTTGCCAATATGCTTTTCGGTGCCATCTCAGGTTCCGGTACGGCGGCAGCTTCCGCCATGGGTTCGATCATCGGCCCTATCGAAGAGGAAGAAGGCTATGACAGGGATTTCTCAGCAGCGGCTAATATCGCTACCGCTCCTACCGGTCTTTTAATCCCTCCGAGCAACGTTATGATCACCTATTCACTTGTCAGCGGAGGAACCTCCGTAGCGGCTCTTTTCATGGCGGGCTATATTCCCGGGATCCTCTGGGGACTGGCATGTATGATCGTAATCTATATTTTTGCTAAAAAGAAGGGCTACCGCAGTACAAAGAAGTTTACAAACAGCGAGAAGCTTAAGGTATTTTTACAGGCCATCCCTTGTCTGTTTATGATCGTTGTGGTAATCGGCGGGATCATTTCCGGTATCTTTACCGCTACAGAAGGAAGCGTGGTGGCAGTTATATACAGCATGGTGTTGTCTGTATTCTTCTATAAGTCCATCAAACCCTCTGAGCTGCCGAAAATCTTCCTTGACAGCGCGGAGATGACTGGTATTATCATTTTTCTTATCGGCGTGTCAAGCATCATGAGCTGGGTTATGGCATTTACAGGCATTCCCACTGCTGTATCCGAGGCAATGCTGGGAATCAGCGACAACCGGTATGTGATCCTCGTTATCATCAATATCCTCCTTCTGATCGTGGGAACCTTTATGGATATGACGCCGGCCTGCCTGATCTTCACTCCTATTTTCCTGCCCATCTGCCAGACTCTGGGTATGAATACCATTCACTTTGGTATTATGATGATCTTTAACCTGTGTATCGGAACCATCACCCCGCCTGTGGGAACCACTCTGTTTGTGGGTGTAAAAGTGGGACAGACTAAGATTGAGCAGGTGATAAAGCCGCTTTTAGCTTACTTTGCGGCAATCTTCATTGTGCTGATGCTGGTATCCTATATTCCCGCCTTGTCCATGTGGCTGCCGGGACTTTTGGGATATGTATAAATGAAATGTGCGCTCCGCCGGGCTGGCGGGGCGTATTTTTTCGGAAACGGTATTGAAGACAGCGCTGGTTTCTGCTATAGTACACAATGGAATGAAAAAGTGTAAGGAGAATCATCATGGCTGAAATACTGATGAAGGCGGCTGCCTTCGTTGCGATCATTTTTATGGGATATCTGCTGAGAAAAAAAGGATTTTTTAAAGAAGAGGATTTTCATGTGCTTTCAAAGATCGTTTTGAAGATAACTCTTCCGGCTGCGATCGTAGCCAATTTTTCAGGGGTTGATCTTCAGGCGTCTCTTTTGATCCTGTCGGTTCTTGGTCTGGGGGGAGGCCTGATGCTTATAACCTCAGCCTATCTGGCAGCGGGAAAAAACCGTGAGGAAAAAGCATTTTTCATGTTGAACACCTCGGGCTATAATATAGGAAACTTCACTATGCCCTTTGCCCAGAGCTTTCTAGGGCCAGCCGGGGTAATCACAACCAGCCTTTTTGATACGGGAAATTCCTTTATCTGTCTGGGCGGAGCCTTTAGTGCGGCAAAGATGGTAAAGGAGGGAGAGGGAAAGATATCCCTGATCCCTATTATAAAAACCCTGGTGCGTTCCGTACCCTTTGACGCTTATATAACCATGACGGCGCTGTCCCTGCTCCACATCAGCCTTCCGGCTCCGGTGATCACATTTTCAGAGGTGGTTTCAGGGGCGAATGCCTTTATCGCCATGCTGATGATGGGAGTAGGCTTTAAAATTTCCGGAGATACCAGCCAGAAGGGAAAAATCGTAAAGATCCTGGCAGTGCGTTACGGCGTCTCGATCGCAGTGGCGGCGGCCCTCTATTTTTTTATGCCTCTTCCTCTGGAATACCGTCAGGCTCTGGCAATCCTGCCCTTGAGCCCTATTGCGTCTGCAGCGCCGGCCTTTACGGCAGATTTAAAGGGCGACTTTGGACTTGCCAGTGCAGTCAATTCCATTTCCATTGTAATCAGTATTGTACTGATCACGGCAACTCTCCTGATAATTCTTTGATACGGAGTGTATAACTTTGACAGAAGCGGGGATAATGAGATTATCACAAAAGAGAAAATAAATACTTATCCTCCCCTTTTTAATACCTCGTTTATTGGCCTTGTGCAGTAGACGGGGTATTTTTTATGCCTTCTGCAATTTCTTAAACTGCTGGGGCGATATAGAAAAGGCCTGTTTAAACGCCCTGTAAAAGGTGGAGTAGTCGGAAAACCCTACCTGTTCTCCTATGGTTTCCAGGGAATCTCCATTGATAATCCTGGTTTTTGCGGCAATCAGCCGGCGCTGGGTTACGTACCGGTAAAAGCTGACGTCCATTTTTTCGCTGAACAGGCGCGATATGGCCCGTTCACTGATGTAAAAATCAGTAGCCGCTGATTTTAAGGTTATTTTTTCAGCCAGGTGGTCTTCTATATAGCGGATCAGCTCATCCAGCAGCTCTTTTTTCTCAGTTAGCGGTTCCGTAGCCTTGCTGTGGGTACACGCCCTGGTCAGGTGGATTAAAAGCTGCACCGTTATGGAAGAAATACAGGCTTCATATCCTTCCTGTCTGATTTTAGCCTCCCTGCAGGCAGATTGAAAATATCTTTCCATGTACTCCCACCCGCTGTCCTGGGTTCTTAACAGAACCGGATCCGATAATGGGATAAAACCTAAAAACTGCTGGATATTCTTCATAAATTCCGGGTGGATCCATATCACATAGCGGGAATAGGGTTCTGCAAGCTGATCTAAGTACAGGGGCCTGTGGCTGATCCCGGGCGGTATGAAAATAATATCTCCCCTGCGGACCCGATACCGTTCTGCTCCCAGAAGATATTGTACATTTCCGCTGCGGCAATATAACATCTCATAAAACGTATGACTGTGAAGCTGGATGCTGTCTTTCGTATAATTCACATCATCATGGCAGTCTACAGAATCTGAATCCATTTCCATTTCTTGATAAAGATTGGATAAAATTGCCCCGTCGGTAATAAACGTTTTCTGAAGTTCTTCATTGCTGATTTCCGATCTCTTATGCGCAGAAACCAGTTCTTTATATTTTTGCATTTCTGATAATTTCATTGCTTTTCCTGTTCCTTCCTCCTTCTTATCATAATCTAATTTGGCTTAATTTGCAATATATTATGCGATATTTGCAATAGTAATTGCAATAACAGTATAGTATTCTTAAAACACAATAAGTTAATGGTCTGCGGTTATCTGCCGCAGCAAAGACAAGGAGGAACATGATATGAATGACAAATCTTTACGCCCCTTTGGAGTAAAGGATCAGATCGGTTATGTCTTCGGGGATATGGCCGGAAGCTTTGTAAACTTGTTCGTAGATGCCTATTTTCTTACATTCTGTACCTATGTTCTGGGAATTTCGCCAGGATGGATGGCGGGACTGTTTTTAGCCGCCCGACTCTGGGACGCCATCAACGACCCGATCATGGGTTCTTTCCCAGACCGCTGGAGACTTGGCAAAAGCGGCGACAAGTTCAAACCATGGATAAAACTGTTTATGATTCCTCTGGCCCTTTCCGGTATTTTATGTTTTGCCAACGTTCCATTTGAAGGAATTGCCCTTCATGCATGGGTAGCGTTTGCTTATGTATTCTATGGAATGTCCTATACCGGAACCAGTATGCCCTTCGGCGCTATGGCAAGCGTTGTTTCTACGGATCCCATTGACCGTTCCAAGCTTTCCAGAGCCAGAAGTATCGGCGGTACGGTAGTCGGGATCGGCGCGCTTTCCGTTGTTCCGATTTTATGTTTTGACAAGGATTCCAATATTATTCCGGAGCGTTTTGGCCTGATCGCAGTAATATTCGGCATTCTGTGTGTTATTTCTTACCTTCTGTTATGTAACCTGACCATAGAGCGTGTCCGCCAGCCAAAACAGAAGGGGGAAAAATTCAACTATGGAAATGTATTAAAAGCAGCTGTCAAGAACCGTCCGTTAATCGGCGTTATGGTTGCAACCATCGGAAGCATGCTTTACATTACTGGAAGCGGACAGTTAAAAAGTTATATTTACAAAGAATTCTATCAGGATACCAGCTTGATGACCCTGGCAAGTATCGGAACCCTTCCGGTTATGATTATCTGCTTTATCCTGGTCCCTAAGATTGTGCAGAAATTTGGGAAGAGAAATGTAATCCTGGTTATGAGTACCTATAACCTGCTGCTTTCCACTTATATTTTACTGTTCCCGATTCAGAGCGCGCTGCTTTACACAATTTTAAACCTGTTAGCTACGATCGGACAGACCGCTTTTACCATTTTGATCTGGGCTCTGGTTACCGACTGTCTGGACTACAGCGAATGGAAAATGAATTTCCGCGCAGACGGAAGCATGTACAGCCTCTATACGTTCAGCCGTAAGATTGGTTCTACCATCGCTTCTACCGGCGCTGCATCCGCACTGGCTGCGATCGGCTACGTTTCCGGCGTAGGCGCTGTACAGAGCGCGGCAACGATCAATAACATTTACTACCTGGTAAATGCAGTTCCGGTTATTACCTGTATCTTAGAACTCATCGGAATCGGTCTGATCTTCAACCTGAATCAGAAAAAGACCGCTGAAATGTATGCAGCCCTGGCGGAACGCCGGAATTCCCAGAACTGATCAAGAACCATTTGTGCGTACCCGAAACCGGAGGAATAAAATCTATGAAAAAAATTGATCTGCATCTGCATTTAAGCTTTGATCCTGTTCCCAAAAGCGATACTCTTCTAGTAAGTACCTACAAAGAAATGCTGCCTCATTTAGAAGAACTGGGGATCGGAAAAGGCGTGCTCATGTCCAGCGGAGAACGGAATTTCTCCATGCCTATGGGGTCCAATGAAGAAAACTGCCGGATTGCTGCAGCGGATCCGGAGCATTATGCCTGGATGTGCAATCTGGATTATGACGGAGATCCCAAAACTGTTTATGACCGGCTGTCTGTCTGCAAAGAAAAAGGCGCTGTCGGCATCGGGGAACTGATGATAAACCGAAGGCTGGATGATCCCTTTTTAAACGCCGTATTTGAAGCGGCTGGAAAATTAAATCTTCCGGTTACTTTTCATATGAGTCCGGAAACTGGCTACAGCTACGGTGTTGTAGACGACCCTGGTCTTCCTCTTTTGGAAGCCTGCCTGAAACGCCACCCTCACACGCAATTTCTTGGTCACAGCCAGACTTTCTGGATTGAAATGAGCGCAGATGCACCTACGGACAAAGAAAGCCGGAATCAGTGGGGAAAAGGCCCCGTTATCCCAGGCGGACGGGTTCCGGAACTATTTAAAAAATATCCCAACCTATACGGAGACCTAAGCGCCAACAGCGCCGGATGCGCCATTATGCGGGATCCTGCCTTTGGCCTGGAATTCTTAGAAACTTATGCAGACCGGCTGTTCTTTGCCACAGATATGGTAAATACCGAAATGGTCTTTCCCCTGGGACAATGGCTGGACGAACAGGCAGCAAACGGCGCCTTAAGCCGCCGGGCCTATGAAAAAATCTGCTTTAAAAATGCCCAGGCAGTCTTTGGACTGTAAGAAAACCTGTTGTTAAATGAAAGGAGAAACATATGGAACTTCGCACACGGATTCTTCCACGTATGTTAAACAGTGAAGTAGAAGCGTATTTAAAAGAAAACGACATTATTATCGTCCCTGTAGGCACTGTTGAAATGCACGGTGGAATGCCTTTAGACAGTGAAACTGTAATCAGCGAGGCTTATGCCTTAAAAATGGCGGAAGCCTGCAACGGATTAGTTCTGACTGGACTGCCTTATTTCTATGCCGGCGCAACTGCTTCTGGCCGCGGCACGGTACAGGTGTCTATCCGTCAGGGTATCGATTATTTAAGCGCAATTGCCCACAGCCTGCTGCGTCAGGGCTTTAAACGCCAGATTTACATCAGCTTTCATGGCCCTGCCCATATGACCTGCAGTCCTATGGTAAGAGATTTCTTTGATGAAACCGGAGTCCCCATTCTTTACATGGATCTGACCATGCAGATGTTAAAGAACGCGAAAGATTTATTTAAAAGCATGGACAGCTTCCACGCCATTACTGTAGGCGCCTACCAGATTATGAACCGTCTGGAAGATGTGCCGCTGACCACCGGATATTACCATCAGAATCCTCAGACCTGCAAGCCTTTTGATGATATTTTCGGACTGGCTTATCAGAGCGCTGCCATCGGCTACTGCTTTGGAACTCCGGAAGACCACATGAGCACCACTGCCATTCCGGATAAGGAAACCCGCAAACGTCTTGCCGACGAAGGCCAGGAGTTGATCGAGACCCTGGTAAACCGTATGGATCTGCCTCACATTGCAGAGCAGATGCGTTCCCTGGAAACTTATAATCATGCTAACGAGGAAAAATATCCCTGGATGCCCAGTGCATTCCGGAAAAATTTCCGGAAATAAACCATAACGTTATGCCGCCTGCTGAAACTGGCTTCTGCTGTTTTGGCTGGCGGCATTTTCTGTGTCTGTCTATCCTGCGCAGCGGACAGGCCTGGATATTCTTGACTTTTTATCTGGCGTGATTTAAGATACTGAGAGCATAAAAAGAGAAGGAGAACACAGTATGAAATTTTACCTTGCTCCTATGGAAGGCGTGACGGGATATATATACAGAAATGCTTACCATGCCCATTTCCGTCCCATGGATAAATACTTTACCCCCTTTCTGGCACCCAAACACAATGGCGGGTTCAGCCATAGAGAGATAAATGATATTTTGCCGGAGCATAATGAGGGAATGGATATGGTGCCTCAGCTTCTGACTGGAAACAGTGAGGATTTTCTGCGGGCAGCGCGGGAATTGAAGGAATACGGCTATAAGGAAGTGAATTTAAATCTGGGCTGTCCCTCCGGTACGGTAGCTGCCAAGGGAAAGGGAGCAGGATTTTTAAGAGACCCTGAGGGACTGGAGCTGTTTTTAGAGCAGGTCTGCGAGGGGATGGAGCGTCTGGGGCTGGAGCTTTCGGTGAAAACAAGACTGGGAATCGAAGAACCGGAGGAATTTGACAGACTTCTTTCTATTTATAATCGGTTCCCCTTAAAAGAGCTGATCATCCATCCAAGGGTTTTGAAGGATTTTTATAAATATACGCCCAGAATGGAGGCGTTTAGAAATGCCTTTGCAAACAGTGCGGCTCCAGTGTGTTATAATGGCGATATTGTTGACCGGGAGTCCTATGAACGACTTACAGCCGCGTATCCTGCGCTGGATGCAGTAATGATCGGCAGAGGCCTTTTAGCAGATCCATTTCTCATCGAAACACTGTCGGGGCAGGCAGGCACAGAGAGAAGGAGAACGCAGATAGAACGTCTGAGTGCATTCCATCAGCAGATTTTGGAAGGATACTGCCAAACGATGTCAGGGGATAAGAATGTACTCTTTAAAATGAAGGAACTGTGGGCTCATTTGATCCATTTTGATCCGGAATGGGAGCCTTATATAAAGAAAATCCGCAAGGCACAGCGTCTGGGAGAGTATAAGATCATAACCGGTCAGATGTTCAGAGAAAGGAAAGCAGCACTTTAGGCTTTCCTATAAAATGGAGGGAGCCGGCAGAAAAAGGGGGGAATCTGCCGGCTTAGGTATGAAAAAGTGTCTTCCTGTATGGTAAAAGGTCTCATCAACCTTACAATCATAATATACAGGATAAATGTGGACAAAGTTTGATCAGAGGCTAAATAAATCATAAAATTATTAAAGGGAAAATGAAGAGAATCTTAAGCAATTTTGTGGTAGAATAGATATGTCAGCCAAAGGACATATAAAAGGAGTAAATACCATGTTTGATAATCTTACAAAAAGCGATATAGAAAAGATGCAGGAGGAAATCGAGTACCGTAAGCTGGTTGTCCGCAAGGAGGCCTTAGAGGCGGTAAAGGAAGCGAGAGCACACGGGGATCTGAGTGAAAATTTTGAATACAAAGCAGCAAAGCAGGATAAGAACCGCAATGAAAGCCGTATCCGTTATCTGGAAAAGATGATAAAGACGGCCAGGATCATTTCCGATGAATCAAAGGAGGACGAGGTAGGACTGGGAGACCGGGTGGAGCTGTACATCCCGGAGGATGATGAAACAGAAACCTACAAGCTGGTTACAACGGTTCGGGGAAATTCCCTAAAGGGACTGATCAGCATTGATTCTCCGCTGGGAAAGGCCATCCGCGGCCATAGAGTGGGGGAGCGGGTTTATATAAAGGTAAATTCGGACTTTGGATATGAGGCTGAGATACGGGCCATAGATAAGACGGCAGAGGCCGAGGAGGACACCCTCCGAAGTTTTTAATCTGCAGACGGCCGGATTTACAGAGGGGAAATGAGATATGAGCGAAGAGGCACAGTTAAAGATACATATGATGGGAAAAATTTCTGCAGAGTACAATGGGAAATCCCTTCCCGTAGGCACAGCCCTTTCAGGGCGTGTCCTGCAGTTGTTTTTGATCCTGCTGTATTATCACGACAGCGGCATCAGCCGGGAGGAACTCCTTGATATGATGTACGGGAGTGGGGAATATGCCAATCCGGCGGGGAGTCTCAGAGCGGTTGTATTCCGTCTCCGCCGTATTATGGAGGAATGTCTTCCTGCCGGAGAGCATATCCAGACGGAGGGAGGCGTTTACCGCTGGGTCAGCAAAAGCGTTAGCGTATATGTAGACGCCAGAGACTTTCAGGCAACAGCCGAGAAAGGACTGGAGAAAGAAAATGAGGAAGAACTCCTCCGTGCCTGCGGACTTTATCAGGGGGAATTTCTGGCACAGCTGGCCGGAGAAAAGTGGGTTACAATTGTAAGTGTCCGCTGCCAGGAACTTTATTTCCGCTGCCTGCGCAGCCTCAGCCGTCAGATGCAGGAAAACAGAGAGTACCAGTCCCTTTTGAATATTGTCAATAATGCCTGCCAGCTTTATCCCTATGAAGAATGTCAGATCATGAAAATGGATTGTCTGATCGCCATGAAGCGTTTCAGGGAGGCAATGCAGGTGTATAAATGGGTGGTGCGTCAGTATTTTGAAGAACAGGGACTTCCACCTTCAGAAAAGATGCTGGAACGTTTCCGCACTATGAGCAGCCAGATCCGTTATACGACAGATATGCTGAAGGATGTGCGGGAAAGCTTAAAGGAACGGGATGCAGTCAACGGTCCCTATTACTGCTCCTATCCCTCTTTTATTGACAGCTACCGTCTTTTAAACCGGCTTTCCGAGCGGATTTCTTTTGAAAAGGTGCTTATCTGTATATTTTTTGTAGATATAAGGGGAAAAGCGTTAGATGATGGAAATGATCTTCTAAAGGAAGCCTCCAGTCAGCTGAGAAAGGCTGTGGGAATCTCCTTGCGCAAGGGAGATCTGTTTACCTGCTACAGTCCAAGTCAGTATCTGATCCTGTTAAGCGGAGCAGATCAGGAGGAGTGTCAGAACATTTTTCAACGGATCGAGCAGAATCTGCGCTGTTGGGAAGACTGGCGCAGAATCCGCTTGAAATATGAAGTTTTGAGTCAGGTCTGAATTCAGGCATCTGCCTCTGTAAGTTTTGGGGCTGCTCCATAGCGGCCTTCCAGATACTGTTTTCCATAGGCCTCGTCATTTCTTGGGATGAGGCCGTTTTCCTTTTTATAGGAGGAGAGCGGGTAGAGGACGGCATCTTTTCCCTCAGGACGGCAGCACAGATAAATCTCGTCCCTGCGCATTACTCCGGGAGTGAGGATCGCCGTATTGTGGGCAGTGAAAACAAGCTGCGCATTGTGAGGATTTTTTTCACGGTTTTTATACAGAGATATGAGATAACGCAGCAGGTGGGGGTGAAGGGCCTGATCCAGATCATCAGCCAGCAAAAGCCCTCCGCAGTCTAGGCTTTTAAGAACCGGTGGAAGAAGGCAGAGGAGCTTTCTGATCCCCTCAGATTCTTCTTCATAGGACACCGCAAAGGTGGGATGGCCCGGACGGCCGTGGGTGAGAAAGAGGGAGGACTGAGAAAAGCCCGATTCTTTTCGGTAGGAATAGTCCAGTATATCAATATCCATATTTTGTAAAAGACGGCACAGCCGTCCTTTTTTTTCTTCTTTTTCCGGCAGCAGAGGGACGTTGTTCGTTCTGTTTGAACGGAAAAAGTCAGCCTGGGAGAACCATCCTGCGGCAGCCTGGATACAGGGAGCGCCAGAACGTCCTGACAAAATCGGAAGAAGGGGAGCGGCAGAGGGAACTCCTGTAAGAACCAGTCCGCCGGCGGCAGTTCCCAGATGGATATCGTTTCCTGTGCGGCTAAAGAGCACGCCTGCATCCTCCGTACCGGGTTTTCCGTAAAACATATGCTCCTCTTTAATGTCTCCCTTTAAAATCTGAAGCTGGTATCGGAAAAGGAAGCTTCCATTTCTGAAAAGCAGGTCAAAGGAAATTGGCTTTTTTGCTGCTTCCGGATCCAGACGGCAGCTGCTGCGGGAGCTGGAGAGAATGAGAGAGCAGTCCTTGTCCATAAATCGGCACAGTCCCCAAAGTGCTTCCAGGACAGAGGACTTCCCACAGCCATTTGGCCCATACAGAGCGATCACGGGGAGGAAGGTTTCCTGATCCCCCGGAGCGGTCAGAAGAGAGCGTTTGTGTTCATTGATGGGAGCAGGGAAAAAATCAAGAAGCGTTTCATTTTGAAAAATACGGTAATTTTGAAAAATAAACTGATTCAGCATAGCAGTAACCCTCCAAAAACATGAGAAAAAAACTCATAAAATACAGCTGATTTTATGTTAACACAGCAGAAAAACAAATGCAATAAATGAGAAAAAATCTCACAAAAATTCCGCCAGGGAGGGAATGAAACGAATGGGTTATTCCTATCTGCAGCGTTGAATATAAGATAAGATAGAGAAAATATAATGAGAAAAAATTCAATGGTAAAAAATAGAAATATAACGCCTGGTATAACGCGGTATCTGTTATGATAGGGTTAAGCAAATTTTAGAAGGAAAATGGAAATAAATTAATCTTTTTTTAATGAAACCTTAATTTGTAACCAGATTGTAACTCCTGTATGGTATGATTTGCTTATACGGACCGGGGAGGCCGTAAAAATCTTAAGAGAGAGGAGAAAAAGTATGGAAGGACAGAAAAGACCAAGGGTGTTTCTGCAGAAGCGCTATAACACCCAAAAGCGTTTCCTGGCGCTGATGCTGGCGTTCGCGATGATCTTTACCAGTGTGGGTACAGATCTGAACGTGGCCTATGCAGCAGAAGGAAACAGAGTCGACTTCGAGATCTACGGAGCAGATCTGGTGGAAGCCATCAATGATGCAGTAGAAACCCAAAGCCCGGTGACAGCGGATGATCTGAACTTTACCAATGGAGCCATTGAAAAGTTCGATGCCCTGTTCTTTGGCGAGGGCAAGGTCTACGAAGTATTTCCCCCGGTGGAAGGCGGAGATATGGACGCAGAAGTAAGAGTGTTCGTTCGTCTTCCTGAGGATGCCGATGATATGTATATGGTCACAGGCGATGAGGAAGTCATCTTCTTATACATAAATAACGGAGAAGACACCATTAGCTGTTCCACAAAGATCATCCGCACGGTAGATGGGGAAGAAAAGGTCAAGAGCACCAAGCGGATCACAGTCAAGAGCTATGAAGACAAATTTGGTGAAGAAGAGAGCAATATCATTTCAAAGCCGGAAGAAACATTGCCGGCTGTGCCTGAAACAAGTGCTCCGGAAAGTCAGCCGGAGGAAACCCCGGCCGAAACACTGAACCCGGCTGAGACAACAGCTCCTGAGGAGACCACCATCCCTGAGGAAACGGAAGCTCCCGATGCGACAGAAGAATCTTCCGAGACAGAAGAAACAACCGAAGCGCCGGAGAGCACAGAGGCTCAGGAAACAGAAACCTCCGAAGAAACAAAGGAAGAGGTTACAGAGGCTGAAACAGAAGCCACAGAGGCAGAGAAAGAGGAAACGGAGGCTGTTGAGGAGACTGAAGAGCCGGAGACAGAGACTGATGAGGAAAAATCTCAGGATGATTCCGCAGTAACCCTTTCCTCCATTTCCCGTCATCAGGTACCTGTGGTAGCTGTGAAGGAAGATGCAGAGCTGATCGAAACTGAGGCTGAAGAAACCGAGAAGGAAACTACAGCTGCTCCTGAAAAAGAGACAACGGCCGCTGAGGAAACCACTTCCAAAGAAACAACCGCAGCGCCGGAGGAAAGCACAGAAGCAACAGAGGAAACCTCCACAGAGGCTGAAAGTAGTGAAGAGGCTACAGAGTCTGAGGAAGCTACAACTGCTCCTGAAACTCAGGAGACAGAGGAAACTACAGAAGCTGAGACCGAAGTTCCTGCCGAGACGGAGACGACAGCGCCTGCTGAGACAGAGACTCAGGCACCCGTTCAGTCGGCAACTCCAGCTGAACCGGAAGAGGGAAGCAAGCCCGCTGCCACAGATACCGACCTGGTTGGTATGGGATGGTGCAGTACGGCGAAGGCGTATACGACAACTTTAAAGGCTTTAAAGGTATTTGAAAGTCAGATTGAGCTTACAGCAGATGTAGCCGGTGCTGAAAATGTTACGGTTACACTGAGCGCAATGCCTGGAGTAGTTCCGGAAGGAAGTTATGTTGAGGCAGAGGCGATTACAGATGAAGATCAGCTGAATTTGATGAAGAAGGAAGCTGATAAAAAGCTTATGAAGAAAAATTTGGCTGCAGTAGATATCTTTGCAGCTGATGTTATGCTTTATGACGCAGACGGCAATGAGATTTGGCCGGACGGAAATGTAAAGGTTACATTTGAGGGAACCGGAATAGACGGTGGTTCTTCGACTGTATACCATATAAATGAAGGTTCCACGTATGCTAAGATTGAAGCTGAGGAAACCTATTATTATGAAGTAAACTTCTATTACAACAATGGACAGGAAGATGTACTTATCTCTGGCGTTCAGTATGTAAAAGAAGGTGAAAGGGCAATCGTACCGGATGCTCCTGAACAGGAAGGAAAGAATTTTGTGGGATGGGAGCCGGAATTGGGCCCGATCACAGAAGACACAAACTTTTATGCTCAGTATGCAGAAAATGCTGAACAGATCCATTTGACAGTTAACTACCAGTATAAGGATGGTTCATCTGCAGCACAGCCGTGGGTTGCAGAGGTTCAGGCAGGTGTAAAATGTGATTATACCGTAGAATCACCGTCAATTGATGGATTTGAGCCAGATCAGAAAGAAGTCGTATTTAAGGATGCATATGATACAGACCAGACAGTAACAGTAACATATACGGGTGCTGAGGGCAGATATCAGATTGAGCATTGGTTATTAGATGTTCAGGGAAATAAAACCGGAGAGCCGGCAGAGACAGAGACAGCAGTTGGTGAGGTAGGAAACTATACTCAGGCTGTATCTAAGGAGTATGAGGGCTTTACTGCAAGAGAGATTTCTCAGGTGAAGATTGGCTCTGACGGCAATACGGTTGTAGAGGTTCTGTATGAGCGAAATAGCTATACTTTGACCTGGAATACCGGAGAGGGTGGAAGTTATATCGCACCGTCTGAAATCGTATATGGTGCAGCAGTTGAAACACCTGCAAAAGATCCGAGCAGATTAGGATATGATTTTGCAGGCTGGGAGAATCTGCCTGCAACAATGCCTGCGCAGGATACAGTAGTGACAGCCAAGTGGAATCCTGCTCAAAAAGCAGACTACAAGGTTATCTACTGGAAGGAAACTCTGACAAAGGGTGAGTATGCAGTAGGTGAGATTACCTATGGTAAAGGCGGATTCGTTGGAAACAATATCCCATATTCTACACAAAAGAACTATGAGGGCTTCAAGCTGAATGAGACTAAGTCGGAAGGGAATGTAGAAATCACACCTGATGGTATGGCGGTAAAGAATGTATATTATGACCGCGAGACGTATACCATTAAGTTTATGAGAAAAAAGAGCAGGAAATGGTATGAGGATACAAACCTAAGAATCACAGCCCGCTATGGCGAAGATGTTTCCAAACAGTGGGAGAAAGCCTGTGAAAAAGATGGATGGGGACCCAATAAGGATGAAAGTTGGGGTGAATCTATTATCCAATATACTTTAATAGCTAATATGCCTGCTGATCATCTGACAATGTATGAGAAAGATCCAACTGGTTCTGAAAAGATGATTTACTATTATGTAGAAGGCTTAGAGGGAAACAAAGAGGTATATGCTAGGTTTAAAGTAGGGAGAGGCGTTTCTTTGTCAGAGGAAGACAAGCAGCCTATTACTGGATTTACATTTAGCGAATGGAAGAAAGAAAGTAATTCATTGCCGTGGGAGAAACCGGCTGATCTTTGGCTTTATTATACCCGAAATTCCTACGAACTCTACTTTGAAAACTGCGAAATGGATCCAGCATCCATCAAATTTGAGGCTTTGCTGTCAACAGGAAAACCATTGCGTGAACCAGGACGTCCGGCAAATGTAGATGATGATTACGAATTTGCTGGCTGGTATCTTGATCCTGCATTTGAAAATCCGGTTGACTGGAATGCTGCTATGCCTGCAGACAACATAAGGATTTATGCTAAATGGCAGGCTCCTGAATACACAGTATCTTTTGAAACAAATGGTGGTAATTTTATTGACCCTATTACAGTGACGAAGGGAGATCAGATTGAACTTCCGCGGGATCCTGAAAAGGAAGGAGATACTTTCCTGGGATGGTATACAGATGCTGACTTCGTTAAGAAGTTTATCTCCGAGTCAAAGATTGTAGAAGATATTACACTTTATGCTAAGTGGGAAAGCTCTGAAACAGTTACTTATACGGTACGATATGTTACAGAAGTAAATGGAGAGCAGAAAGATATTTGGGATTCAAAGGAAGGAACTGCTAAGTTAGGTACGTCTGTGACGGAAGAGGCAGTTGCTGTTGAAGGCTATTATCCCAGATCCATGTTCCTGACCAGAAATATTTCAAAGCCAGGTATGGTTATTACCTTTGAATATGATCCGGTTCAGACATGGCAGTATACTGTAAAATATCTTTTAAAAGATGACAGTATACCTGTTGCAGATGAAGAAACATTTGAAACCAGTAATCATGCAGTAGCAGTTAATTTTAAACACATTGACGGATATACTTTGGTATCCGATCCTGTGGTGACTGTAACAAAGGATTCGGCGGAAGCGGTATTCTATTACACAACTCAGAAGGCTATTTATCATACACAGCATTGGCGTGAGGGATTGACCGGAGAGTTTGGACTTTATTCTATAGATACTGTTTCTGATGTGGCAGCAGGAAATACTGTACAGGCAATACCAGCGACTTATGAAGGATTCACATATGATTCCAATCATGCTGGAACAGTAGCAAGCGGAACAACCGATATCCAGAATATTTTAACTATGAAGCTGTACTATACAAGAAATCAGCATCAGGTTAAATATGAGATTACAGGAGATATTCCTTATGGAGTTGTGCCGCCGGTAGAGAGTACACATAAGTATAAGACTCAGATAGACGTTGAAGTTCCTTTGAATGTTCCGGGATATACATTTAGTGGATGGACAACGGAAGATGTTCAGGTGAATAATAATAAGTTTGTAATGCCTGATAAAGACGTTGTTCTTAAGGGAAGCTTGACCGAGAATGCAGCAGTACGGATTAGCTACAGACCAGATGATGCAGAGCACGGAAGCGTAACCTTAGAGGGAGAAGATGTAGCACCTGCAACTGGAAATCCTGCTGGCTCCACAGCAAGTGAGAAGGAAGGCTGGGCATTCAAGTACTGGACGAAGGGAGACCAGATCGTAAGCTGGGATAAGACCCTCAGCAAAGAAGTAATCGATGCAAACAGCAAGGTTGACGGCCTGTATATAACAACTGATTATGTAGCAGTATTTGGAGAGGACGAAAACAGGGACAAGATCCCGGATGAGTACCAGGTAAAGGTAACATATGAGGCAGTAAACGGAAGTGTAAGTATTGCTGAAACGTATGTAACCCTTTATAAAGACGGCCATTATGCAACAAAAGCAGAAGGCGGAGTCGGATACCTTACAGAAGATCAGATTGCAGAAGCAACTGCAAATGCTGGTTACAATCAGGCAAGCGAAAGCTGGAAGCCTGAGAAACCGGAAGCAGGAGTAACTAAGATTACAACAGCAACCAATTATGTAATCACCTTCACGGAGAATGAAGCAGTACGGATCAGCTACAGCCCGGATGATGCAGAACATGGAAGTGTAAGCCCTGAGGGAGAAGAGGTAAAACCTGCAACAGGAACACCTGTTGGCTCCACAGCAACAGCGAAAGACGGCTGGGCATTCAAGCACTGGACGAAGGACGGAGAGATCGTAAGCTGGGATAGAAACCTTAGCAAAGAAGTAATCGATGCAAACAGCAAGGATGCAAATGATCTTTATGTAGAATCCGGGTATGTGGCAGTTTTTGGCGAGGACAAGAATAAGGATAACATTCCGGATGATCTTCAGATTGTTTTTACTTATGTGGCAGATAATAATGGAACACTTGAAGGAATTACAAGCGAGTATCATAATAAGTACAAGGTAAAAGCAGATGGAACGCTTGAACTGGGTTCAGACGGTAATCCGATTCCGGTAGAAGGAATGATTAACCCAGAGGTTAACGTTACAATTACCCCATCCACTGGATATAAGTTTGACAGTTGGACAGATAGCAACAACAATACTTATAATACAACAGATGCGTTAAAAGCGGCACAGTATGCGGTGAAAGATGAAACCTTTACCGCTCACTTTACCAAAGATGAATTTGCATATAAAGTATACAAGCATTATGAAAAGGCTGAAACGGTAGTTGCTAAGGAAGGAACAGGAACATTCGAAGAGAATATCCTGAGTGTTTCAGGAATTGTTCTGGCTGACGCAGAGGATTACAATGGTCACCATTACATCCTGGAAAAAGTAGATGGAACAGGTTCAGTTATCACAGCAAATGTTGATTCAAACCGGGTTGACATTTACTATGTACTGGATGAAAAGGGTGGAACAGACCCGACTGATCCAACAAATCCGAATAGGCCGGATGGCGTGGCTGATAAGTATCAGACAGTATTTAAGTATGTAAGCGCTGGAAATGGAAGCGTTACCGGAACTACATATGAAGTGCATACTTTTAAAGAGAATGGGAAGTATACAGAAGCATCTAAGATGCCGGTATCTCCTAAGGCTGAGGTAAGTGTAACACCAGTAGATAAGTATGCATTTGACTACTGGACAATTGATGAAAGCCAGAAGGATTATTCTTCTGAAATGGTTGCTTTGAAGTCACAGAAGTACAATCAGGATACAACATTTGTAGTGCACTTTGATACGGACGGTAATGGAGATCGTATACCGGATAAGTATCAGGTAATCGTTAGCTATGAAGCTGTGAATGGTACGGTAACAATTACAGAACCTGTTTATGTAACTCTTTACAAAGATGGGCATTATGCGACACCGGAAGAGGGTGGAGCAGGTAAGCTCGAAGCAGATCAGATTGCTGATGCAAGTCCGTTAGATGGATTTGATCCGTCTACTGAGCAATGGAAAGCAAATGACAAAGTAGCTGAAAAGCCAACCACAGAAACACAGATTACCGAAAATACGAAATATGTAGTTACTTTTGGAAAGAACGGATATGTGTATGATGTGGTAAAGAGATATCTGGATGTTAATGGAAATCTGGTAGATGAAATAGTTACCAGTGCAACTGCACTTTATGGTGAGAACATTCTGGAAGTATCTGGTGTAACTGTATTGCAGGAAGAGGTTTTCAGAGACGAGTTCTACGAGTTAGTGAGCGTAGACGGAGCTGATCGTTTGATTACAAGTGATCTGGAAGCAAATCATGTAGAAATAGTCTACCAGCAAAAAGAATATGGCTATGACGTAGTGAAGAGATTCCTGAATGCGGCAGGAGAAGAGGTAGATGCTGTAACTAAGCTGGGAACTGCTTTATATGGTGATAATATTCTGGAAGTGTCAAAAGTAACAACAGAGCAGGAAGAACTTTACAAGGACAATCTTTATGAATTAGTAGAGATTAAGGGAGCTGATCTGCTGATCACTAATGATATCCAGGCCAACCATGTAGAAGTGATTTACCAGCAGAAGGAATACGGCTACGATGTAGTGAAGAGATTCCTGAATGCAGCAGGAGAAGAAGTAGACACAGTAACCAAGTTAGGAACCGCAGCATACGGAACCAACATACTGGAGGCATCTGATGTAACGGTGCTGCAGGAAGAGCTTCATGATGGAAACCTTTACGAGTTAGTGAAGGTGGAGGGAGCAGACCTTCTGATCAGCAATGATATCCAGGCCAACCATGTAGAAGTGATTTACCAGCAGAAGGAATACGGCTACGATGTAGTGAAGAGATTCCTGAATGCAGCAGGAGAAGAAGTAGA